>CAZZCS010000025.1:0-23882 GCA_964652645.1 uncultured Candidatus Cloacimonadota bacterium | reverse complement strand
CACCAAAATCACCAGGACAGTCAATGCAAGCTTAATGCGCATTCTACCTCCATTTACATATCAATTGAAGTTACTATTATAATCATGTTTAATACTATTTTTGCGTTTGTATCCTTGTCAAGTATTAAATGCAGATGAATATGATTTATATATTGCAATGCCCACCCATGCTTATTAACCAAAGGTTTTGCCTGGGGATTCTTTATGAACTTCGCCTAGAAGCTGAGATATAATATTTATATTGACATACAATTGGGGCATAAAATATTGTAGAAGCGTCGTGGATGATGCTCATATAAGGAAGGAGGTCAGCATGAAAGCAAAGCGGATCTTACTAGTAGTATACTGGATAATATTTATAGGTATAGCCTTGGCTTCACCGAGTCATACGGTGTTATTAACAGAGGGTTTCGATTCCCAAGTGATGCCTCCCGAAGGCTGGTCTGTAGATTCACACCAGGCGAATTGGCGTCTATCTTTTAGCAGGTATAGCAGAGGGACTATTCCTGAGCTGTGGTTTGATTCATCACCCAGTTTTCAAGGCAATTCTTACTTTATATCCCCAATGGTGGACACCACAGATATGACTCAATTGATCTTTCACTTCAAGCACTTTATGGATCCCCGTTTAGAAAGCGAGGAGGCAAGGGTAGGTGTTGCTACCCGCAGTGCGGAAGGGGAGTGGCATGAGGTTTGGACGATGTATCTCTTCCCGGATTTGCCAGCACAATCTGAATCTATTCTTATCACCAATGAAGATGTGGGGTCAGACCAGTTTCAGATAGCCCTCTTTGTATCCGGCTATTGTCCAAGTATTCGAGCCTGGCTGGCTGATGATCTTATCCTCTGGCATCTCCACGATTATGATCTTGTAATAGTAGAAAGTAATCTTCCCTCCCAGATTGCTGCCTTCGAACCTTTTGCTCCTTCTTGTGTAGTAAAGAACAAGGGAATTGAGGCATTGACTCCAATAGTAGAGCTGGACATCTATGAAGGGGACTTGTTGGTCGATGAATACGTTTTTACTGCTACAACTGCTCTGTCTCTGGACGGAGAGATTATTGTGGAATTCCCGGCTTTCTACCCAAGTTTTGCAGACGAAATCTATCGCTTTGTCCTCAGAGCCAGATCAGTCGAGGCTGTAGTGGATCAGGCATCTGATAACAATGTAATCCAAAAATGGGTAAGCACCTGGACCCACCCGAAGCAGAAAGTTCTTTTGGAGATCTGTTCCGGGATATGGACCCCCTTTGGCCCAGGGACTTCACTGGCAGCAGCTGATCTATTGGATATGGACGCTTCTGTGGCCATCCTGGGTAATCACTATTATGATTCCTATGCCAATACTTCATCGGTATCCCGTAAGGTTCTCTATGATGTACGTTCTTTCCCTACCAGTCTCTTTGATGGACTGTGCCGGCATGTGGGAGGTAGCTTTGGCAATAGCATCATAGATGACTACCTGCCTCTATATGAACAGCGAATCCCCTATAAATCCCCCGGTGATATCTTGATCTATGGTCGTGAAATAGAAGAGCAATATGAGCTTACAGTTCGCATTGATAAGAGAGTGAGGCGGGCTCAGCCAAATCTACATTTGTATCTTGCAATCACAGAATCTGGAATTCCCCAGATATGGCAGGGACAGACTGTGCTCAATTTTGTTAATCGGGGCATGTATCCCAGCCATGTGGGCTTGCCGATAGAAATGTTCAATAACGAGGAAGGGATGTACGATCATGATATCTCCTTTGCCTGGAATCCAGCCTGGAATCCAGATAACTGTGAGATCATTGCCTTTATCCAGGATGATGTCACTATGGAAGTAATCCAGGCAAACAGCATTGCCCTGGTGGATCTTGTGGAAGCCCCCTTGACTACAGTGGATAACGTTCTGCCCATAGCAAGGTCTGCCCTGGTAAGCACCTACCCCAATCCCTTCAATCCCCAGACTACTATCATATATAGTATCCCCAGTCCGCAGAAAGTCACCCTGAATGTGTATAACCTCAAAGGCCAACTCATCCGAACCCTGGTGGATGAAGAGCTCAAGTCCGGCCAGCATAATGTGACCTGGTATGGAGAAGACCACAGAGGTACGAAAGTATCCAGCGGTATGTACCTGATCCGGATGGAGAGCAAATCCGGCAATGCGACCCGTAAGATCCTGCTGTGCAAATAGTATGGGCATTGCACAAGCCCCCTGGTGGAGTGCCAGATATCTGCCCACAAGTAGCGCAGCGAGTCCCAGCGGGACGATATTTCAGATAGCATTCGGTGTTTTATATGATGGTCGAGTCCCATCGGGACGGTATTATGCAAGGCATATATGAATGTAGAACATTCTGTTATGTCGTCCCGACGGGACTCAACTGAATCAGGAGGGTACGACATTCTAGCTAAAATGGCGTCCCGCTGGGACTCATTTGTTTCATCTATCTCTGTTTTCGCACAAGCTCTGAATTCGGCGTTCCAAGGGTGTAGCAATTCGTATATCGTACATCCTAAATTGTAAATCGATTGAACGCAGTTCCTTTAACTTTTAATGTTTAGCAAAAGAAAAAGATCCCGCTGATCTAGTCGATCCAGTCATCTGCGTTCTATTCTTTTTGGGCGAGCCACGTCTGATAACCCCAGGTCTGCGCAAGCTCAGCCCCGGGGACCCCGCGTAAAAAAAGTGGGCGAGCCACGTCTCGCCCCTACTATGTAGATGGATAGATAGGTGATTATCGAAGAGCGCAGCTAATCCTACATCGTACATCCTAAATCGTAAGTAGATAGAGCGCAGCACTTGTAACTCGTAACTCGTAACTTGTAACTCAATGTGCAACTCGTCTAAGTTTTACCCAAAAACTACATCATCCCCCTAAAGAGGACTGCGTACATGATGATTTGATACACGACCACCAGCCAGACCACGTAGTAAAACAGCGTTTGGGAAGTGTATTTACCGCCTTTGAGTTCGTTTACATCGCGGATGTAGCGAACCACGGGCAGCAAGGTCATAATGACCCCTACTGATGCAGCCAGGTAAAGGAACTGCTCCAGCCAATAAAACCCTCTGATGATGAAAGAGATCAGAATTGGCCCAAAAACGCAGGCATAGAGTTTCCAGCCCGTGCTTTCAGGATCAAATCCAGCTTTTTTGATCTCCATCATCTCTTTATCCCCCGCGATCATATAGAGCACAGAATTGAAAGAAAAGATATCAATCAGCATGGATAAGAACGAGCGTTTGAAGCGTCTTTTCTTGTCGTTGCGGTACTCGTACTGCCACTGCCGGTATATCCAATAAAAGAGAAAGATAGGGGCAATTAGCATCATGAGTATGAAGTGTTTGGTGCTGATATTGTAATAGTAACTCTCTCTCCCTGAAGCCAGATAGTTATCGATGTCGGGTTCATTGAAGCTCAGTTTGATGTCTGGCTCCAGAACTCTATCCATGATGGACTTGATCTCTCTGACCTTTACAAAGTTCTGAGTCTGGATATCTTGAATGCTACTGTCCGGGTTTAGAATGTCACGCAGCACCAGATCCGCAATTTCTTTTTCGTTTGCCTCTTTGAAGCTGATCCCATTTTCGGTGTACAGATACTTTTTCATAGCACCTCATATACTTAAAAGACCTTTGAACAATCGGGGAGTGGGGCGGAGCCCCATACCATAAGGGTGGTGGTTTGGGCCCAAGTACGATTGTACAGCGCCCTGATAACCTTTACCTCGGCTATCAAAGATCCGGTTTCTATTGATGTGCACCGGTCTTTGATACATGCCTGGCGCGCTGGAGGGCATTTTCAGGGCACTCCAGCGCGTCTCATACAGATTTATCTATAGACTACGATTCGTTCTGTCTTTTCTACACTCTTATTATCTGGAGTGCTTGCTTTCACCTTGATGAAGTAAGTGTTATTGGCGATTCTATCGCCATCAGCGTCTCTGCCATCCCAGAATATCTGGTTAAATCCATGTTTACCGGTCGCTTTGATCGTCCTGATGCGTCTCCCGGACATAGTATATATGTTTATGGAGATATCGGCTGCCTGGGAGAGAATAAAGGTGATCTGGGTATCGGTTTTCATGGGATTGGGATAGGTAAGAAGTCGTTCGATACTCAATTCACCACTCTTCTTCACGATAAAATCAGTATTGGCTACTGATGGTCGGTTAAAATTGTCAAAGGCGATCAGTTGGAGGGTGTGGAAGCCTTCGGATAGTCCTGATAGCGGATACTTTAGAGTTCCATGAGTATGGGAATCCTGATCGTATTCGAAGTATTCTGTCACCGCAATGGGTTGATTTGCTCCATCCAGGATCAGTAAGATATTATGCCCTGCGCTACCGGTTACATTGATTCCGTTTTCATCTGAGATCTTGGCTATCAGAGTCGTGTTGGTTCCTACTGTATCTCCCTGTCTATAATCCAGAGATCCCAGATAGATATCGATCTGGGGAACATCATTGTTCTCCACGATCACAGCGTGATCGCTCACATTGAGAGGATACTTATAATTTATGAAGTCCTTCTTACTGCCCGAATCCCAGAAATAGTTGATTACGGATCCTGTATTACCGGGAATAACATCGTCTGGCACTATAAAGCTAGCGCTGTAGCTGGAGTTCGACACCGTGGATGAACCTCGGAAAAGGTTTGCACCGCGGCGGGTGATGGGTGTATTGAGGGCAGAGCCGTAAACCTCATCACTGCCAAATACTGCCACTTCAGTGACGCCATTGAGGCCATTTTGAGCAAACTGACCGCTCATGTCCACTTTCTGGCGTGAGAAGATCTGGGATGTCGTCTGGCCATCGACAAATACACTGAGGGTAGTATCTCTTTCAGGAGGATTTATCCGCAGGAGAGGATCTCCCAGGAGGGCATACTTCTCGTCGTTTGAGTTACTCTGGGTATAGGATATCTTGCCATGGAGGATGGAGTATCCCACGGGATTGCGTCTATTTATCATATGATCCAGGGTTCCAATCATCAGGGGAGCATTCTGATAGGGATAGGTCTCGCGAGTTCCTGCATAAGAGCCGATGGAGCCCAGATTGTTGAGGAGAACCACCTTTTGAGCCAGGCTTTCAAAGCCCCAATAGTCAAAGTGTCCTACCTTACAAGAAGCGGCGATAAAGAATGATAGTTTCCCCGGATTGTTGAATCTATTCATATCTGTAGCCCCGTTCAGATAGTCCTCCGCTCCCAGTTTATCATAGGAGCCATGGCCTATATAGTACCACACCAGGGTACCGTCGTTGATCTTCTCAAACATGTCGTCCCGGGCCTTGGGCTTGTTCTGAAACTCATCATAGTCATAATCCATACCCATGATTTTATCGACTATTACTGCCTTGCTCAAGGATTCGCCGGCATTCTGAGCCTGCTGGGTATGAATATACTCTCCTGTTGTGTTACCGTTAGTCAGGTCATCTGCCACGATCAGAGCGCTGTTTCTCCACCAGCCGGGAGTGGGGTTCTGCACATAGGAGCGCATGTTACTTAGCATGAGATTCAGTTCATTGAGGTTCTTCACGGGATATCTACCGATCGCAATTTCCGGGTAATTGGGCGTGTTTATCATGCCCAAGTAATCGTCAGAGACATCCTTGCCTTTCTGATATACCATAATCTTGTTTTTGTCGGCTGCCTGTCTGGAGAAATTGCGCCAATCAATGGATCCGAGACCCAGCAGCGTCATTGAAGTAAGAGCTGGAGCTGGATAGTTGTAATAGAGATAACGCACGAACTGCTTGATGGCAGCGGGGTCTGGATGTCCACCATTGAACTGGTTAAAGATGTCGGTTTGTTTGACGACCAGGGAGCGGACCTGGTATTCCTGCCAATAAAACTCTGCCAGATCCAGAGCCTGCTCGTAGAAATCCAGAGGGCTTACTATCACGTTATCGATTTGATTGGGCGTGCTCACAAGATCATTGGGATAGGAGCGTTCGACCAGGACGGGACTGAGCAGCTCGTTCGGATTGAGAAGCCAGAATTTCGTGTCTGCGATTCCGCTACCCACAAAGGACAAGCCCGTGGCAGAGATCTGGGGATTGATCTCAGAGATTTCAGACCAGCCTTTTACGCGATACACCTTGGTGCTTGCATCCACACTACCGGTGAAATTGTATCTGATATTCTGGAAATAGTCGCTGGGGGCGATTGAGCTGAGATATTGGCCTGATCTCTTGGTAGCAGTCTGGTAGTGAGTTGCTATGTAATAGTTTAGGTATAGATTGTTGGTTCGGGTGCGATGCACTCTAAAACGGATCGTATTCGTCCCATTCCGGTAGTGGCTATGGGCCTTGTTAAACATGTATTCTCCAGTGCCGCTCCAGGTAAAGATAGTAGAATCAGCAGCACCTGTATTGTACACCAGCATATCGTTTATGTATACCGATATGGAACTGGTAGCAGTGGGTCCCACCGGATCCTGGATCATCGAAAACTGTAATCTCTGCTCGCCCGACGGATCGACATCCTGCAGAGTAAACTGCAGCTGATAATCAGCCGTTGTCTGCCCAAAGAACTTGGTCATATACCAATCGAAGCCTTCCGTTTCCCGGCGATGCACTTCTTCTTCCACTCGTAGGGTAAAAGGCTGTGAGCTTCTTTGGGTATTCCAGGTCGTCTGCTCGGGAAGAGTCTCTATCCTCTGGGGAGGAGTATCAAAATCACCACCAAAGGTGAGCCAGTAAACGGTGTTTGCAGAATAAGGATTTACGAAGTGACGGGTCTTGATGTTCTCATTCTTGTCCAGCCCGTCTCTGCTTGAGCCATAAAACATGATATAATCCGAAGCATCAAAGGAGCCGTCGCTCTCACCTGTTACGATAATGGGAAGTTCCATAAACTCCAGTCCCGGATCTACGATCGTATTTTTCATCACGGCACCACCGGTACTGAAGAGACGGAAGGTTCTGGGATCGATATCAGATACCTGCAAAGTGGAGAGTTGAGAAGGCCCAATCTTGTAAAATCCTTCTTTATCGGTTTCAATCCGGATCCACCAATCGGAACGGGAAAACTCTGCATGGTTTACGTGGGTGCGCTTGAAAGACCGCCAGTTGTGGGCTTGCTCCGGGTTTACGACCTGGTTTAGAAGCACATCTCTCAGCGAGTCCAGAGCTCTGTTGCTCTTGTGGGACACGTCGCCTTTGATCCCAATCCGGATGACCGCCTGCTCTACTACTTGTAGTTCCCTGTCTCCCTGCAAAGAGAAAGAATTGATCCTGATCGGGACGTAGGAATAATCCCTGAAGCTGGAGAGTAATAGCGGCTCGATAAACTCAGGAGATTTGCTGGCATAAAGAGCTCTGTCCATTGAATACAGGAGTTCGGAGCCAGTATTGGTGCTCAATACTTGCGGCGCTGGCAAGATATCGTAGTCCAATCTCACTTTCTTGCTCTGGATGCTCAGGACGCTATAATCGATGCCGCCCTCCGGGGGAACAGCTATCTTGATCTCTTCATAGGGAAGGAGCGGAGCTCCAGTCTGGCTAGGGTAGTTCAGGCTAGCGGCTTTGATATGTGTGTAGTCTCCGTCGCGTTCGAGGCGGTAATCATCAAGAACGTACTCGATGATAATCTCGTTGGGGCTCGTTTGGAGGACTCTTACAGAGGCAAATCCTGCTGTCCCGAGACATACGAGGAGGATTGCGAGGAGGAACCTTTTCATTTATCTTCCCTGGTTTTGAAGATCTTGTCCAGAGAGTACACCAATAGATAGAATATCCCCATAAATATGAATATCCCCATCATGCCTTGTACCAATATCGACAGCGATTTGCTCAGATTGCCAGCAGCTATATTTAAGACTAAGTTTGTCATTTAGCACCTCTAATAGTGATAAGGTTTATTACTGTTTATCATCATAGCCCGATAGATCTGTTCTACCAAGATCAAGCGAACATGCTGATGAGTAAAGGTCATCCTGGAAAGACTTAGAAGCAGGTCTGCGCGGCTTTGCAAGCTCATGTCCGTACCGTAAACACCACCAATGACAAATACAACCCGTCTTCTAATATACAAACTACTTAAAAACTCAGCAAAATCAATCGAAGATTTCTGCTGGCCTCTTTCGTCGAGCAAAATGAGATAATCCTCCGTCTGGATATTTTTCAAGATTCGTTCGGCCTCTTTTTCCTTGACTGCAGCAGTATTTGCCACCTTGTTCAAGGCCGTATCCGGCAATTCTATGACTTCGATCTTGAGATAGGGCTTCAGTCTTTTCAGATACTCTTGTATCCCTTCTTTCAGCCAGTTTTCCTTGGTCTTACCCAGCTGGATGATACAAGCATTCATTGCTAAATCTTACTTTATGCAGGCAAGGCCCATGGCCATGCAGAGCATCTTGGTCTCTGCTTCATCTGCTCTGGAGGGTATCAGGATCGGTGCTTTGGTACCCATAACTACATGCGCTACACGGTATTTGCAGTAATAGGTGAGCGTCTTGCCAAAGATATTGCCAGCTTCAATATTGGGGACGATCAGGATATCCGCCTGGCCTGCCACATCAGAGACAATCCCTTTGGTCCTGGCTGCAGCCAGATCTATGGCATTATCAAAGGCCAGAGGACCCTCGATGACGCAGCCCGGGATCTGCTTGCGGGTGTTCATCATACTGATGATAGCCGCATCTACGCTGGATTGAATCTTGGGGTTTACCATTTCAACAGCAGTAAGAAGCGCTACTTTGGGGTTTGGATTTCCCAAGGCATGGCCGACCTGAACTGCGTTCTTGATAATGGCAATCTTCTCGTTCAGATCGGGCAGAATATTGATCCCGCCATCGCTCATCAGTTTCACCCCATCTGGATGCTCATAGGCGAGAACGTCTGAGATGACTTCGCTGATCCGCAGTCCCTTTTCTTTATCAAGAACCGCCCGGAGCAGAACGGCAGTATCAGTCTTACCCTTCAGGATCAGATCTGCCCTACCTTCGCGAACTATACGGACAGATTCTTCTGCCGCTTTTTTGAGATCAGCACCGGTATCGACTATTTCAAAGCTATCCAGGTGTTGCGGAGCCATCCTGTTCAGAAGCTCCAGGATCTGGGTCTTGTCTCCGACCAGAATGCTGTTTGCCAGGCCTTCTTGTACTGCCAGGATGGCCGCATCCAGGACGGATTCGGTTTGAGCAGCTGCGATTACAACCGTTCCCTTGCGATTTTGCTTCACTTTCTCGATCATCTGGTTAAAATCTTTATACATCACATGCTCCTATAATTGGGTGATTTCGTGCTTCTAGTAATAATTGTAGTTCTCGATGAACTCATTGACGAAGGTATCTTCTTCGGGCTTCAGGGAGTGCATCATTTTCTTGAGGGCTTCCTTCTGAATCTGCCTCACACGCTCGCGGGACAGGCCCATATCTTCAGCGATCTGGGCAAAGTTCTTGGATTCCTGGCTCTCGTTGAGTCCAAAATAAGTGCGGATGATATCCGCTTCGCGGGAGTCCAGGCTATCTATGGCGCTCTTGATTCTCTCGGACATTCTATCGTTGTAATATAATACCTGTGGATCACTTACTGCTCTATCCTCCAGCAAGTCCATGGTCGTGTAATCACTATAACTATCCGAGTGGAAGATGTCGTCTAGCGAGACTGTCTCGATGATCTGTTCTTTGAGATTATCAATGGACTTCTCTGCGATATTGGTCTTTTCACTAAGAGCTTCAGAGCTGATGCTCTCGCCAGTCTTTGCAAAGTGACGATCGGTGGTTGCTTTGATCTTGGAGGCCGAGCTCACCTTTCCCATGGGGATTCGGATCAAGGAGCTCTTTTCGGAGACAGCCAGCATTATCCGTTGTTTGATCCACCAGATGGCGTAGGAGATCAGCTTGATATCTTTATCTGGGTCAAATTTTTCGATGGCTTTGATCAGTCCAATATTCCCTTCGCTAATCAGCTCCGAGAGGGAGAGTCCGCGATTCTGATAGCGAGTAGCGATCTTGACTACGAATTTGAGGTTGGATTGAATCAGCTTGGTCAGAGCATCCTGATCACCAGCTTTGGCTTTGATGGCAAGCTCGTGCTCTTCCTCTCTGGTGAGAGTCTTATACCTCGAGATATCGTTCAGATAATTCTGCAACGCCTTGTCTGAAAATACGTTCTCTCGTCCAGCTCGTTTATTCATCGTAGTCTCTGTGTCCCAGTAGCCTATTCATATGCTCCTCATTCCAAGGGTAACACCTTTCTGGGATTGATTGCTTTTCCCTTGATACGATATTCAAAATGCAGATGTGGCCCCGAGGCATTCCCCGTGGCTCCAATAGTGCCGATCTGCTGCCCTTTTTGCACCACATCACCCACGCTCACCAGATTTTGCTCATTGTGAGCATAGACGGTCATCACGAAATCCGGATGCTCAATTACAATCACGTTGCCATACGCACCCTGATATCCGGAGAAGACAACGGTTCCATCCAGCACGGCATAAATAGGGGTGCCACTCTTTGCTCCGATGTCAATGCCTTTATGAGGCCTACCATTTCTGATCCCAAATTCGGAAAGCACTTTGCCTTCCACAGGTCGGGCCAGGTCGGATCGAATCCGATCCTTGGTGCGCAGCTCATCCTCCGTAAGCCCAGGCTTGATTGTTTGGGATTGCACTCCCCCTCTAGGGGTCACGAGATTGAGCTTTTGGCCTACGTTTATCTCGTTTGAAGTGAGATTATTTATCCGCTTGAGTTCTTCGACAGTCATGCCGTTTTCTGCGGCAATCCTATAAAGTGTGTCCTTTCTCTGGACGATGTAAACTCTTTGGATCATTACAGAATCAGCCACTGCTGGGTTCTGGATTTGCAGATCGGAGCCAGATTGAGGTTGAGAATCAGCAGATGCCTCAGAGGGGGGTATGTAGGTGCCCGGGTTCTTGACAATCAGGGCTTGCCCGGGCCTGATCAGCTGTTTGTCATCCTCAAAATCGTTCCATCTCAGGAGATCGCTCAGGCTGATCTCGTTTGACAGGGCTATTCTATACAGATTATCCTTGGGTTTTACCGTGTAATAATAATCGTCTGGGAGTACCCCTACTGGTCTCTCGGCCTGGGGTGTCGCCTGTGTTTCAGGAGCGGGGGTTACTGTACGTGCAGTTCTGGCTGGGGGTGAGGGCTGCTCAGCTACTGCCGGTTGACCAGGTTCAAGCTTGATCTTGAGAACCTGACCTATTGACAGGCTCGTGCCAGACATCGAGTTCAAGTCCTGTATTTGAGAAACACTTACACCGTACTTACGGCTGAGAGCATATAGCGTATCACCTGCTTTCACAGTATGCGTCTGATACCTCTGGGCAAAGAGCCCTGGCGGTATCACTAAAAACAAGAGCAATACCAGAGCTCCAAAATATCTATCTAATCGAAAAATCATGATAATCCTTAGCGCCTTTCAGTGCAGAAATATGCAAATCTCGCACTCTGGCGTAGTAACATCCAGTCTTCAGGTAAGCACAGAACTGAAGTAAGGTATTTTCTTCTGCTTCTGCAACAATCAGAACTGTGCCATCGGGCTGATTCCGTACGTATCCGCGCACTCCATACATGATGGCTGCGTCAAACACAAAGCGTCGATATCCAACACCCTGTACTCTCCCGGATGCTACTAACTCCCATGAAGGCATAATAATCCCATTCTCTACTTTTTGTCTTTGTAAAAGCGATACGATATTTGTCAAGCTTCTTTCTGCTTAAATGCCGTAATGAACCAGCTCTAAACAAGTTATGGCTTGCACCATACCACCGGGCAACAGACTAATCCAGCTCCAGACACTGGCTACAGTTGATTAGTTCTGAGCGAACCACAGACCACAGTTTTTTGGGGTCATCGTGGCGATGAAGAGCCTTTACCATTCTAGGATTGTGCAGCCCCATCGAGATAGCCTGCAGAATCTGAAGCTGAGCTTTGGAATTATCCAGGGGTGTAAGAACCAGAAAGGCAAGATTTACGGGATTACCATCCGGGCTGTCCCATTCGATGCCGTGCCTGGTCTTTACCATGAGCAGCTGAGCGTGTTCCAAATCCTTGATTCGGGCATGAGGAATGGCTATGCCATGGCCCATAGCTGTACTCATCTGTTCTTCCCGGTTGTGAATCTCCCGATATAGATCGGCTGGTTTGAGCCTGGTCTTTTTACCCATGGTCTTACTCATCAGATGCAGCAGATCCTCCACGCTATGCACACTGTCGTCTATAATAACTGAGTCACGATCGAAGAGGAATCTGATCTTGTCTTTCTGCATTTTACGAACTGCCCAGGATAGCCAGGGGCCAAATATGATCGTAGAAACTATCGCCGCTGCGATGATGCTGACGAAAATCTTTTCACTGATGAGACCGCTGGAATAGGCCAGCATACCGATTACGATATGCATCTGTCCCCCGGGAGAGTGACAGATCGCAATGGTCGCCAGGCTCGCCCTGTCCTGCCGGGCCCAGGAGGCACCGATGTAGGCAGCAGCATAACGTGAAATGATGCCCACAGTAGACATGATAAGCACCAACTTCCAGTCGAAGTTCTCAATAAAGTTCAGATGCAGGCCGATATTTGCAAAGAAGATGGGAACAAAGATAGCGTAAACCATCCTGTTCACAAGGTGCCTGTCTTTTTCGGAGGCATGCCTGGCCTCGCCCAGGACAATGCCAGCTATGAAAAAGCCAAACAAGGAATGAATCCCTATCCGGAGAGTGATCGCTCCAAAGAGCATACCCACAATCACAATAAAGGTGGTTTTATAGCCTGTTTCCGCCCCCATCTTTTCGTGGATAAAGGTCATCGCCCTATCCACTAAGCGCTTGAAAAGAGTGAGACTTATCACAGTAAAGGCAATAGTGAGACCGATAAGCTTGAGGATGAACCAGATTTCGACAACGCCATGGGCAAAAATCCCCAAAATAATGGTAAAAAGTACCCAGCCCACGATATCGTTCATCGTAAGGGCAGAAATGATAAGAAAGCCGACATCACTTCTGAGGATATTGAGGTCTTTCATACCGCGAATAGCCACTGGTAGTGCGCTAATGGTCATAATCGCAGCTATAAACAGACTGAAGATCACCCTCTGAGAGGGGTCATTCAGATAGTGAGAAGGCAAAAAATAGATAGGGATAAAGGAGATTACAATGGGAATCACCAGATCCGCTGCCGAAAGCTTGACCGCATCGCCTCGTTGATTCCAGATGCGGGAAAAATTGATCTCGAGCCCTGTCTCCAAAAGCAAGAAGAAATTGCCAAACCAGGCAATCGTCTCCAGCATGGATCTTTGGACATAATTATCGGGAAAGAGCATCCGATGAATGTCCGGAGCAAAGCGACCCAGGATTGCCGGACCCAGAATGATTCCCACCAGCAGCTCCGCTGTCACAGTGGATTGTTTCATCTTTTCAAAGAGCAACCCAGCCAGTTTACACACCCCCAGGAGCAAGCCAAACTGGATCAGGAACAACATCAAGTGATGCTCTGTAATGGGGCCCATAATTTTAACTCCGTGAGAGGGATAGGCGCGTTGGATGGTTATTCATAACTTCTCTCTATCTTATAGATTATATCCTGTTTGGGACAGTCTTCACCTGTGATGCTATAAGCACGCTTGATACTAGCAGCCACTTCCTCACCACGAGCCTTATCATTGGCATGAACCAGGCCGATTAAATCCCCCTTCTTTACATAATCTCCGATTTTGAGGGGAAGGGTAGCACCTGTGGTATAATCGATTCTATCTGTCACTTTCATCCTGCCGGCGTTGATTTTGATCAGCGCATAGCCGATCATCCCGGAATCAATCTCCTGGATAAAACCCTCGGCATCAGCTGTAATAGGCAGACAGTGTTCCGCCTTGCCAAAGACAGTATAATCGTCTATTACCGCCGGATTTCCGCCTTGGGCAATGATGATCTCCCGGAAGGCATTCAGGGCAGAACCGTCCTTGATCACTCTTGCGATTTGGGATATGGCTTCAGTTTCGCTTTGCGCTTTACCGCTCATCAGAAGCATCTCTGTAACTAGAGCTGTGGTAAGAGCCTCAGTATCCGGCTTTGTATTTCCCTTCAGGTATTCGATGGCCTCGATTACCTCCAGGGCATTGCCAACAGCCGCTCCCAAGGGTGAATTCATGTTTGAAAAGATCACCGATACGTTTTGACCAAAGCTCTTCCCCGTGAGGATCAGAAGTTTGGCGAGCTCTTCTGCCTTCTCGAGGTTTGGCATAAAGGCTCCACTACCGATCTTAAGATCGATCACCAGATTTTTGGCTCCTTCGGCAATTTTCTTGCTCATGATACTGGCTGTGATCAATCCCACGCTTTCCACTGTTCCCGTCACATCCCTCAGGGCGTAGATCTGTTTATCGGCTGGAACCAACTCTTCAGACTGGCCTACCAGAGCGTAACCGTGCTTTTCTACAAGAGCTTTGAACTCCTCCATGGAGTATTGGGTATTGAAACCAGGGATGGATTCGAGCTTGTCCAGGGTACCCCCCGTATGCCCGAGCCCCCGTCCCGAAATCATCGGAACGTATAGTCCCAGCGCAGCAGCAATCGGGGCAAGCATCAGGCTGATCTTGTCTCCCACCCCACCAGTAGAGTGTTTATCTGCCGTCACCAAGTCCGGAGCAAAGACCAGTTCCTTGCCGCTCTTGATGTAGCACTTGGTGAGATCCGTAATCTCCTCGATGGTCAAGCCCTTAAAATATATCGCCAGAAGCAAAGTTGACATCTGGTAGTCCGGGATACTGCCATCTAGAAAGCCATTTACAAAGAATTCGATTTCCTGCTGGGTGAGGGCATCCCCATTTCGTTTTTTTAAAATCAGTTCCACTGGGTTGTACGAGCTCATTTTATCTCCGTTCAAGCTATTAATAAATCACATTGAAATAGTAATCCCTAATGATGGATATGCGCCTAATTTGTAAGCAAGCGATCTCTAATATAGGCGCTGAACATATCCATAACCCATACTGCCAGTGCGATTAACCACATGATCAGGCCAACATTCCTCCAGGCCAGCATTTGCTGCTGCTGATACAGGGCAAGACCAATCCCACCACCACCTACAAAACCAACGATGGTCGCCATCCGGACGTTTATATCCCATCGATAGATGGTAAAGGCCAGATAGGGAGCAAGTATCTGAGGCGCAACTGCATAGCGCCACACTTGCAGGGTAGATGCCCCAGTAGCTTTGATTGCTTCCACAGGGCCCGGGTCTATGTTTTCGATCTGCTCGGAGTAGAGCTTGATCAAGGCGGCAATGGAATGGATCCACAAAGCCAGCATCCCAGCAAAGGGCCCGATCCCCACCCACACACAGAAGACGATGGCCCATACAATTGCCTCGATGGAGCGAAAGACGGTGGACAATGTCCTGATCAGGATATAGATAGCCTTGCCAGTCAGGGAGCCAAACATCAGGTTTTTAGCGGCAAAAAAGCTAAGCAAAAAGGCAAAAGGAATGGCGAAAACCGTTGCCAGCAGGGCCAGAAAGATGGTTTCGACCAGAGCTTGCAGCATTGGCACCAACTGCTGTGGGTTGGGATTGAAAATACCGCTGAGGATCCCCAGTGTATTGCTGCCCTGCGTGAAGAAGGCAACGGGCTTGACCTCCACGATCATCCATCCCATCACGATACTGACAAGCACGGTAAAAGCTATTTCCCACTGCCAGACAGGCCTGATCCTCGCCTTTTGGGGCTGGGGATCGCGCACCACTAAGGAACTGAGTGTCCCAGGTACAAAGCTAAGCCCGACACCTGCAAGCAAGGGGATCAGCAGGACGAGGTTGCTGGGTATGCTTAGATCCGCAAGCCTGAAAAGTATCCAATTCAAGCAGGCTACAATGTATAACCATAGTATGTATTCAATGCCAATTTTCTTGATCCAAATCATAAGCGCAAAGTTATGAAAGCTAGTCTCATAAGTCAAGCTCTTTTGAGGTTTTTTTCACCAAATAGAGACGAGGCGCTATTAGCGCCCCGTAATGTGCGAAATGTAACTAACGGTTTGAAAAGGCTTTTGACCTTCTGATAACCTGAGAGCTCGTAGCTACTCAGCTGTGATTTTGAAAAACTCCTTTGTATAGGGTTCTGTGATTTGATAGCTAGTTTCTGTGCTTGTATCGACCTGAATAAAAACCCCGTAAGGATCTTCAGCTCTGTAGATGCGGTAGAGGCTAGCGCCAGGTACTGCTTCCCAGGAAAGGAGAGGCTGATTGGTTACGGGGTCGATTGAGACATGCAGTTCTGGCTGGGCCAGTCCTGCTTCGGGCAGCCCGATTCGAAAGTTGTTCACCATTACATCATTATCATCGTCCATGGTTACCGAACCTGCAAAAATCGCTACTCTGATGCGGCCTGTATGACCAGTAAGCGGTATGGTCATCCTTTGGCCATAAACTGGGATATCATGCAAGACGTAGTCTGAGCCTGCATTGTTCCACTCTCTAGCGATGTTTGCCGTACTCCAGGAAAAGCCATCTCCGATCAAGATTGCAAACTGATCATCTGTATTATTGTAGTTTGGAGGTGTCCCCTCAGGAGTCTGGTTGTAGCGCAATACTGCCACATCAAACTCCAGGACATAATCATCAGTAGGGACATTGAACAGCGGAGAGATTATGAAACCAGATACTGAGCCCCACACATTGATTCTGGCAGCCATGTCTCCATCTGTTATGTTCAGCCAGTTGTCCTGTTCCCACAGTCCGGATCCACTGGCTCCCAGTGTGATAGGATCAATTAGTGTACCAGCATGCTTGGCCCATCCGGAAGGTGGGAAAGCACCATCAAAGGTCTCCAGATGTGGAAAACTGACAATGGAAGGATCATCCATGGTGGTAAAAGACCACACGGGACAGTCATAAGCAGAGCCATTTTCATTGAAGGGGACTACCCTCCAATAGTAGGTGGTTCCGTATTCCAGGCGGTTTTGAGGAGAATAAAACGAGGGACTTTGAATCTGTGCCGCCACGATATTTGAGGGCGGATTGTCTGTTCCCAGCCACAGCCGGTAACCAGAGGGAGTACCTCCTGTATGGTTCCAGCGCAGCAATGTATCGATATTCACGCCAGTAGCTCCATTGGCAGGGAGTACAGCCGCTGCCGGATTTGGAGGATCTATTGTCGGCGTTACAAACCAGATATTGGGGCGGTTTGCCCTGCTTCTGGTGCCATTTGTAGTTGGGAATGAGCCGGAGCTTCCTGAATGCCGGACAGCAGAATAGTTTTCTGTGGATTCATAGCAAAATCTTGGGTATCCTGTCACCCTGCTTCCATCCCGGTTTTCCCACAGGATTTCCAGGCCCCAGGTCGGATTGTAGCTGTACGGTGTATCAAGGATTATCTCCACCCAACCTGGGCCTTCCCAGGTGACAGAACCCACAAAGACCTCAGAGAAACCGGCAGTTCCGGGGTAACTGACGTTGTTTGAAAGATACTCATAATCGTACCAGGCCCTCATATAGACCCGCTGATCATCCATCACGTAGTTACTGACTTCATTGCCCACTTCAAAGGCTATTCTCTCAATCGGTTGAGCTTCTGTGAACCCTGCCGCTTGCATTTCGGCAGCGGAAAAACAGAATTTGCTCCAGTTGTAGTTTACGTAACCATAGGTTGGCACGTAGATTTGCGTCGACGTTCCGGTTCCAATAATGTAATCTGCTGCGCTTATGGCACTGAGGCTCAGCATGAGGACAAAGACGAGTAACAGAGTCTTGTACATGATCTCTCCTTTTACTTTATGAGTGTGATTTTACGATTTTCGCGCTTACTTGGGGATTCAAAACGCAGGTAGTATATACCACTTGATACGGCCCTGCCCTGCTCGTCCTTACCATCCCACACGGCTTTGTGTGAACCGGCTGATTTTACTCCATCGACAAGCTGTTTTACCTTCTGACCCTTCAGGTTATAGACGGACAGGTTTACTTTCTCTGAGCCAACCACATGGTAATGGATGGAAGTGACAGGATTAAAGGGATTTGGGTAGATGTTTACCAATCCCGTTTGGCTGGAAGGTAAGACGTTGTTATCCTCTGATACAGGCAGGAGTCCCCACCAGGAGATCAGATCGTGCATCCAATCGTACCTATCTTCAGGATGTACCAGTTGCGAAAAATCGAAGCTGAAGTACATCGCCTTGTAGATTGGCAATTCTATGCTCGTGGCACATACGCCATTATATAGGTAGGCCTGCCCATTAAAGGGTCCACCTGCGAAGGTGTATATATTCTGAGCCCCTATCTCTGGATATTGTACGTCATCCCAATACCAATCCGGAGCAGCTTCATTGCGGAATATACAGTCTGGACTATTAGCATATACATCATACTCTTGATTGACGGTACCCACGGGGGAACCGGTACGACAGCGGATAGTCCCATTCTCATAGTTCAGATTGTTTGGTCCTCCCAAACCGTTTGTTCCTCCTCCCACACCCGTCGCAATGTATGTAGTCCTGAGATAGGCCGTGAGAAACTTCTTCATGGAACTGGAATTTGGGTGTCCATGCTGGCTGCTGGCAAAGCCATCCGAAGCAAACCACAGATTCTTGGGCGCCTGTGCGGTGCCAGAATCCAGATAATCCATCAAGGCTGAAGATAAGTGATATGCCTTATCAGATTGACTACCTGTGCTGGCATAGGCGATGATAGCTGCATATTGATCCGGGATTTCATACTCTGGATACTCTTCCCAGTTATAGATATCGTAGTTCACCCCAATCTGAGAGAGTATTGCCTCGTAAATGGGGAGCTCTACCCGTTGGTAATCCTGCGATCCGCTATACAAGATCAGGAAATGCGTATCTGCAGTAGGCAACACCTGGAAACTGAAGTACTCATTTGGAGCATTCGCAGGCAGCATTCCGATATTGCCCAGGACGTCCTGAGCCACGAAGTAGTACTGCACAGTGGATCCCAGCGGGAGATCATCCAGTTCGTAGTAATAGCTGTTTGCTTCCGAGCCAGAGGCCGGAACCTCGTGCCAGATCCCACCAGTATTGTAAAAAACAGAATTGGTGACGATCTCAGACATATCCAGGATGCTAGCATAAAGCTCCAGAGACTGCATGAAGGTATTGCCCACCTCATTATGAGTGATCACAGGAGCCTGGGTATCCTCTCCACTATAAAAGCGGATGGCAAGGTTGTCGTGCAATAGATTTCCCGCAGGTTCCACTCCGATATATGTGTTGTTCTGGACTATCTCGCGTAGATAGCAAAGCCCGATATTGGCAGCTTGATTCTGGATCGCAACCGTGGAGGAAGCTCCGAAATCATGAGGGACCACAGCACCTGTCTGCCCCGTTGCCACTGTATGATACTGCATCACAATTTCTCCATTCTCATGCAGGATGACTTGAAACTTCAGGTCTGGGCTTCCGCCTGTTCCAGCATGAAAGCGAAGGTTGTGCCATTGGATTACTGCATAGCGATTGGGGGCTTGTCCAAAGGTCTCGAAATAGACGTTTCCAATCCCTTCATCTGCATGCAGATCGTCCCAGTAAACTGCGATCAGAGCTGGCATCTGAGCATAACCCGGGATGGGATACATGTAGTTGAACATGTTACCGTCGTTATTCCAGCCGTTATCTGGATATGGTCTGTACCAGGTATTGGGAGCCAGCAAAATCTCACCATTGGTGTCTATATAAGCAGTCGTGTAAGCTGAACCATAAAAGGGAAACGAAAAGCCCAATGGAACAGGCTCGCTAAAGTTATCGTCTCCAGACCAGCTTGGTACATTAAACATGATGGACGATGTTCCAGTTGCGCTGATATCTATCCAGTTATACTCAGGCCCCAGAGGATCGTTACTATCTATGAATCTATATCCATAATCATCCGGGCCACCGGCAGTTATGCGCAATACCACGTTGAAGTATCTACTCAGGCTGTTATTACCAGGCAGTTCATCTTCTGTATCGATCGTGAAACTAATCGAGTAGCTGCCCACCCCCGGGATTACAATCTGATCTGCAAAACTGATCTCCATGCTTTCGTTGACGGCGAGATTGACTGCGAAAAAGGCAGAATTGCCAGTCAACATCATTCCATCCTGATTAGAGAGAGTAAAGCTCACCTCGATCTGATCGTTGTACGAAGCTTCGCCATTGTTTTTTATCCTCACTGCCGGAGAGAAAGGCATGTTTTGGTATTCTGTAAGACGGGGAGACACAATCCCCTCTACCATCAAATCCACCATGGGTGGCGTCAATACTTCCACCGGGAGATCGTCGCTTGCCATGAGGCCGTTTACACCATCCAGCAATGTGAAGGTCAGCACTTCCAAGCCGGCAAAGTCATCAGAGCTAAGAGTAACCTGCATTCCTGATATGGATACATTGATATGCTGGGTGGGTTCTACGCTCAGAGTGGCATTTTGGATATCTGTACAGATGACATACTCACTAAAATCCATGACAAGCTCTTCACCCTGGATAAAGCTTACCTCCGCGGGAAGATTGAGCTCTGGAGTCACAGAGAAAGGCTGCCCAATCTTGACATCATCGATCACAATCCCATAAGTCGTGCATTGCCAAAAAAAAGCGATATAGACATTCTGGCCTGCATAGGGGCTCAGGTCTATGCTTACCTGTTGATATGTCGTCGTAAGGTTTTGCAGATTTGCCAGTTGCGTATTGAAACTACCGGTATTACTGCCTGTGGTCGAGAGCCGAACCTGCAAGTTTTCTGTGCTGTACCAGCTTCGTACCCAAAATTCCAGTTCATCTCCACTTACCACAGGAATCTGGGGAGTTATCAGCCAATCCGCATTCTGATTGGGCAGATAGTTATCCACAAAAACGGCCTTGGATCCTGTATGGGCATAGTTTGCATTACTCAGAATCCTCCAGGTCATCCCATCACCATCGTCCACAAACTGCCAACCCGTGGGTAGAGCTGTGAGACCTTCAAATCCTTCGTCAACATGCCACTGTGCGTGTGCAAATACCGCCAGAAGCAGCATGGTGGAAAGCAGTAAAAGCTTCTTCATTATAACCTCGTTAGTTTATTTTGAGTTTTGGATTTTCGATCTGGACAAACCATTCACTGGTTCCGGTAACACCTCCGCCCAAAGAGCGGTTTTCACCCCAATAGATAGTCATCAGGCCGTTTGCCTTTTGCATATAGGAGTTATCAATGTTTTCCAGACGTATATTATCGTTTGTACCCATGCAAATCAATGCGACTTTTCTGCCGTCCATTCCCCCTGCCAGAATTGCTTCCGCGATCAGATGCTCGTTTTCTGCGGCACCAAAAGTCATTATCTCGTTGTTCTTTATCTCAAGCCTGGGTTTGAGGACTTTCTTACCGGAGATATAGGCAACGTCTCCTTCGATGGTTCCGTTCATACTCATGGGCTGTGGCACGATCAAGATCTCCCCGCCAGGAAAGTTTATGACAGGGCTTTGATAGCTGCTCCCGCTAAACGAACCACACTCCGCCAGGATTCTCCCGATCTGGAAGCGAACGGATCCCGTGCCGCATTCCACATCCACATATTCCTTATCTTCAAAGCTCTGGCACATCTGCACCGTCCGTTGGCACAGCTCTGCATAATCAATATCCAAAGCTTGCCAAAACTGCATCTCGCTCTCAATCGCTTTCTCCGAGAGAGTGTCGTTTAGAAGCCCCGGCATCACAGCTACTCTGATGTTTTTTTCCTGGATGATGTTTCGACTCTTGTTAAAGTGATGCGCTCTCAGCTTCTGTTTTTCCTTATCTGGCAGATTTAGATATCTCGCTTCTCCATTCAGATTGAGATATACATTCTGGCTCCTCAGAAGTTTATTGAATTGCTCATAATCGGCATTAAACGCGGCCAGAGAGTATTCTTCATATTTAGCTTTGAGAATTTCGATATCCTGGTAGATCAGAGTGCAACGGACGTTCATACGCCCAGCCTCCAGCATGATCTTTTCGACGAGAGGGAGATTGTATTTACCCGTGACGACCAGGAGCTTTTCCCTGGCCTTGAGCTTCAGCGAATCCCTGAGGATCTTGGCTGCGATATCAGACAGATTGAGCCTGTATTCTCCCTCGAGGATGTTGTTGATCACGCCCCGGCTGTTTATGAGACCAACTCCGATGTGCTCCCCCAACGAAAAATCCAGAATATAATTTTTGGCAGTGGCGCGGTAGTATACTTCTTTGCCGTTATCAGCGGATTCACCATCAATCTCAATCAAGCTCTCTTCTAGCAGTTTGGTAAGATTGTAGTGAATCTTCTGCTTGCTCGTGGAAAACAGCGTAGAAAGCTGCTGACAGGTCGCCGCTCCCCGGATCAATTCCTTGAGCATATCGTACTTGAGAGAATTGCCCAGCTCTTTGATCTGGGAATGCTTCGTAATTAGCTGCAACTTTTTTATCATATTTAATCCTTTTGGGTGCTTTAGCCGGTATGAAGACACTTTGATAAGGACTCGATACAATCCGGCTAATCACACTATATATCAATCTATTCCATGTTATGTACAGAGAATTTCAGCACTCCTCTGCTTGTCAAGAACTTTTTGACTATTTATGATAAGAAGCTGGTGTTATATTTTGACAAGTCCGGATAATAAGCCGCAACTGTCGTGAAAAAAACGCCATGGAAAAGCTTATGGGGGACCGTTGAAAAATTGGGGTATGAGGTGGAGCCCCATACATACTATAAGGGTGGTGGGTGAGCATAGGTACGATCGAATAAAGCCCTGAAAATAGATTCCTTGTGCAGCAAAGTTCTGATTTCTATGGATTTGCAACGGTCTTTTATGGGGATCATCAATACCATGTTTGGAGATAGGCCGCAGCCCTCGCACCATGGATCATAGACGATAGATGGAGTTGGTCTCAGTTTATTACTATTTGATAATCGTTATCTTTGTAGTGTTTACCATCCGGTCTACTGTAACTTTTACTATGTAGGTTCCCGAAGCAAGCGGTCTGTTGTTATCATCTTTGCCATTCCAGATCGTGGAATAGAATTCCCCGCTCTGTTTCACTTCATCTGATAGTCCGGCTTTGTGGATGAGGCTGTTATAGCTTTCAGTCATCTGGATAGTTTTGACTTTCTGCCCCCGGATATTGAAGATCTCGATCACAGGTTGTACAGGAGGTGCCTTTGCCAGGGTGAATTCAATGAATACTCCCGCTGTCATGCTGGTATTTAGCATTGGATTGGGATAGGCAGATACCTTTAATCCTTGGGAAGGAGTCGGTAACTCCGGATCGTCATTGCTTACATAAGGCACAGAGCCATATTCATAGCAGCCCATATCTATCCTGCCATCCCAAATACGCCAGTTACCTGCCAGATCCATGGGTGGCAGGTTCAGGCTGCTAGTATCTGCTGAACCGGTATTAATACAAGGGGAACCGGAGCTTAACTGATAATACTCTGGCTGATCCACACTAAGGCTGGTATCAACGGTGCCCAGAAACAAGGGATTGGAACCCATGATGTTATCCGTAAAGGTAACCAGGTTTGGCAATGCACTTGAGACTGTGTTTGTACTGAACAAGCTGTTGCTGATGCTTACTTCGTAGCTGCTGCCAATCGAACTGAGATAATTCGTAAGATACATTTCAGCGTAAGCCTCGGGATTATAGGATATCAGGTTTCTGATATCTGCCATGGCAAGGATATTGGTGAGCGTTACGTCCGTGTTGTTATTGGCAAAGGTGCAATTGTTGATCTGCATTCGTTGAAAACGGTTTTGCATGTAGATCGGGTTATTCACCCACCAACAATCATAGATGGTGTTGTTGATGATCAGTACATTGCTCATGTCCAGATTGAACTCCTCGAAACCGGGATAGATGTTTGTATAGAAAAAAGGCCAGGCATCTTGGGCTGTGTTGTTGGCTATGATAGAATTCCTTAAAACCAGATCGCAGGAACTAAAGT
>CAZZCS010000024.1:0-24587 GCA_964652645.1 uncultured Candidatus Cloacimonadota bacterium | reverse complement strand
AAACGTTGAGCATGCTGCTCATGGGTCTCATCTCGTTAGTTCTGCGATAAGGTACGATTTTCATTTTGTTTACCTCCATGTCTAATGTGTTTCTAATACCAATATAACCAGAGCGAGAAAAAAGCAAGAAAAAAAATTAGCAGAAGATACAGTAGACTGCTAATTACCTGCAGGGGGCGTACAAGGCTGGACGCTAAACAATTGGATATGCAGGAGATAGCATGATTGCAGTCTGAAAGCAGCACTATTGAAACATGTATGCCAGCAAAGTACCAGCACTCTAGCTATCTTTTATCAGTGATAAAAGTAGTAGTCCAGGTAATCATGTACTCTGGCGCTGAGATATAGGGGAAGATTGAGGAGTCCTTAGGTTCTATTGTAACGGTTTCTGTAATCAACTCTTACATAATGTGCAGATTTATATTGACAAAATATTAGGGGCGCCTAACTTTGAACCAAGAATACGAATCTCGAGGTATCAAGATGTCTGAAATGATCCTAAGTAAAAGCTTGGAAGACTATTTGGAAGTGATATACAACATCGTTGTAGTAACGCATGCTGCCAAAGCCAAAGACATTGCACAAAAAATGCAGGTCAAAGCCTCTTCCGTAACGGGTGCTTTGAGGCAATTGGCAGAACGGGACCTCGTAAATTATTCTCCCTATGATCTGATCACCCTCACGAATAAGGGCATGGTGGTGGCTCAGGATGTGGTAAAGAGGCATGTAGTGCTAAGGGATTTCTTTGTCAGAGTACTTTCCATAGATGAATCCGAAGCAGATAGTGCCGCTTGTCAAATGGAGCATGCGGTCACCACAGAAATCATTGATAGATTTAAACAGTTTATCGATTTCGTGGAACGCTGTCCGCGTGCAGGTAATTCATGGATCAAGGGTTTTGGCTATTACTGTGAAGAAAAACCACAGAAAGACTATTGCCATAAATGTATTACCCAAACTATAGAAAACTTGGAAAATAACATAACATCAGGAGATGAAATGATTAGACATACGGTTCGCCTGAACAAGGTAAAGCCGGGCTCAAAGGTAAAGATCACGACAAACAACCTCTCTGGAATCACTGCCCGCAGATTTCAAGAAATGGGGCTCACTATAGGCTCCACGGTAAAAGTCGAACGAATCGCACCCCTTGGGGATCCAGTAGAAATCACTGTAAAGGGATATAGTCTCTCTCTTCGTAAAGAGGATTTGGATAAAATTGAGGGGCTACTGCTGGAGGATTGATGCATAAAGACTACATGCGAAGAGGGAAGAAACATCGGCTTGCTTTCATAGAGGCAAACGATACCATCGTAAGACACCTAAATGGACTGGGTTTTGTCAATGGAGTAGAGTTTGAGATCATCTCCGACTACAACCCATACATCATTGAGCTTAAAGGCAGCAGGCTGATTCTCAGTGCTAAGCTACTTCAATGCTTCAGAGTGGGCTGATTTTTTTTGTCTTCAATGTTAGGCTGGACTAAGATTATTGTAAATTGCAAAAATACAGGAGATCAGATATGAAAATGATAGCTCTTGCAGGGAATCCCAATGCGGGAAAGACATCGGTCTTTAATGGATTGACCGGTACCCGACAACACGTGGGTAACTACCCTGGAGTTACGGTTGAGATAAAAAAGGGCGTGATAAGGAAGACGGATTTTACCTTGGTTGATCTACCAGGTACCTATAGCCTTACTCCCTATTCCGAAGAAGAACGGGTGGCCCGCAACTTGTTGTGGAAAGAAAAACCTGACTTGATAGTAAACGTGGTGGATTCCTCCAATCTGGAGCGTAATCTATATCTAACCCTGCAGCTTATGGAATTTGGTATTCCTTTATTGCTGGATCTGAACATGCGCGATATCGCGATTGCCAAAGGCTGGATGATTGATGCCAAAAAGTTAGCGCTAACCTTAGGACTTCCGGTAGTGGAGACTGTGGGACATCAGAACAAGGGTTTTGATGAATTGACAAAAAGCGCAAAGACTGCCCTCAGTACCTCAAAAAGGGTATCCCAAACAGCCCACTTTTCAAATAGCATAAATCAGGCTCTGGACATTTTGGAAAAGAAGCTGCCCAAGGCAAATGCTTCGGCGAATACACGTTGGCTTGCTCTCAAGCTACTGGAAGGTGATCCGGATATTGAACAAGAGATTACCAGTGTAGAGATCATGCAAACAGCCAAGAAATTAAGGGCTGATCTGGAGATGGAATATCATACGGGAATTGAAACCGTATTGGCAGAGCAGAGATACAAATATATCGAAGGTGTCTTTATGCAATGCGTCAGTTCCAAATTATCCTTTAAAAAGCCACTTAGCACCAAGATTGATGCTATTGTATTAAATAAATATTTCGGAATACCTATCTTTCTGATCATGATGTTCTTAGTATTCCAGCTTACCTTTACTGTAGGGGAGCCTCTGATGGGATGGGTGGAGAGCATGTTCGGATGGTTGGGAGATCTGATTACTGGTTTTTGGCCTGAAGAATCCGAATCGCTGTTAAAATCCTTGCTTGTCGATGGTATTATCGGCGGTGTGGGAGGAGTATTGGTATTTTTACCAAATATCTTACTTCTCTTTTTGGCTATCTCCATTTTGGAAGATAGTGGATACATGGCGAGGGCTGCTTTTATCATGGATAGACTGATGAACAAGATAGGACTACATGGCAAGAGCTTTATCCCGATGCTGATAGGATTTGGGTGTTCTGTCCCCGCGATTATGGCGGCTAGAACGCTGGACAACAGAAGAGACAGATTGGTTACGATGCTGGTGGTTCCTCTGATGAGTTGTGGAGCCAGGCTCCCGATCTATGCCCTTATTATCCCAGCCTTTTTCCCTTCACAATGGCATGCTCCAATGCTGTGGTTGATCTATGTCATCGGGATACTACTGGCTATCATCTCTGCAAAGCTATTGCGGGTAACTATCTTCAAAGGCGAAACAGTACCGTTTATTATGGAGCTTCCACCCTATCATTTCCCATCCATCAAAGGTACATTGATCCACATGTGGGATAGAGGTAAACTCTATATCCAAAAAGCTGGTACAGTGATCCTGGGAATATCCATTTTGCTTTGGGCTCTGTCTACCTTCCCTCGGCTTTCTCAAGAGAGACTCGAGGAATACGAAATGCAGAGGGAAATGATAGTACAGTCTGCATTGTCAGATTCTCTGCAAACAATGCAATTGGCAGCTGTAGATAACCATCAGGCAGAAGAAAGTGTAGAATATAGTGCTGCAGGAAGATTGGGCAGGTTTATAGAACCCGTCATCGCCCCCATGGGCTTTGATTGGCGGATAGGAACATCCTTGGTAGGAGCCTTTGCTGCAAAAGAAGTCTTTGTGTCTACTATGGGGATCGTCTTCTCTGTGGGTGAGGCAGATGAAGAATCAGAATCCCTCAGAAGTAAATTGGTAGAAGCCTACGATCCTCTGATAGCCTTTGCGATCATGCTTTTTAGCTTGATCAGCGCACCTTGCATGGCTACAATAGCAGTCACCAAGCGCGAAAGCAACTCCTGGAAGTGGGCTTTGTTTCAGCTGGTAGGACTCACATTAATGGCATATCTTGTAACTCTTGTCGTCTTCCAGGCAGGCAGAGCCTTAGGATTTTGAGAGAGACTTTATGATGGAGACGATCATTACCCTAATCATAGTTATTGCAGCGCTTGCATATCTCTTTGTGAAACTGGTCAAGTTTGCCTCAGGAAAATCGGATCAATGCAGTTGCAGCACCATGAATGGCCCCGGGGGTTGTTCCTCTTGCAGTGGCTGTTCCTCCGTTCAGACCATTTCTGAAGAGGAAAATAAGTCAGCTATCTATTGCACGACTGAAACCTCAACCCAGGGTGAAGTCATAAAAATTAAAAACCAATAAACCATAGGAAGAAAGATGAAACAAACTACCTTAATAATTCTAATAATCCTCTCTCTGGGATTGTTATCGGCAGAGAACAGTACCCCACAAAAGCAATTTCAATATGGATTTGGAGCCACCGGTATCATCCAATACGCACATGGTGATGAACTCTCCAAGGCAGAATCATCAATGTCTTACGATTTCGAAGCGAGTTTTCATTACACCCCTTATAGCATCATTTATGGTCAATTACAGGGTGGCAAGGGTGCCGGAGTTGATTCATATCTGGGAAACTGGTCTGCAGTGAATGGAGACAGCCATGACGATGATTATCTCACGCTTACTGAGTTGTGGATAGAAAATACATGGGGTATTTTTGCTATAAAAACAGGGATGATCTCTCTCGGAGCAGAATTTGATACCAATAATGCTGCAAATAGTGAGACAGAGCAGTTTCTGAACGCAGCATTTATCAACAACTACACCTTGGAGTTCCCAGAAGATAATGGCTTGGGACTCGTTCTCAAACTTAGTCCTTTGCCTTGGATTAACCTCTTTGCAACCGCCGCGGAAGCTGATGCGGATTGGCAAGATTCCTTTCAAAATGGCTTCTTTATGGGAGAGATTGATTTCGCCATTGATCTGATGGGAAAACCTGGGAATTACCGACTTTACGCTTGGTCAAATGGTACAGATCGAGAAGAACTGGATGATCCCACATCCACTAGATCTGCTAATACAGGTTTTGGGGTTTCATTAGATCAAGAAATTCCAATGGACATGACTATCTTTGGAAGATGGGGAATGGCAGACGAAAAAGTGAGTGAAATCGCTTCTTCTCTAAGCGCCGGGCTAAGTTTGACAGGAAATTCATGGGGACGTGAAGAAGACAATCTCGGGCTTGCCTATGGAGTCCTTGTTCCCAGCAAATACATTGATGCCAATAATGAATCAATCTTTGAAGCTTATTACAACTACAAGCTCAATGATCACGTAAATATAAGTCCAAACATCCAGATCATCAGCAATCCTGGAGGAGATTCCGTTGCCGATCCAGTTTTCACAACCGGGATCAGGTGGAATTTCTCCTTCTAACAAACTGCCATGTACTCCTTCAATCAAGCCAAACTCATCTGGGTTTGGCTTTTGTTTGCCCAGAATGCTTTCTGTGCCGATGGACTGAAAGAAGTCCTGACCCTCACCAGCGGGAAGTCAACATGAGATCAAGGGCATTGCTGGCAACGGCAAGGATTGAAGTAAGAAGCAACCTGCAGAATTGAGATGATTCACTAGCAAAATGATAGTATTCATGTTTGCTGTTATCAGTGATAAAAGTAGTAGTCCAGGTAATCATGTACTCTGGCGCTGAGATATAGGGGCAGATTGAGAAGTCTGAAGGTTCTACTGTCCGGGAGCTGAACCCTTTCCAGGCTAGGGGTTCCCTGGTAAAAGCGCACAGCCATGTCGTGATCTGTGCTGAGCATAAATTGGATCAGAGATCGTAATGAGCCCGCCGAACCAGATTTGACTTCGATCGGGATGAGCTTGCCGCGATGAGGAATCACGTAGTCCACCTCAGCAGAGGATTGATGCTTTTCTCTCACCCAGAAGCCAAGCCTGGAGGTGCCAAGGCTCCACAAGGTTTCAAGCTCCTGCCCCACCATATGCTGGACTATCAAGCCTTTGTAGATCGATTGCAGGTTGTCTTTCAGATAGTAATCCTCCTGCAGGCCCAGTTGATAATTCAAAAGCCCGGTATCCAGCATCTGCAGTCTGGGTTTGCGGCGATAGTTTGGAATCGCTGGAAGTTTTGTGGCTGTGACAGGATAGTAGAGCTTGAGCAGTTGGGCCCGCTCCAGCTTTTCAAATGCTTCCTTCATGGTCAGGGACTTGTAATTGGAAGAGCCAAAACCCTCCAGAGTTATGCGTTTGCCAGCTTCAGCGGGGGCAGTTTTCAGGACGTGCACCAGAGCTCTGGCCAGGGTCTGGTTTCCGGCGTATTTGTCCACGTCCTCCATAAATGACCTCACCAGGGATTCATAGACTCTGTTTACCAGAACCAGGTCTGAATGATCGAGGTATCTCACCAGAGCTTCCGGCATACCACCTAACATGGAGTAAAGAGCGTATTTTTTGCTCAGCTCTTCTTCGTAAGGGGCAGTAGATGGGATACTGCGATATCCCTGCAGTAGGTCATCTCTGCCCAGAGCACCCAGGAACTCTTCAAAACTGAGAGGATGAAGCCAAAGGTTTTCCACTCTGCCCACGGGGAAGCTCTGATGTTGATCGCTCACAACCGCTCCCAGTAAGGATCCGGCAGCGATAACAGCTAGATTGGGGATTTCCTCATAGAAATAGCGGAGCATCTTGATCGCAAGTGAGCTAAACTGGATTTCGTCGATAAAGAGCAAGGTCTCCTCAGGCTGGCAGGGTAAAACCCTGCGCAGGCAAATCAACTGCAGGAGCTCGTGAACCTTGAGTTCGCGTTCAAATAGCAGCCTGTCTTCTTCCAGATCGAGGTTCAGATACAAGAAGAATCTAAAGGACTTGGCAAAGGACTTTACAGTAGTGGTTTTACCCACTTGCCTGGCTCCTCTCAGGATCAATGGCTTACGGTGTTCTTCATCTTTCCAACGCTGTAATTCTTGCTCGATACTGCGCTTGAACATCTACGGCTCCTAACTTATCATTTACTAATGACATAATAAACGAGTCTGGAAGTATGTCAAGGTAAATATGATCACTCTGTGATACAAACTAAGGGCAATTATCTGTAATTCACGATACAAACTAAGGTCAGTTACCTGTAAATTACGATTCAAACTAAGGGCAATGGTCCCGATCCTGGATAGTGAGAATCATGTCTTGTAACACTATCATCGGGTGACAGCTTGCATAAAATAGGCGCTATTACCGATTACAGAATAGGGAGTCAGCGAAAACCCCTGATCTCCTTTGGTGCCAAACCAGGTGCTATGCTCATAAAAGTGATCTTCGTTATCAACGTAAACGAGAGGTAGTCTGCTCTGAGAACCGCTGTGTTTGAAGCCAATGGCGATGACCATGGATTCTCCGGCGGTAAAGCTGAGGTCTTGTTTTAGTTTGAGTAGATGATAGCCCATTTCCTTCACTATAAAGCTTTGGCTAAGAAGCGGACTCGTGGTAGGCGAATCTTTATAAACCTCCAACCAGACGTCCTCATTTCGATTCATGGTAAAAATGCCCACGGCAGCCAATTGCTCATTGTTGCTGAGATCAAATCTGGCGACGGCCCAGCTATCCTGCCCGGGAACGCCGTTTAGAAGATAACTCATGGACCCCAATTCAAAAGCTCCGAAGCCATTCGAGTGGTTTTGAAAGGCGAGATTGGAAAGTGCACCCATGTGGGTCTGGTATTTGGATGGATGTTGATAGGTTCCGGGAGGGCTGGCATCGAAACCAAAGTTGATGATATTTGCCACGGGATCATCATAGGCAACCCAGAAATAGCCTTCGTTCCAGTTTTGGTCACTGGCCGAATCCTTTATCAGCCACGCTCCAACAGTATTATGGCCCCGCACGCTGATCTGGCGCCGGTCGTCCCAACCCACGATACTGACAGCATGTGTCAGCAGATCGGTCGTCAGATTATCGAGCTCATAAGTGTACATGTTGTAGTTAGTTTTATCCATGAAGCGGCTGCCTTCGTACTGTAACGCTCCCACCGTTTGTGATTCAATCCCGTCAAAATCCACTGGTTCCAGATGCACGAAACCCTGTACTGCACCATGATCCCTGATGTAGCGCTTTACCGCCTTCCGGTATTCGCTGGCATCGGCAAAGTCTTCCACCAGCAGGATGGCCATTTCGTTCAAAGCATATTGATGGCCAATTACTCCGGATGGAGGAGTAAGAGAATTCATGGCCGTCATAGCCTCGAGAGGCATGGGAAAATCGGATTCGGGGGGAAGTGCTTTTCCGCTGATCAGAAAATCGGTTAACCAGGTTCCGCTGGCGCCACCACCTCCCCATGCAAAACCCTCTGCCAGATATCCTAATGTGAGAGGAGGATGTACCCCGGGAACGATATATGGGTTAAAATCGTAGTACGGTCGATTGTATTCTATGAAGTTGCCCAAATACCAGGCCGAGAGGTTTGCTGCAGGGGATTGGGGGTCTGGGGCAATTCCCTGCTTGAGCAGATTGCTTTCCAAACTGGCAATGGAAGCAAAAGCCCAACACAGTCCCACAGATTTCCCGAGATCACTCCTGCCATCGGGATGGAATCCATTCTGACTTTTGACAGTACTGACCCAGTTGTGCTCTCTCAAATCATAACGGGAAGGCAGGCTATCACCGGAATTGCTCCCCTCAAAAATACTGCAGGCCGTAAAAGCTAGAACTATGATAAACAGCACTCCAATCTTCATCTTTACCTCGATATGCTAAATGTTTGAGTGTGGTAATATCCGCTGGGACTGAGCTTTGAACCGCTTCTGGCTTTGTGGTTTATCATAGGCGGCACAAGATTTTGGAAGCTCAATCTATTTTCGACAATTTACACGTCCACTAGGATTTAAGCTGCCTTCTTTGAACGAGGCCAATAGTATAGCTACTAAGAAATCCTGTCAAGATGTTCTCAATTCCTCCCCTTATCCAGCCCCCATGATTCAAAAATTTTTAAAACACTACAAAGAATATGTAAATAATCCTTGACGTCCTCTGTATATTTATTTTTCTATCCCGATGATCAGAACATGAGGGAGAGAAGAACATGAGATCCAATGTACTAGTCTTGCTTTTACTTATAATGATAACTGCGATATTGGGCTCTTGCGCAAAGCATACGGAGAAAGAAATCCCAACCCCTGCCTGGATAACCATGCCCCAATATGATTTTCCCATCTATGTAGCCAAACGAGGCGGGGTGGTTACCACCAGCCTTGATCTCTTTGATATAACGGGATTTATGGAGGTGGGAGACTCCACCGCTTTCCAGGACACTCTGGAATGGAAAGTTATCCCTTATAACCCTTCTGAGACGAAAAGTAAGGTTCATTTCCCTGAAATAAAGAGTTGGCAGCCATGAAGCACTGTGCTGTTTTGCTATTCATTCTCTCAATCGGCATGTGTTTTGGGGTTGACTTCCCCGCAGGGGAGCCCACGGAGATATATGGCCTGGTGATAACCTCTTCTATCGATTTGAACATACGCCAGGATATAGACATTTCCCATCCTGCCATCACAGATTTACCCCACTATGAGTATCTGGTAGAACCCATTGTAATCGGATTGTCTGGAACAGGACAGGCAGATATCACCGTGGCCCAAAACCTGACCCACACCTACACTTCGGTTTATTACGGAAATAACTGGCACAAAGCGCATCCCTATGCTGAGCACGCCTTTGCTGAAATGGCTCTGGAACAGGTTGATTTTGAGGCCGGATCCGAGGTCATTCTGCTTCTGGGTAGAAACGATCCCTTTACTCAAGTAGTATTTGAAAGCTTTACAGTAACATACACTGAGGGAGAACCAGATTTCCTGAGAGTGACCTGGACTACAGCATCAGAGACCGGTCTCAGCAGTTTTCAGCTATTTGCGGGGAAAAGTAGCGATCTGGAACAGGCAGTGTACATTCATGGCCCCGTGGCGGCAACGAATACAGACCAACCTCAAACCTATGTATATGAAATCAATAATCCCCTGCAGGGGTTCACGCATTACTTCTGGTTGAAGCTAGTGGACAACATGTATCAGGGTTACTTCCATGGCCCTGTATCAGTAGCTGTAGGGCCTCCCTATGTGCTGCGTAACAAGGTTTATCCTGTAATCCCAAATCCCAATAATGGTACGTTCTGGATCCCCTTCGTGCTGCAAGATAGTACTTTTGTCAATATCGTACTGCTTGATAGTACAAACACTGTGGTAAAAGAGATTCGTCTCAATGAAAGGATGACAGGTGGTGGCCACATGTTCCGGGTGAACTACTTCGATTTACCCGAGGGCTTATATCGGATCTATTATTGGTTTGAACAGGAGAACGGCCCCTTTTATGCCTATGGCGATGTGCTGATAGAGCCGGAGATAGGCAACAAGCGCCGCTGATCTATTAGCAGAGCTCGAGTCCCTAGCAGCGAGGTATACTACTATAAAAACCGAGTATGATCAACTAACAGAAATTCATATAACCGTTCGCATAGTCTTACATGGATTGTGGCTAACGAAGGATGTCAGATGTCAAAAAAAGGAAGCGATATAAAGATTATTCCTATCTCAGACAGGTCTCCTGAAGTGTTGGATTCAGTGGTCTCGGAGTGTTTCTGCGATGATACAGCTCGTACACTGATGCTGTTACAAAAGGTGCCAAATCCTTTCTTTGTAATGGATGGTAGTACCATAGTGGGATATCTGAATCTGAAGCAGATAGGGGGGACAATGTACATCCCAATCTATCTAAGAGAGCGTCTAGCTGATGGATTAATTCCTGTGCTTCTTGGAGGGATAAAGTCCATCCTGCATAAGCACGAATACAGATATTTTGTGTTGTCACTCAGAAAGCCGATATCGGGTTTTCTAGGCACGATGACTCATCACTTTACTGTGGAGGATTCTGTTCGGGATTACCGCAGGGCGGGAAAGCCACAGTTACTTGATGCAGGAGGATTCGAGTATCAGTGGACTGATGCCATAGATAATGTATCTGCCTTGAAGGCTCTACATGCAGATGCTTATTCCTATGAAAAGGAGTATGTCGTAGGGAATTGGGATGATCTCATTGACCAGTTCATGAGTAGTAATTCACCAAAGATTACACTGTGCTGTAATTCGGGTAGCAGATTGATCGGTAGTGCGATAGGATATGTTTATGATACACATACCTATATATATTCGATCTGTGTAGCAAATGAGTATCAGGGGATGGGCGTGGGCTCCGGATTGATTCGCAGATTTGTGAATGAATCCAAGGGGAAGGCAATAGAATTGCGAGTGTACTCCAATAATGAGAGCGCGCATACTGTGTATGAGCATTTCGGGTTTGAATTGGTTGATCTTTCGTCGCTAGTAGGAGCTTCTGGATCTTTGTAAGACAATGCTTGACCAAGTCCCAATTATTCAACAGTCTCAATAAAAATATCCTGCCTCTCAGTTAATTGTTCCTGCTCCAAGACTCAATAAATCTCTTGACCATATTACGGATATCCCCAAGTTTGGGCAAAATTTCTACAAGGAAGACACGATGCCGGACGATAAGTAAGGAACCGATTCAAACTGCTATCAGAACAGGATGCGAAGCACTGCAGAGCCTGCCGTGCGTTAGTGTCTGTCACCTTGCTAAAATTGCCGGTTTTGCAGAAGATAAAACCGCTACAGACTATTAATAACAGTGAATTACAATAAGGATATATAATGTCTGAACAACTCTTTGCCCCTTGTGGATTGAACTGCGCTCAATGCGATATGTACCTGGCCACTAGCGCCGATGATGACAATTTGAGACAACAAATTGCCGATAAATGGTCCCGCCTCTTTGCTTATCCCTTCAAGAAAGAGGATATTAACTGCGACGGCTGCCTGAGTGGAGGCAGAATGGGAATCTATTGCCGCGATCTCTGCGAGATAAAACCCTGCGCCCTGACAAAGGGAATCTCTGATTGCGCTATCTGCCCCGAATATGTTTGTGAAATGCTCCAGAAAAATCGGGATGCCTCGGCAGCCTTCGAGCACTAGGAATCGTCTGGATAGCCGTCAATCTCATATACCAACGAGATTGACGGCGATAATGAAGCTTATGAGCCTGGCTCAAGTATTAAAGATAAGACCTGCCCAAGGAAGGTAAAAGAATGAAAACCAATAAATTACAGATTATTGATGCTCATGAATATGAGGGTGGAATTGAGGCTGCAATCCGCTATATCCACGCTAAATGGGGTTCGGAACGCAATCTGAACTTCTATCGCGATGCGATAATCCACTATGGCGAAAAGCTGCCCCGCTTCTTTGTCTTGTGTGATGGCCCCAAAATAATCGGTTGTGGGGCACTGCTGGTAAGTGACTTTGCCAGTCGCCACGATCTCTGGCCCTGGTATGCCTGCCACTATATCGAGGCTGATTATCGGGGAAACGCCCTGGGAAAGATGCTTTTGGAGCATGCGATCCAGTTGGCTGGTCAAGCGGGTTTTACCCACGTGTATCTCAGTACGGATCACGACGGATACTATGAGAAGTATGGCTGGGAAAGGATAGATGACGCCTTTGAACCCACCGGAGCCAGCACCCGGATCTACAAGTACAGCATCCGGCCACAATAGTGCTCCTGAGGCTGTCTTAGACTTCACAAGGGAGGTTCGCCAGCCAGTATGAAAGATAAAAAAGAGCAAATGAAAAGTAATTAGGAAGTAATGCGAAATGGAACAAAGAATAGTATTATCACCTGCTACAGAGGATGATATCGACTCCATCGTTGACATCAAAACAGATATCAACCTCTGGCTCTATGAGGATGATATACCGGCAGATAAGGATGCCGTCCGCAAAAACGTAACTGATAGGCTGGATGGCAGATGGTACAAGCAATACCTGATCCGGCTAAACGACGATCAGCGCACTTTAATCGGAGCAGTTCACGCCCACTGGTATGTGAAGGAGCGGGAAAGCTGGGAAATTGGATATTGCATATTTCCTGAATACCGGGAGCAGGGTTATGCAATTGAAGCTACCCGATTAATCCTGAAATATGCGTTTGAAGAATGGCAAGCTCATAAAGTGGTGGCTATGTGCAATGAGTATAACGTTCCCTCTTATAAGGTTTTGGAGAAACTGGGAATGACAAAAGAAGGAGTATTTCGGGAAGAGCTTCCCTGGCAGGATAAATGGGTCAATCAATACTTCTATTGCATTCTCGACAGTGAATATCAAGAAAGAAACAAAGGCGGAAATGCCTGATTCAAAGGCATTCAGCCGTTTGCATAATTGCTCGGATGCAAACTTCCTATCTAATGAGCTTCAATGTTATTGTTAGCAGAGGTGACAATGCGTAAAACAACCAATCTGTATTCCAGCAGATTCAGTATGATAAGTCTCATCTTGTTCATATTGCTTCTGTTTGCTTCTTCAATTGTGTTTGGCCAGAGCCTGGAGACGATTCAGGACAAAACGGACAAACAGTGGGGAATCGGAACCAGTATCACATATCCCCTGGCAGAGATCTACATGTTGCAGATTTCCTATTCTCCCTGGGAAAAAGGCGACCTTCTTGGGGGTCTGGCTTTTCAAAACTGGCAAAATGACCAGGGCAGGGCAAATGCTTATACCCTGCTTCTTGGCTACCGACAGTATATTTGGAAGGGGTTGCATGCTGAAATGGAGCTGTGGCCTGCGTACAATCCATTTGAGTCTTCCATTGATGGTAAAACTTATTCCGGCATAGAATTATGGATGAGTCTCCGGATTGGTTACAGGATAGATTTCGAGCTCTCGGGACATGATTTCTTTATCCTGGCCCAGCCCAGTGTTGGCTTTGGTGTTGGCAGAAAGAACCCATGGCCTGAAAAAGCTGAGGGAGATGGGGCTGTGTTCGAACCCCAAATCATTCTGGGGATCAAGCTGTAACCCAGGGTTGGTTCATTAAAGACATGTCGGAGATAGGAGTATAAATGTATACAATGAAAGGCCTTACATTTCGTCTGGTGTCGAAAAGTGATGCAGTGGAATTAATGAGGATATGGAGAGATGAAGAGGTCACAAGATATACCATGATCCAAAGTATTGAGTCCATCATCGATTGTGAAACCAGAATAGAGAGACAACTGCAATGGATAGGTTGCGATTCAATCGGGCCTTTTGTAGTTATCAAAGATAATACCTTGATTGGGTATTGTGGAGGAACCAAAGAGGGGCAAGATGTCTATGAGATATTCTATCACTTAGGCAAGACAAATTGGCATAAGGGTTTGGGAACTGCAATTGTGAAAGCGCTTCTCAGATTTGGTTTCAAACATAAGAATGCAAACAGGATTATCGCCAAAGTAGTTTTAGAGAACACTGGAAGCTGGAAAGTGTTAGAAAAAAATGGGATGAAACGCTGTCGGACCGAAATCCAGGCGTTTGAAAAGGGTGAAACAAAGTACGATCTCTATGTATATGAGATCGATAGAGAAGACTGGCTATCTCCCTAAGAATTGCGTCACTATTGCGTTTCTTATACTACTAAAGACCTATAGAGATATAAAAAGGCGAAGCCCCGGGGCAGAGGCTTCGCAGTGTAGGAGACATCAGGATAGTGAGCTATCCTTTAGTGATTGGGGTTATAAATATAATTTGCATCTGGGTATTCGTACCAATCCCAGTCTTCATAGCCGTCACTCAGAGCCCAGTTCGCAAAGCGGGGGAAAGCCTTGAGGATGGACACTTTTTCCCTGGGATAGGGTGTGCTGGCTGGCATTATGAAGGCCCAGGGAACGTTGTTTTCATTTTGGAAGGATTCCGGCCAACTGGGATAGGTCATATTGCTGTTGTCATCATAGGTATTGAACATTGCCATGTTCATATAGGCAGGATTGACGGGGTAATTCTTGAAGTGGATCTGGTAGCTTTGGTCGTGGTTGATAAAGATGAAGGGGTTGTAAGGTGCGCTATACCAGGGGATCCACACCGCCACTTTTGAAGAATTTACCTTGCCCCAGTCTTCGGTGACTGGCAGGTTGATCTCGACAAAGTCGGATTCGATGTGAGGTTGCTCGTGGTCGGTATTGAAAAATTCGGAGGAGATATCGTTTACGGCATCACGGGCATTGTTAAAGAATACGATGGTGTTGTAGTCCCCATTCCAGGAGGCCAGTCCATTATCTGAGGTTGGGACACCTGTGGCAATAATGTAATCTGGCAAAGTGGTGGCAAAGCCAATGGTACGTCTGGCTCCGATAGCCCGGACTTTGTAGGTAAACTTGAGATTGAAGAGGTTCCAATCATCGTCGTACTGCTCTTCTACATTTACATCGATCACGAGATCGTTCACGTCATAGTCCCCATTGGTGGGCCAAAGGTCTTCATACCACAAGGTAAAGTATTCGCCCCACCCGGGATAGTATGCCCAGGAGCTTACGTCTTTACTCTTGGTAGAGGTGCCTGTAAATTCAAAATTGATCTGCCCATCGGAGGGGATCTGCAGGGTGTGAACTACACCATCGGCCACGAGATAGAGCTGGCTTTCGCCGGCAGGAACTGTAAGCTTGTGCTCAAAGAGGCCTTCACTATTGGTCTTGGCGTTGATCAGGGTAATATCATTAGCACGATAGAGGCGAAATTCGGCCCGGGGAACCGCTGCTTTGGCGGTATCTACCGAATTGAGGTTTAGCACTACTTGCTTTACGGTCTGAAAAGTAAAGTCTCTCGATACCTTCAGATCCTTCATGGATGTCACTTCTTCGCTGCGCTTGTCGCAAGCCGAGATTAAAAGAACGATACTGACTAAGACGATAAGAAACATTCTTGCTTTCATCTTTGGGTCTCCTTAATTATCATATCTGCTGCTTATATACGCAATCTCTGTACCAATTGAAGGGAATGTTGTAAAAGATAGTAAAATATGGAGATAGGGAAATGGTGTTATTATGGTCAGGTGTAAAAGATGCAACTAGTGGTATTGCACTAGTTGCAATGATGCATCATAGTCCGATGAGTGGCTAGAAATCTCAGAGGTAGCGCAGGGTATCGCGGTCGATTACTCCCGCATAGAGCTCTATGTATGGCTTCACCGGGCTAAAATTGATCTTGGGGAAGAAGACTTCCTCGATCTGGAAGAAGCCGACGGAGGCATTCATTTCCACGGTGATATTGATGGGTTTCTCTTTACCTTTGGAGATCTTTACCTTTTGGATGGCGCTGGCGGAGGTTCTGTGGATATCTCCGGCGCGGGGTTCGTTTGAGAGGATGGTGGGGATTCTGGCGCGTCCCATTTCCATATCGCTACCATCGGCGATCAGCACGATCCCGGCTTCGAGGGAGTGGATTTTGCGGGTGGCCATGTGACCGAAGATGCCTTCGATGGCGATGGAGCGAATGGCAGTCTTGAGCAGGATATCACTCTCGTCATAGACCTCATCGAGGATTCTATCTATATATGGAGTTGCGAGTTGGATGCTGAGGTACTCGTGTTTTTCGCGGGTGATGGTCATGCCCAGGTCGTGGAGCATGGAGGCAAAGAGGACTCCGACCAGGGAGTCGTCTGCGCTGCCGATCTTTTCCTGTTCGAGGTTCATCTCAATACCAGCCTCATGCAGGAGTTTGAACATCTTGGTGGCGTTTTGAGTTGCCTTGCGCATGTGGACGGGGCCATGGTCGTTGTAACCCAGGCGCTTGATCGATACCACATTGGCATATTCCTGGGCTGCCTGGAGCTCAGCGTCTGCAAAGAGCAGCTCTGCAACTCTGAGGGGTTTGCCCTCGAGGAGCTTGAGGATGCGCTCTTCCAGGCGAAGTTGTTTGACTGATTTATTCATAGATTTCTCCAATAAGTCTTACGTTTTCTGACAAAGTAATCAAAAAAAGCTGATTTGCAAAGGTTTAGCTGGTCTACTGGATCACTTCGGCTCTGAGGAGCCCTGCCTCGGGGTCGATCTCCATGGGGATGAGCAGGATCTCTTCGCCGACTTTGTAATAGGCATCGCTGCAGACCTGGACTTTGCGGTTCCAATCTCTCAATTCGGCGATAAAACCGGATTTCACAGTTTTTACAATGGTGGCCTTGAGGGCCTGATGCAGGTAGTTTTGGGAGAGGTAAACCAGGAACCAATAGCGGTTTGAGCTGCTGATTACTTCACGCTGGAGCAGCAGAATCTTTTCGATACCCGCGATCTTGGTTTGCAGCCTTGCATCATCAAAGAGAGCCTGGCCTTTGCCCAGATGGTTGCATACCTGATACTGGTTTACCAGGTCAGTAAAACGACGGATGGGAGAACTGGCGTGCATATAGGCTTCGGAACCGATTCCCGGATGGTAATCTGGCTTGGTCGAGAGATAGGCAGAGGAACTGATCACGGCAGATTCTGGATCCTTGGCATCTTGAAGGTACTGCTCGATGTTGCGGTAGATGGCGGGTAATTGGTACTTGAAGGTGTATTCGGCAAAGCTGCGATTGTAGAGGATCATCAGTTCTCTTACGAGGTTGCGGGAGGGGCTGGCATTGTCTATTCGCTTGAGGCGGATTCGATCCGTACTGGCATTGATCTGGTAGCTGAAACGGTTGTGCAGATTGTCTGCTTCCTGGTTTCGAATGCCCTTCAGTTTTCTTTGCAGTTGGCTCAATTCGGCAAAGGTCTTCTGCGACAGCAGCTTATCCACTTCCTTATAGCTATAGTTCGTGGCTATTTTGATGTTTGTGAGGGCAAAGCGGCTGGATCTAGGCTCAAAATCCTGATTGTATTCCACAAAGAGCGAGAGGGCAGGTCGGATTGTCCCGGCTTTGAGGCTGAGAGTATCGGAACTGAGCATGAGGGGGAACATGGGGACTATCTCAGTGGGAAGATACAGGGACGAAACTCTTGTCCTGGCTTCCTGGAAGAGCTGGGAATAGGAGGCAATGCGGGCCGTTACGTCCGAGATATGGATTCCCAGGAGAAATCCGTCGCTTTGGCTCTGCCAGCTTATGGCGTCGTCTATATCGGAGGTATCTTCGTCGTCTATACTAAAGGTCTGTAAATGGGTTGCATCCTCCCTGCAAAAGCCGGAATCGAAGTCCGGGGCTATATTGTCTGGATGGCATACTTCCAGCCCGGAGACCGAGAGGACTTTGTCTGTCTGGGGATTTACGTCTTTCAAATAGAGTCTGATGCGGTGGATCAGTTTCTCCCAGGGTTCTTCCCTGGCTTGGGAACGGATCAGCTTGATTAGGTCGCTGTTTTCTCTTTCGATCAGATCATGTTTGAGCTTCTGGAGGAACTCGGCCCGGAAGTCTGCATCCAGATCAGATCCCGGATCAGCTCCTTTTGAGCTCAGGTCATTTACGAGCTTTTGCACTCTTTGCAGAAAGAGTTTATTGGATTCCTGAGCCAGTAATTGTCTCTGGTAACTCTCCTGTTCCGCTGCATTGCGGATGCTGAAGAGATCGTGTTTGAAGGCGAAGATTTCGGGATGACGCTTGATCCTGGCATAAAGGGCAAAACGTTCGTGATCAGCCTTCATGCCCAGTGCCTGGCAGATCTGTTCAAAACTGAAGCTCTGGCCGTGACTTAGCAGATCATCCGCCAGCTTGTGAACATCCAGGCCGGCGGAAATGGAACTGCATTGCCGGGAGAAATCGTTGATCGTGCCAGTGGGGTCGGAGAGATCGTAACTGGCCTGGCTGATCAGGACGAAGCGCTTTGCCGGGAGCTGCAAAATCAGCCCCGTGGGGGTGCAAACGCTGAACTGCTCCTTGAACGAGTCTGTAATAATGGCAAAACAGAGCTCATTCTGGTGGTAAAAAGCTGTGATTATTCCATGCCCGGGCTGATTCATAGTGATCCAATATCTTGTTTATTATGGCGCCCCTGGGATGACTCGAACATCCGACCAACGGTTTAGGAAACCGCTGCTCTATCCTCTGAGCTACAGGGGCACAGCCATAGCGTTAAAAAATGGAGAGCGGTAAATCTGTCAAGTTTTGCATTGACAAAAGATGCGTTTACTGAGACAATGCTTCACTTGATACGTAACTAAGAGGTGATAATGAAGATAGCCATTGTTGGCGCTACTGGTGAAGTTGGACGAATGATGATGACCTGCCTGTCCGAGGCAAATATAAAGATTGATGAACTGGATCTCTATGCCTCCGCAAGGTCTGCAGGATCAATATTGTATTACAACGACAACCCTATCGCGGTTCAAGAGCTCAATAGTCTGGCCCTTTCCAGGCACTACGATTACGTCCTCTTTTCTGCTGGTGCAGGTGTGGCTCTCACCTATGCTCCGATAGCGGCAACGGCAGATAGCATAGTAATAGACAACTCCTCTGCTTTTCGCCGCGAACCCAATATCCCGCTGGTGGTTCCGCAGATCAATGGAGACTTGCTGGCAGGATATCGAGGCATTATTGCCAATCCCAACTGCTCCACTATTCAGGTGGTCTTGCCCCTGGCCATATTGGATCGGGAGTTCGGCCTCAGAAAGGTTATCTTTTCTACATATCAATCCGTTTCCGGGAGCGGTAATACTGGGATTACGACTCTAATGGAACAACGGAAGGGCAGCCAGGCCAAAGGCGGCTATCCTCATGTGATTGATCTGAATGTGATCCCCCAGATCGGTGGATTCATCGATTCAGGTTATACTCAGGAAGAGGAAAAGATGCACTTTGAGACGCAGAAGATTCTGCGCAACGAAAGCCTGCTGGTATCGGCAACGACTGTAAGAGTCCCCGTGATCTATGGCCATTCTGTATCGGTATATGCAGAGTTCGAGCGTGAAATCGATCTCAAACGAGCGGCACATTTACTGGATTCTGCCGAGGGGATAGATTACAAAGAAGATATTTATATGACCCCAGCCGAGCTTGGCAATTCGGACGACAGCCATGTAAGCCGTTTACGTTATGGCTGTGACAGGTCTAGTCTCAGTTTTTGGAATGTGGGGCACAATGTCCGGCTGGGAGCGGCGACGAATGCCGTTCGCATCCTGCAAAAGCACGCCGGGTACAGGGCATGATGTTCGATCCTATCCAGCTCCGCAGGCAGTTGCACCAAATCCCGGAAATAGCTTTCAATGAGCATCGTACCAAGTCTCTTTTGATGTCTTACCTGCAAGAGATGGATGCTATCAAGATCCACGAGTTTGCAAACAGCCCCGGGATTCTGGTCGAGTACTCTCATGGTGAGGGGAGCTACAAGCTCTTTCGGGCGGATATGGACGCTTTGCCGGTAACGGAGCAGACGGGTTGCGACTTTGCCTCGAAGTCACCGGGCATGATGCATGCTTGCGGCCACGATGTCCACATGGCTATCTTGATGGGCTTGATCGCTCAGGTTGTGAATACCAGGCCGGAAAAGAACTTGCTCTTCCTCTTCCAGCCTGCTGAAGAGGGTAAAGGTGGAGCCGAGACGATTCTGGCAGAGGGGCTGATCCAGCGCTTCGAGATTGAATCTGCCTATGCTTTACACGTCAATCCGCATCTGGGTTTGAATCAGGTTTCTACCAAAGCCGGGATCTTTTTTGCCATCCCGCAGGAGTTCGATGTCTGCTTTCACGGTAAATCTGCTCATGTAGCCTTTCCTGAAGAGGGCAGAGATGCTATGGCGGGTGGGATGGAGTTTTATCAGCGGATGAAGCGGGAGTGTCACCAGTATTCCCTTGAAGAGCGCTTGATTTTCCATGTGGGTAAGCTCCAATCTGGCGTTATCCGCAATGTAATTGCTGACCATTGCAAGCTGGAAGGAACGCACCGGACGCTCACAAAGACAATGCGAGACCGGGTTAATGCCGCCATCAAGCAGCAGGCGGCAGATTCTGCCCGGGATCTGGGGCTTGAGGTGGAAGTAGATTTTCTCTGCAGCTATGATGCCGTAGTGAACGACGAGAGCTTGTATCTGTCTTTCATCAAAACCTGCCAGCAGTTAGGCGTGGAACTGATTCCCTCCCCTGTGTATATGACAGGTGAGGATTTTGGTTTCTTTACGAGTCTGTACCCGGGCTTGCTGTTCTGGCTGGGTGCCAACGACGATTCTCACGATCTGCATTCTGGCAGTTTCCTTCCTGATGACGCTTGCATTCCAATCGGCATCAGGATTTTCTTTGGCCTCATCTGAGCTAAAATCTTTTCTGATATAATCATAAGCCCAAATCTATCTCACTCCATGGAATGTTTTTTGCATTAATTGTAAAAGGATGAAATCTCTGTATCGATAAATCCACAGATTATTCATTACAACATGTATAAAGGAGACACCATGAGGAATTATCTTCTCATTGCGCTTCTGCTTGTCCTGTGCAGCTTTGGCTTTGCGGACATGGCAGATTACAGCTTTATTCAATCCCCCGCAACCTACACTCCAATCACCAATCCGACTATTATCCACGGTACTGGTATTGATGATGCTATGTCACCCGTGATCAACATCGGGTTCACATTCATGCTGGACGAAGTAGGGTACGATACTTTTAAAGCCAATTCCAACGGCTTTATCACCCTCAATCCCGCTTCATCAGCATCTCTGAGTAACAATCTTACTACCCAGACTCTTATCCTTGCTGGCCTTTGGGACGATTTGAAGACAGACGATACAGATTCCCACGTAGCCTATCAGCTTACGGGTACATCTCCCAATCAGGTACTTACCGTTGAATTTAAAAACGTCAAATGGTATTACAATGTGACTCCTGTAAACCTGGTAAACTATCAGATCAAGCTCTATCAAGGTTCAAACAAGGTGGAATTCATCTATGGTACCATGGGTGCAACTCCTGGCACTAGTGCTACAGCTTCCATCGGCATCTCAGGTGCCGTAGCCGGAAACTTCATGAGTATTACACCTGCGACTCCCAGTGCATCTTATTCCACAACTGTAGAATTCAATCAGATCAATGGAACTCATGTGCCATTTCTCACAGGGAACAAATACGAGTTCTTGCCTCCAGTTCCTGCAAACAACGATCTTGCTGCCCAAGCGATCGTAGGAAATACCACTCCCTCCATCAACGCTCAAAGCACCTATACCGTAACGGTTTACAACCGGGGTGCAAACGCTCAAAGCACATATACGGTACAGATTATCGATGCAGCGAACAACATATTGGCCTCGGGCCCTGGTACTGCTGTTGCCTCTGGTGCTACTGTACAGGTACCAGTGATGTGGACGCCAACCGTAGAAGGCCCAGTTTCCATTCGCGGTAAGGTAGTACTTGCTGGGGATGAGAATCCCAACAACGATATCAGCTCCGCCATAAACATCAGCGTCATGCCCGCAGATGTAACTGTAATCACTGTAGGTGATGGCAGCCAGACTGCTCGCATGCCTCTGGATTTCTTCTATCGGAACAGTCTGCATCAGGCCATCTATTATCCCACTGAGATAGGCATCGTTGGAAATATAAATGCCATAACTCTATACAACCAGTTCACCACAAATCTCACGGCCAAACCCACCAAGATCTGGATGAGTATTACAGACCAGAATGATCTTTCCGGTGGCTGGATTTCTGCCAATGACATGACTCTGGTTTTTGATGGCAATGTAGATTATCCATCAGGAACAAACAATATCCTGATTCCACTACAAACTATTTTCCCCTATACTGGTGGAAATCTGGTAGTGATGTTCAATCGTCCCATGGATACTGGATACTTCTCGTCCTCAGATTACTTTAAATGCCAGACCATCGGGACAAACCGTGCTCGTAACGTCTTTGCAGACGGCACTACCTACGATCCCTATGCCCCTACTGGTGGAACCCTTACAGGTCAGTTTGCCCAAACCTCCTTCCATCTGACCCCTATGGGTGATGATCCCATATTCTTCGTCAACCCTTCTTCCAAGGATTTTGGCATTATGCTGATAGATACTACCGCCAGCCAGACTTTTACCATAGTTAACGGCGGGGGTGGATCACTCACAATTAACAACATCAGCATAGCCGGTAGTCCACATTATACCCTTCAAAACCTGCCAACCCTGCCCGTTTCTTTGAACACAGGGCAGACTTCGACCTTCTCGGTTCTATTTGCACCGACCACAGAGGGGACGCATACTGCCACGATATCTATCACAGATAATATAACGCGGGAAGTGCACACGGTTGCTCTTACCGGAAACTGCATAGATACTACTGTAAACACACTCCCCTACACGCAGAACTTCGACGGAGTTACCGCTCCTATCTTACCTGTCGATTGGTCTTCATTAATCCAACCCACGGGAACCGGTGCTGTGGTCGAGACTAATACCTCTACTCCTTACAGCACCCCGAACAATATCCGGCTTTACAATGGAACCACAGCAGGGACAAACGTAATGCTGGTAGCACCTCCAATAAACCAAAGCATCCCCATGAACACGGTTCGCGTAAGGGTATGGGTCAGAGGTGTGGGAGCTACTTACCAACTCTCTGTTGGAGTTCTCACGGATCCCCTGGATGCCTCTACTTATACAGAGATCCAAAACATCACTACCCCCACTACCTACACCGAGTTTGTCGTTCCACTGAATGGCTATACCGGCACTGGCAGATATATTGCCTTCAAGCATGGTTTCACCAGCACAGGTCAAACCATCTATCTGGACGATATCTCCTTTGAGCTGATCGCCCCGAATGATCTGGCTGCTGTGTCCGTGGTGGGTAATTCTACCCCCTCTGTAAACATGGCATCCAATTACACTGTAAATGTATTCAACAACGGTACTTCTGCCCAGAGCGACTACCTGGTAAAGCTCTTTACCGAGGGAGATATCGAAGTCGGTTCTCTAGCTGGTCCCGCCATCGCTCCCGGCACAACCCAGCAAGTATCAATCCCCTGGACTCCTTCTACAGCCGGAGCTACCTATCTCTACGGTAAAGTGCTGCTTACAGGCGATCAAAATACTGCAAACGATCAATCACCAAACTTCAACGTATTGGTACAGCCCGAAGGTATCGTTACCATGACCGTTGGAGCAGGAGACCAGACTGCCAGATTCCCTCTTGACATGTTCTATAAGAACTCTCTCCACCAGTACATCATCTATCCTGCCGAAATCGGGAATACAATCGGCCAGATCACAGGTATAGCCATTTACAACCAGTTTACACAAGATCTGGAACTACCCACCAAGGTTTGGATTGGGACAACGACTCAGGGCGATCTCAGCGCTGGCTGGATCCCTTCGACAGAACAGACCCTCGTCTTCGACGGGAACGTGGTTTTCCCGATCGGATCTAATGCCATTATAATCCCCTTCGACGAACCTTACTTGTACCTCAATGGCGAAAACATCCTTATCACCTTCAATAGACCCATGGACACTCAATACTACAATTCCACAAACTACTTCATGTGCCAGACCGGTACAGAATTGAGAGCACGAAACCTATACAGCGACAGTGTTACATACGATCCTGCCAATCCTCCTGATACAGGTGGCACAAACACTGGCCAATTTGCCAAAACTACCCTGTACATGGTTCCAGGCGGGGTAGGACACCTCACTGGTACTGTCACGGGTGTTGCAAGCGTTCCTTTGGCTGGTGTCAATGTGAGCCTTACCCCTGGTGGATACTCTACTGTGACCAATGCTCAGGGTCAATTCACGATCAATAACATTCTACCCAATACATATCAGGCCACCTTCAGCCGCCACGGATACATCAACCAGACTCAGCCTGTTACTATCGTAGAGGATGAAACTGAGAATATCCAGATATCCATGGTGCAGTTGCCTACCGTAAGCGTGAGCGGAACCATGGTGGCCAGCGATACCGGTGCCGGTATCTCTGGAGCAGGAATCACCCTCACAGGTTATGAAAACTACACCGCCTCTACCAACACCCAGGGCCAGTTTACTATTGCCGGCGTCTATGCAAACCAGACATATAACTATGCCATAATAGCCCCCGGCTATCAGAATGCCTCTGGCACCATAGTAGTGGGCGCTGCAAACTACAACATGGAAACAATCACCCTGAACGAGGTGGCCTATGCTCCCCGCCAGGTCAATGCTGAAATTGCGAATAATAATAGCACAGTCGCCCTCGAGTGGCTGGCTCCAGACCCCACAGCATTAGATCTTACCC
>CAZZCS010000023.1:0-24603 GCA_964652645.1 uncultured Candidatus Cloacimonadota bacterium | reverse complement strand
TTGTTTATGACCCCAATCCCATAGCACAGACGGCTCTCGATAGCGCGCAATGGATGCAGATCAAGCCTGGTGAAAAGTGGGGTGAAGCCTGGGGTTCAGCCTTTTTCAGGATCAGGGGGACACTAAGCCAGGACTATCCAGCTGAGGAGCAAGGCCTCTATTTTGATTGTGATGGTGAAGCCTGCGTTTTTGTAAATGGTAGCCCCTGGCAGGGCCTTACTCCCAAGGTGGATTGGTATCACAATGCTGCCAAGTACTATGTCCCCCTTGCCAGCCTCTGCGATAAGGAAGGAAAGTTTGAGCTTCTGATCGAGGCCGCAGCCAATGATCTCTTTGGTTCTGGCAAAGATGATTATCACCTTCGCCATTGCCATCTCAGCCGGTTTGAGGAGAGCAAGTACCAGTTCATGCTGGATTTGGAACTGCTGAACGATCTGATGACAGCGCTTCCTGAGGGATCAGTGCGCAGGACGAAGCTGCTAAACGGATTGAATGACATCTGCAATGTCTACGCCAGCAATTTCCAGGCTGCCCAAGAGATTTCGCAAGACCTGCTTGCAAAGCCCGCTCATGCCAGTGCGCTTACCGCATATAGCATCGGACATGCCCATCTGGATCTGGCCTGGTTGTGGCCGCTTAGAGAGAGTAAACGCAAGGGAGGCAGGACCTTTGCCAATGCCCTTCGCATGTTGGACATGTATCCCCAGTATGTGTTTGGGGCGTCTCAGGCTCAGCTCTACAAGTGGATCAAAGAGCTCTATCCCAAGCTCTATATGGAAGTACAATCCAAAGTGCTTTCTGGGCAATGGGAAGTGCAGGGTGCCTCCTGGGTCGAATTTGACACAAATCTGATCAGCGGTGAATCCATCATCCGCCAGTTCCGCTATGGCAGGGAGTTCTTTGCCCGGGAATTTGGGATTCGGCCAGACGTTTTGTGGCTTCCCGATTGTTTCGGCTTCTCCGGAAACATCCCTCAGATTATGAAGGGTTGCGGGGTGAACAACTTCATGACTCAAAAGCTATCCTGGAACGAAACCAATCCCTTTGGCAAACACCTCTTCATCTGGCAGGGTGTTGATGGAACAGAAGTGTTGGCGCACCAGCTTCCTACGCACGACTACAATTTCTCAAACAATCCCTCTGCCTTCCTCAAGACTGAAGCTCGGTTTACAGAGGCCGGGATCGCAGACGCATTTCTCAATCTCTACGGCATAGGCGATGGGGGAGGAGGACCTACCCGTAACCATCTTGAGTATGGAATCAGACAACAGAATCTCGAGGGTTCGGTCAAATTTAAGTTCGCCAAATCGGAGGAGTTCTTTGCCTACTATGCCAATCTTCCCAGGGAAAAGCTGCCGAAGTGTTACACAGAGCTCTATCTGGAGTTTCACCGCGGCACATACACTACCCAGGGAAGGATGAAACAGTACAATGTGAAGAGCGAACGCCTTCTCAGAGCTGCCGAAGCGGTAAACGTTTACAAGGCCTTGGCTCAAGAACAAGTTGAGCTTTGCTATCCCAAACAACTGCATCCCCTATGGGAAGACACACTCTTGCTTCAGTTCCACGATATCCTGCCAGGAAGCTCCATCACCCAGGTCTATGATGACGCAGACGAGATTTGCGAGCGTAATCATGCAATTTTACAAGACATCATTTACAGCGAACTGAATACAGAGACGAAGGCTGCAAAATACACTCTCTTCAACCCTTCTCCGGGTACTGTTTACTCCTGGCTTAGCTTCCCTCTGGAGTATCAGGAACTGGCTTCATTTTTGGATGGAGTAGAGCTGATGCACCGTATCATTGAAGCAGAGGAACTAAAGCTCCTCGTAAAACTTGAGGCTTGGAGCAGCGCAGTATTGGAGTTCATGCCTCAGTTCACTCCTTACACTCACGAGAGAGAAGAGATCGTCCCCATCTCTGGAGTGTATACTATGCGAAACAACAATCTCGAGCTGCAGATAAGCCCTCTAGGGAGCATCCTGAGGATCGGATCAAAGGATGAAGAAATGATTACCAAAGAATCCAATCGTTTGCTTCTCTGGGAAGATGAACCGAATAACTGGGGGGCGTGGGACATCAACCACTATTACAGGGAGACTCAGCCTCAGACGGCCCAACAGGTAAGAGTGCTATCGGCCTTTTCTTTGGGTTACTACGCTCAGATCGTGCATGAGTTTCGCTTCGAAAAATCTGTTCTGATCCAGACGATGGAGCTATTCCCCGAGGCAGATTATGTCCAGATCCGTCACGATGTCGATTGGCACGAGCATCATAAGATGCTGCGTGCGGAGATGAGCGCTAATGTATTTTCCCAGCACGCAGAATGCGGAATCCAGATGGCGAAGATCTCTCGCAAGGTCAGACCTCAAAATGCCTGGGATGAAGCCCGCTTTGAGTTCCCAGCCAGAGGCTTCGTTGCCATCAGTGAAGGGGAGCGAACCTGTGCCCTGGTCTCATCTGAGAAGTTTGGCTATAGCGCTCTGGAAAACAAGCTGGAGATTGCTTTGCTGCGGAGTCCTGCAGACGTCGATCCTCACGCGGATATGGGTAGGCACAGCTATACTTATGCCATCTATGCAAAAGCAGTTTCTTTTGCAGAGGCGGATCTCTCCAGTCTGGGTGAAAGCCTCGGAAGTCAGATCTACTATGCAGAAGGAAATGCCAGGCTACCTAAATCTATCCTCAGCGCACAGCACCTTGTAATCTCCCAAATCAAGGCAGCCGATAGAGGATCAGCCATCATCGTGCGTCTCTACGAACCTTTGGGGAGATCTTGCCTGGAGGTTGTCCATACGACCATGCAAATCATCAAGATATTCAAATGTAACATGCTGGAGGAGATTGTCTCCGAGCTGCCACTCTACGAAGAATTTGAAGTCAGACCCTTTGAGATTGTCACTCTCAGGTTGGAGCTATAATGATCCCCCGGCCCAGAGAAATCATCCTTCATCCCCAGGGATTTCCACTGCCATCAGAGATAACTGTAATTCACCCAATCCCAGATGGTTGCGATAGATTGTATCAGAAGATGCTTGAATGCTATATGGGCCTATCTGCCCGGTATCCGCTGTCTAAGGCAGGAGGGATTATAAGTATCAAGTTTCACCTCATGCCGGCCATTGCTGCCACCCATAGAGATATGCACCTGATCAACATCTCAGAACAGGAGATAGTGATCGCTGCCAAGAGTCGGGATGGCATGTGCTATGCCGTTCAAACTCTGCTCCAGATCCTGTATTTGGCCTTTACCAGAGATCAGGGCTTGCTCAAAGTGTCCCGGATTGTAGATTATCCCCGGTTCGAATGGCGCGGACTGCATCTGGATGAGAGCCGCCACTTCTTTGGCAAAGAGGTGGTAAAGCGCTATCTGGACTATATGGCAGCTCTTAAGCTCAACAGATTCCATTGGCACCTCAGTGACGATCAAGGCTGGCGGATAGAGAGCAAGGAGTTTCCTCTCCTGGCCCAGAAGGGAGCCTGGAGAAAGGAGGCGGACAGTAGCTCCTATGGTGGGTTTTATACACAGGAGGAGATTGCAGAGATCGTTACTTACGCTGGGAACCTGGGGATAATGGTGATCCCGGAGATTGACCTTCCGGGGCATACACTGGCGCTACTGGCAGCTTATCCACAATTGGCCTGCCAGCCAGAAAGTTTCGAGCCCAGCAGCCAATGGGGCATCTTCGAAGATATCCTTTGTGCTGGAAATCCTGAGCTGATTCCCTTTCTAAAGAAGCTGATTCATGAACTGGTGCAGCTTTTCCCGGCACCATTCTTCCATATCGGTGGCGATGAAGCACCCAAAACCCGCTGGAGAAGCTGTTCCAAGTGTCAGCTCATAATGCAGGATCTCCAGCTTACCGATTATGAAGAACTGCAAAGCTGGCTAACAGCTGAACTGGCAGAGATTCTCAAGGCAGAAGGAAAAGAATTGATAGGCTGGGACGAGATTCTTGATGGCAGGATTGGCAGAGAGCCCCTGGTAATGGTCTGGAGAGGAGATGGGATACTATCCGCTCAGAAGGCTGTTAATAATGGAAACCGCTACATCCTCTGTCCCAATAAGATCTGTTATCTGGACTGGAAGGCAGCAGCAGATGGCCCTGGAGCGCACGGCGTGAGCACCCTTGAGAACGTTTTCCAGTTTGATCTGGAGAGTTATCCTTCCCTGAGTCACTGTCTGGGATTACAGGCAAATCTGTGGACGGAGCATGTCCACAACCAGGAAGAACTCTTTGCCATGCTTCACCCCCGGGCAGCAGCGCTGGCGGCTCGAGCCTGGTCCCCATCGACGGATTTTGATGAGTTTAAGTGGCAATTGCAGGGCTTGGAGGCCTATTATGCAGCGATATTTACATAATCCCATCATTCACAGAGAGCAGATCAAGGGTATAAGTAATGCCCTAAATGATGTCTCATCTGTCTTCAATCCAGGGGGAGTGTTCCACGAAGGCAATGTCCTCCTGTTACTGCGTGTTCAGAATAGAGCTCGAGAGACTCTGTTCGTAAGAGCTTCTTCTCCCGATGGCTTGAATTTTGATATCGGTACAGAGGCTGTCCATGTTACGCATCTGGAGCGCTGTCCTCATCGCATCTACCATATCTACGATGCCCGCATCACACCATCATCGGGAAAACACTTTGATGTGGTGTGTGCCATGGATACAGACAAGGGCTGCTTTCTGGGGTATTTTCGCAGTGATGATCTATCCAGCCTGGATTTCATCTCGTTGGCCTCAGGGCCGGATGTCCGTAACGGAGTGATCTTTGCCGGCACGCCCTACAGATTTGAGCGCCCCAATACCTATCAGGGGGCAGATGGAGTCAAGACTGGCTCAACTATAGTATGTAGCAAAAGCGAAGATTACGAAAAGTGGGAGTATGTGGCAGAAGTCTTTTCTGGAAGGCCGCATTACTGGGATGAACTGATCGGGTCTGGCCCTCCTCCCATCAAGTGCGAAGCTGGCTGGCTGCACATTTACCATGGAGTTGCCACTCACTTCGGTAGTGCAAACATCTATCAGGCAGGAGTATCTCTGCACGATTCTGAACGACCATGGATCACGCTTTCCCGTGGTAAGTATAATATCCTGGAACCACGCGAGCCTTACGAATTGATGGGACAGGTGCCCAATGTGGTGTTCCCGACTGCTGCCATCCCCATCAGTAAAGACGGCAAGGTCTCAGACGATACCCCGGTTTATATCTATTACGGAGCTGCGGATACTTGCGTGGGCCTGGCTATCACTACTATATCAGAGCTTGTGGCAGCAGCCAGATCTGAAACATAGACTTAATGGAGTTTAGTATGAAGACCTATATCCTTATGCTTGTTTTAGTAATAGTGATTGGGAGCATCTATGCAGAGCACTTTCCGGTTCCCAAGGGGGAATTTGCCCCCCGCACATACACGGCGCAAAAGCCAGTTTCCGAGATCGTAATTGATGGAAAACTTGATGATGAATCCTGGCAATTGATCCCCTGGAGCGAAACCTTCGTCGATATCGAGGGAGATCTCAAGCCTCTGCCTTTCCACGATACAAGATTTAAGATTCTGTGGGACGATGATGCCCTGTATGTGGCAGTGGAAATGATTGAGCCTCATGTCTGGGCTACTCTTACAGAACGCGATGCAGTAATATTTTACGATAATGATATCGAGATGTTTATCGATCCGGATGGTGATACACACGACTATTATGAGATCGAAATCAACGCCCTGGGCACGCTGTGGGATCTGTTTCTGATCAAACCCTATCGTGACCGTCAGCAAGTGGCAGTAAACGCTTGGGATATCAGGGATATAGAGTATAAGGTTCACATCGATGGCACTCTAAACGACCCCTCCGATCTCGATAGAGCCTGGTATCTGGAAATGAAGCTGCCGATGTCTGTACTAAAAGAATGTGCTCACAAACCGGTTCCTCCACCTGAAGGAGATTTTTGGCGAGTAAACTTTTCGCGAGTTCACTGGGACACAGAGATCGTTGAAAACTCCTATCGTAAGATCCAGGGCAGACCAGAATACAACTGGGTCTGGAGTCCTCAGGGGCTCATCGCCATGCATTATCCCGAGCGCTGGGGTTACCTCTTTTTCTCGCATAGCCTGGCGGGAACTCAAGCGCTGGACTACTCAATCCCCGAGACAGAATACGCCAAAGAGTACCTGCGTCAGCTATACTATCTCCAAAAACAATACTGGTTTGATCACGGGAGCTACGCCAGGAATTTGCGTCAGCTCAAAGCCAGCCCTTATAAATGGAAGGGAAAGAGGGTGCCGATCAAGTTTGAAACTACCTCCCAGAGCTATATCATAACTCTGGACTCGGTGCTGGATCTACCCAGGATGTATATTCGTGAAGATGGTTTACTCTGGAGTGATGGGAGTGGTAATCGCTAAGAGATAGAGGCTGTTTGGATCTACTTGATTACAGCTTGCATCTGCCTACGGTTGATTCTGCCACCACTCACCTGAGATTCCCAGAGAATGATGTACAGCCCTCTGACAGCGTAGCTTCCAGAGCCCATTCTCCCATTCCATTCGAGATATCCGCTTTCGGGGATGCTGGTATTATCCGCCAGGGTACGTACTTTCCTCCCTGCCAGATCGAACACATTGACACTCACTGAAGTGCCCGCCTCAAAATCCTGAAACCATATCCTGATAGCCTCATTGAGTTTAGGATTAGCCGGAGAACCATCCACGTGGATCTTGCCTCTGAAGCTGGGGAAATCCTGCGAGACTGTGCTATTACTGCGCCCAGGTGTCCCACCCGAGGGATCTGTACAGTAATACCAGTTACCCGCTTCATTCCGCTCGTACGATATCCCTTTGAAAGCGCTGTTGCCCACGTAAGACATGGAGTCCAGAACTGCTCCCTCTGCGTCGAAGAGCCACAGTTTGTCCCCGTCGTTGTTCAATGCTGCCCAGCTAGTGACGGGTATTATCGCCGCTTCAGGGCATTCAGGATACAAAGCTTGCAGGTTTGCAGCGTTTGTGGTCAGCACAAAGTATCCATTGGTATCAGAAGGTAAGCTAAAGCGGATCGTATTGTTGGCCAGGTCTTTGATGCTAAAATTTGCCTCAGTGCGAGCGCTACTCTCCACAAAAAGCTCGATCCACTCCTGATTGCCAGTATGCGGGTCGTACATGATTTCATTCAAAATGGGGAAGATGGGCTCAGGTGGGATATATATATGGTTTGGAAGTCCTGGAGAGGGGTTGGCCTCTGCTCTAAAATCCTCGCTACAGAGATCGGTATCAAGACCATCGGCAATCCTGGCAAGCGATTGGCCGGGAGATACGGTTACAGCAAAGTCACTGCCCACGGCTCCAGTATCGTCTACCAAAGCATTTACATTGGGAGATCCGTAGAGTACAGTATCGCTATATAGGCCATCGGGACTGATATAGCGCACTCCATCTGTTTCTGCCCCGCTATTTTGGAAGGCGAGGGATGATGTGAAGGCCGCCTGGCTCACATGGGCTTCCCCCAACACTACGAAGCGACCTGGTCGCAAAACAAAGTGAGGGAATGTGAACACAGTGGTGAATGTGCTTCCTGCCTTCTGGATCCGCGCTCCTTCGAGGTTTATGGATTCCTCTCCGGCATTGTACAGCTCTATCCATTCATATCCTGTGTCCACTCCAACGGGGTCATAAAAGAGCTCGTTGATGACAACGCGGGCTTCCAGCATCTGACAGCTTACTATGATCAGCAGTAAAACCAACTTTGGAACTAATCTTCCGAACAAGTAGAGAAAACTCCTGTAATTAGAAATCCAGTTTGACCCGGTCAACTTTCCAAATATCACTTGCGTACTGGTTTATGGTGCGATCGGAGGAAAACTTTCCTATTCTGGCAATGTTTAGAATGGCTTTTTTAACCCATTCATTTCGATTCGCATAGAGCTTATCCACCTCTTCATGAGCGTGAACATAGGAACGGAAATCAGCCAGCAAGAAATAAACATCTCCGCCATCCAGCAGAGAATGGACTATGGGATCGAAGATGCCGGGCTCATCCTTGCAAAACACCCCACTCTTGATGGAATCGATCACCTGTTTGAGCTCGGGATCACCATAATAGTAGTTCCACGGATTGTATTCTCTCTGCTTCAATGCCTTTACCTCATCCGAGAGAAGCCCAAAGATAAACATGTTTTCTTTGCCAATCTCTTCTGCCATCTCCACATTGGCACCGTCCATGGTTCCAATCGTAAGAGCTCCGTTGAGGGCGAATTTCATGTTTCCTGTCCCAGAGGCTTCATAACCTGCTGTAGATATCTGCTCCGATAGGTCTGCAGCGGGGATTATTCTCTCTGCCAGAGACACATTGTAATTTGGCAGGAATATCACCTTGAGACGATCTGCAACATCAGGGTCTTTATTGACCACGTTTCCGATACTGTTTATGAGCTTGATAATGCGCTTGGCAATGAAGTAACCAGGGGCAGCTTTGCCAGAAAAGATCACAGTCCTGGGGACAAAATCTCCTTTGGGATTGGCTTTGATCCTGTGGTAACGGGCAATCACTTCCAGGACGTTCAAGAGCTGCCTTTTATATTCATGCAGCCTCTTTACCTGTACATCAAACAGCGAATCGGGGCTTGTCCTTACCCCTGTTTCGCGGTAGATATAACGGCTGAGAGTCTTCTTGTTGATCCATTTAATCTCGTAAAAACTATCCAGAAATTCTTGATCATCCAGGTACTTTTCGATGCCTCGGATTTGCTCCAGATCATAAATCCAGTTATCACCGATGTGCTCAGAGATCAGACTGGCCAGAAATGGGTTACATTCTCTGAGCCACAGCCGGGGCGTGATCCCATTTGTCTTGTTTTGGAACTTCTCGGGGTTCATCTCACAGAAATCAGGAAAGATGCTTTCTTTGACAATCTGGGTATGAAGCTCTGCCACGCCATTAACGGTGTGGCTGCCGTGAATCGAGAGTTGAGCCATCCGAATAGCCTTCTCCTGGCCTTCCTGGATTATCGACATATTTTGCATTTTTACCAGATTTCCGGGATAGAGACGTGTCACCTCACCCAGCACATAGCTGTTTATCTGGTAAATGAGCATCAGATGACGGGGAAGAAGCTCTTCAAAGAGGCTCACAGACCATTTCTCCAGGGCTTCAGGCAGAACAGTATGATTGGTGTAGGAGAAGGTTTTCTTTGTGATCTCCCAGGCAGCTTCCCAGCTAAGACCCTCTCTATCGATCAGCAGGCGAAGCATCTCCGGGATAGCTATGGCAGGATGAGTATCATTTAGCTGGATCGCTATCTTATCCGGGATATCATAAAAGCTATCGTGATCTTGTTTCCATTGAGCAAAGATATCCTGCAAAGTGGCAGAGACGAAGAAGTATTCCTGCTTCAAGCGCAGGATTCTACCCAAGTGCATGTTATCATTTGGATACAAAACTTTACTGATGTTTTCGGAGATATTCTTCTTTTCCACGGCCCGTACGTAGTCGCCGCTATTGAAATAGTCAAAGTCAAATTCATCGGTCGCAGTCGCTTGCCAAAGGCGCAGATTGTTTACGTTTGTCACTCTGTAACCAGGTACTGGGATATCCCATGCCACAGCTTGAACGTCCTCTGTATCCACCCACTTGTGTCTGATCCTGCCATCTGGCTGTTCTTCGGATACCACTTTTCCACCAAAGCGAACCCGATAGTTTATATCCGGCCTTCTAATCTCCCAGGGACAGCCGTTCTTGAGCCAGTGATCCGGCTCTTCTACCTGATAGCCTTGGCGGATGAGCTGTTTGAAGATTCCAAATTCGTAGCGGATGCCATAGCCATAGGCGGGATACTGCTGAGTCGCCAGAGAGTCCATAAAGCAAGCAGCCAGGCGCCCCAGGCCACCGTTGCCAAGACCCATATCCGGTTCCATGTCCGAGATCTCTTCCAAAGAGTGACCCATTTCCTTCAACATGTCGTAGCATTCATCATAAACATCGAGATTGATCAGATTGTTCCCCAGCAGCCGTCCGATCAGGAACTCCATCGAAAGGTAATAAACTTTTTTTACGTCTCTCTTGCGGTACTCATACTGGGTGCGCAGCCAGCGCTCTATCAATCGATCGCGGAGGCTCAAAGACAAGGCATAATACACGTCCCAAGGGCGGACAGTCGTAGTGTCTTTGATTAAAGAGTACTCCAAATGGTTTAGGAATAGAGACTTGATTTCATTCGAGCTTTCAGTGGCTCTATCGGTAAAAAAGATGGATTGAAAGTCATTCTTGGGTATAAAACCTTCTTTCATGTTTCCTCGCAAAAATCTATATTGGCTCCGTTTGGGAGCGATTTAGTATTATTTACAGCCTGCCAATGTACGAGTCTTTCTGATGATGTCAAGACAAATCTGCTCTTGGGACAGTCTCCTTACATTAAATCTTTGGCATCCATCCCCGAGGATGATTGGGTTTCCATAATTGAAATACCGATCGATTGATGTTTATTTGCACTACGCCGACATTTTGGAGAAGTTTGGGGATATTAAAGTCAAAAGTAAGTGCGATGACTTTAGCCGTAATGTCTTGATGTATGTTATTGATAATGACGAATGTCTTAAGCGAATTGTTAATAATGAAGTGTATGCGAACATTGTCAATTCGTCAGAAGAAGCTAGCGACGACTTTAAGTTGAAGATACGTACTATTATGAACAACGCCTCCGATGATGAAAAAATAAAGCTTTTTGCAGTTAAGATCGGAGTCAAAGCAGATGATGAATAAGATGCCTTGTTTTATGTATTCAATTCGTCCAGTTCTAATAGACGTTCGCTGATAAGGCATCTGATATCTTCTTGATTGACTTCATTGGAAGAGTTTCATAGACTTGAATTCTATTAATGCAGAGCATGTTAGGATCAATATCATGAAGTACTTCATGATAACCTACTTTATCAGTGGGTTACTATGATTTTTAACGGCTTGATAAATTTATGATTGCGAGGTTTCGCAATATAAATACCTGCGCTAAGCTTTGCACCTATGTTATCTCGCAATTCTCATTGAGTCTTACCGCTTGAGTCCAGTTTCACAGTACCCACTATTTGCCCTCTGATGTTGTAGACATCAATATCCATCTGTTGTTTTGTCGAGGACTCGAATGTTATAATCCCCTTCACGTTAACCGGATTGGGGTATGCAGAAATAGTATGAAGAGGTGGAACTGCAATCGGATCAGCATTTGAAACAGAGTTTTTAGAAATGCATGTTGCCGTTGGGGAGTATGATCACGTCGTCATAAGCATGCGGAATGCCCAGGGAATTAGCTATGCTAACCTCAATTTGAGGCTGTTGAGCTAACAAGCCCAAAGCAACTATCCAAAAGACCAGCATCATTACGATTGACTTCATGTCTTCCTCCATGCTACTTTATATTCACTACTCTTGTGGAGTAAGTGTTTCCTTTTGTGTCTGATGCTCTAACGACATAGATCCCTGAGCCGATTTTATTCCCATGGCTATCAAGCCCATCCCAGCGGATTTGTTTCCCATGCAGATTCGTCTTGCTATAAACCAACTGCCCTTTTATGTTATATACTTCTATAGATGTTAATTGAGCAGACTTGTCTGTGCCGATCATACGGACGTTTATACCATCTCGAAAAGGATTGGGATAGCACACAATACTCATAGGAGCAGGCTGGATATTCTCATCGGAATTACTTACGTAGGATTCGGATAGAATCGTTGCATAGGCAGGGCATGGAGGGTTAGTTGTGGGATAGGAAAAAACGAAGAAATCTGGAGAACCGTCGTTATTCATGTCTCCCAAGGGATAACAATATCCATAGCTTGGTCTCGGTTGGGGTGATGGATCGGAATAATCATAGACCAGATCGAGTGTAGGAGATGTCTGTTTGTAAACAAGATACGAGCTTTCATAGGGATCATTGGGCATCGCATGGTGCAGCTTCAGCCAGAAATCTGAAAACAGATCGTCATCCATATTGATATAGGTCTGAACATTTGCACCCCTGATACCTGGAATATAATAATCGACCACGGTGAGCGTCGTAAGATCACTCTGACCATAAATCACCTTTAGCCATTGTAATTCGTTCTGCATTCCACAAACGAGCAATAAATCATCATATCCGTCTCCATTCAGGTCTCCATTTGCGATAAATCCGCTAACACCCATTTCTGGAGAAGTGCCCAAGAGTGTCTCAAAGATCGGGACATTTGTGAGATTTTCACCTCCAGGATAGATTTTTAGGTAATTGTGGCAATATCCATAAGGATCGTTCGGATTAACAGGAATGCGGTTTGTGAGGATAATATCGTCGTATCCATCTCCGTTGATATCCCCGGTTCTCATATCTGCGCCCAGCCGTCCATAAGGAACAGTACCTCTGATATGCAATGCCGGGGTCGTAGCAAAAGGTTCTCCTCCCAGGTAAGCATATACATTTCCCCATTCTTCATACTGAGGTCCCGGTGCATAGACCAGTAGGTCGTTGATCCCATCTCCATTCAGATCGCAATCCGTGATCATATCTTCCCCAAAGAAGAGGTCCCAATCATGAGTATAACCCATCCCCACACCACTGATAAAGACGTCCGGAGTTGTAAAAGGAGGGTTCCCTCCGTAATAAATAAGAATACCACCACTAAGGCCTTCGCCATAATAACGAACTCCCACTGCCAAATCGCTGATACCATCTCCGTTTAGGTCTCCTGCATAGGCAAGGCTATATCCAAAGCCACCGACATTGGGCCAGGGAGTTGTCAGGATCTGATCCGGAACCGCATTGCTATCTGGAATGCTGTAGTAGATGTACACTGGACAATTTGAGTAATTGAGCTCATCTACACAACTGAATACCAAGTCTGGCCTGCCATCACCATTAAGATCGCCCCCAGTCTCTGCATGGAAAGAAAAATGCCTTCCAAAGGGGATGTTGAATCTGACGATTTCGTGTAAAGCCGCCTGAGCGTAATGTTTGACTGGAGTAAGTATGCAAAACAGAGTAAAAGCTAAAAAAACTATCTTCGCAAAGTGTTTCATATTGACCTAACCTCTTTGTACAACAAACATCAAAGCAATCTATCACCAATAGGCAGAGTAACACGACAAATCTAGCAACTCGATTCGTGTCGCTTTCTAAATGTTCCAAGCCAAATACATCTTTATCGGTGGTAGATACTATGTCAAGAAATTTATCGCATTTATTCTTCGCTTTCCTGATTGTAGAAATAGAAGGTAGTGCTTTATTACTCCAAATCGATGATCTAGCAGGTTCAAGTAGTATAAATGAACGCCTCGAGGCAAGGATGACCATGGAAATACCGGTTGTTCATGTCAAAAAGCCCTCCCGTGGGGGAGGGCTTCATTATAGGATATCAGGCGAGTCTAGAGGTTGTAATACAGCGCCATCTCATGGGGATGAGGGCGATCGTTTACGGCCTTATGTTCTGCAAGTTTCATTTTAATGTGGGATTCGATTAGCTCTTCGTTGAAGACTCCGCCAGCCAGCAAGAATTCATGGTCTTCACGAAGAGCCTGCATTGCCTCTTCCAGATTAGCGGGAATGGAGGCAAGCTGGGCTTTCTTCTCTTCGGACCAGCTGAAGACGTTATCATCGAAGGGTCCGAGGTTATGCTCTGTGGGGTTGATTTGGTTTTTGATGCCATCAAGTCCCGCCATAAGCAGAGCGCTCATTGCCAGATAGGGGTTGCAAGTGGCATCGCCGGTACGGAATTCAAAGCGTTTGGTAGCTTCTGTATTGCCATATTTTGGGATCCGGATAGCGGCGCTGCGATTGGCCAGTCCGTAGAAGAGCTTGACGGGTGCTTCAAAACCTGGGAGCAATCTCTTGAACGAATTTGTGCTGGGATTGGTGAACGCCACCACAGCTTTACCGTGCTTGAGGATACCGCCGATGAACCAGATTGCTTCATCGGAAAGATCTGCATAGCCACCCTTTTTGTAAAACACGTTTTTGCCAGCTTTATGTAACATCATATGGAAGTGCATGCCATTACCAGCCTGATTGTATATTGGCTTTGGCATGAATGTAGCGGTAAGTCCATTTTCCAGAGCTGTGCGGCGGATGATATCCTTCATGACCATGGTGTCATCGCAAATCTTGGGGAAGGAGAGCAGTTCAGTCTCGATTTCCTGCTGAGATGAGAGCCCCACTTCGTGGTGATGATAGCGGATTTTGATGCCAAAATCTTCCATGTAATCCACCATTTGCTGGCGAACTTCATAGTATCTATCAAAGGGTGTATCCATGTGATAGCCTTTGCGCTCCATCTGGGAGAGGCCATCGATATCGTCGAAATCCTGGGGAAGAGAGTCCTTGAACTCTGTAGAAGTAATGGTATATCCCGCGTTGAAGCGCTCGGAACTGTATTCTATAGTGTCCAGCAGGTGAAATTCCAGCTCTGGAATCCAGGTGGAATCGTCTGCGATACCTGTAGAAAGCAGATAATCGTGAGCGCGTTTTGCTACGCTGCGCGGATCCTTCTTGATTCCTATCCGCGTAGCTGCATCGCAGATGGAGCAGATTAACCGCAGAGTTTCGGTCTCGTAGAAGGGATCGATGGCTGCCGTTTCAAGATCCGGCATCAAAGTCATATCCCCGCTTTCGACAGAACTCATCCCGGGGATGCTGCTGCCGTCGAAGGGAACTCCATGTTCGATTACAAACTCCAGTCTTCGGGCTGGGAAGGTGATGTGATACCACTTTCCATCGAGGCCGCAATACTTGAGATCGATCGCCTTTACATCTTGATTGGCAATCAGTTCGAGAATCTTCTCTTTACTCATGACATACTCCATTTTTATTTTTTCGACACAAACTTCTGATTGATCCGGCACACGTCATTGCCGTAGATAGTATGATCAACCTATTCCTAAAAGCTTCATCATCAAGGTAACAGGGTGGATGATGATCCTGCCGATAATGTTTAGCCTCAGGAGGTTGGAGATTATTATAAAACCAAAGAGGAACATCATGCCCTTGCGCTCTTGCATAGTCCAGCGATAATAGGCATCGTCGCTCAGAAAGATCCCGAGTACCTTTGATCCATCCAGGGGTGGCACAGGGATCAGGTTAAAAAAAGCCAGGATCAGATTAAAAAAGATTACGTAAAAGCTGATGTACTTTACGATTGCTCCAGGTACCAGATGGTAAACCAGGGCAAAAAAAGTGGCAATCAGGATATTGGTAATCGGCCCTGCAAGGGCAGTAAGCCCGGAATCACGTTTGAAATCCCGGAAATTGTAAGGATTGAAGGGAACCGGCTTGGCATAACCATAGATGAAACCGGCGGTGTAATAGAGGATGAGAGGCAGGATGACCGTGCCAAACCAGTCTATATGCACCATGGGGTTGAGGCTAAGCCTGCCGCTGCGTTTGGCTGAATCGTCACCCAAAAGATTGGCAACGAAGGCATGGCTGTATTCGTGGAGGATGATGGAATAAAAAATCAATCCCACGATGGCAACATTCATGCCGAGGCGGATCAGGCTTATGGTGGTATCTGTCATTGTCTTTCCTTAGTGTAGTTCAGGATTCTGGAGTTCGTAAAACTTCCGTTTTCCCACTTTGAGTACCATGCCGTCTTGTACAGAGATCAGCTCTTCGACGTTGCTAATCTTTACATTATCAATGGATACGGCATTCTGTGCTATCATTCTGCGGGCTTCCGAATTGGAAGCGCAAGCTCCAGAATCGGTGATCAATCTGATGATCGGAATCGGGTTTTCGCTCACTACAAAGACGGGCATCTCATCCGGTATTTCTTTTTTGGAGAATACCTTCTCAAATGCTTCCTGGGCAGCGTTCGCAGCATCTTGTCCATGATAGAGAGTCACGATCTCGCGTCCCAGACGTTTCTTTAGAATCATGGGGTTTGTCCCGGTTTCCAGATCCTTCTTGATTATTTCGATCTCATCAGGATCGAGCTTAGTGGCATAGTCGAAATAGTTTATGATCAGGTTATCAGGGATGGACATCACCTTGCCAAATTTATCGTTTGGGGTATCAAACACGGCAATGTAGTTGTTCATGGATTTACTCATCTTGTTGATTCCATCTGTGCCCATGAGGATTGGGGAGAGCACCGCTACTTGCTGGGGCTTCCCAAAATAGCGTTGCATATCACGACCAGCCAGGATGTTGAACTTTTGCTCTGTGGCTCCCAGTTCCACGTCTGAATCTATGGCGACTGAATCGTAACCCTGGAGGATGGGGTACATGATCTCGTGCATTCCCAGAGGTAAACCCTGTTCATAGCGGCTGCGGAAGGTGTCGTGCGCCAGAAATTGGGCCAGGGTAAATTTGCCCATTAGCTTGATCACTTCGCCCATTCCCATCTGGCCAAACCATTCAGTCTGATAGCGAACTTCGGTCTTATCTGGATCGAGAACGCTAAAGAGCTGATCCATGTACTTTTCGCTGTTTGCCAGGATGTCTTCCCGGCTGAGTGGGGGGCGGGATTCATCGCGGCCGGTGGGGTCACCTATCTGCGCCGTAAAATCACCGATGATGATCACGCCTGTATGCCCCAAGTCCTGAAATTCCCGCATCTTACGAATAGGGACAAGGTGGCCGATATGGACGTCGTATCCAGTAGGGTCTATACCATATTTGATCCGCAGGGGTTTGCCAGTCTTAGCGGAGCTTTCGAGTTTTTTAAGTAACTCATCCTCGGGAATGATCTCTTCTACTCCCTTGCGGATAATCTTCATTTCGTGTTCGAATTTTTGCATTTCATTATTCCTAAATATAGTTAGTCTCAAAGCTATAGAGCTGATTTATCTGTCAAGGACAAGATGGCTGCCAGCTCTCTGGAGATAATAAAGGGCGGTAAAAAACCGCCCCTATCATGCGAACGAATTCGATGACCAGTTCTAAACGTAATTCAGGATTTTATTCGCCTTTTCGATAAAGCTCTTTAGTTCCTTGCCGCTGAAAGGTTTTTGCTCCAGAAGAGAGAGGTCGTGGATATAGGAGCAGAGGGTCTTGACTTCTTCTTTTTTGCCTTCAGCATCGAGGTTGAGGATTTTTTTAATCACAGGATTTTCCTGGTTTACCACAAGGGTATGATACTTCAACATTTCAGAAGAATCCTTGCGGGCGACCATATCCATATCGTGCCAGCGGCGCATGTATTCGCTGAAGACGATCATCGAGGGAATCTCTGTGCTCTTCAGGCTTTTTACTTCCACTTTGAGCTCTGTATATACGTGTTCCATCAGTTCCTTCATCGCCTCTTCACCAATCTCTTCGCGAACAGAAGACGGCATTTCATAAGGTTTTACGATGGATTGCTCTTCTTTTTGGATCAGGTACGGGGTCAGAGCCGTGGCAGCCTTGGGATGCTTCTTTAAGAATTCGGCATAGCTATCCTTGCTAAAAGAGGCTTCGATATTTTGATCCAGAGCTTTATAGAAGACTTCTTTGAGTTTGTCGGATTCGGTTCGGCTATTGAGATCCACTACTTCGGTCTTGTCCTTGTTTACCAGCAGATCGTTTACTTCGGAATCGATCCGGATAAATTCGATCTTCTCGAGCTTACTCTCCAAGCGTTGATAGAGGTGGATATCCAGGGGAGAATTTTGGAATACGACTTCGATCCCCTGCTCCTTCATCATGTTCAGGTAGCTTACTTGAGTGTCTTCAGAGGAGGCATACCAGATCTTGGTCTTGCCCTCAGTCTCGGGATTGCGGGTCTTGTATTCTTCGACGTTCACATAGTCACCTGAGGCGGATTTGAAGAGCACCAAATCTTTCATGGCCTCAAAGAAGTCATCGTCCTTGAGCAAGCCGTATTTGATAAAGGTATTGATGTCTTCCCAATACTCTTCGTACTTCTTGCGATCCTCTTTGTAGGTCTCGGCAAAGTGATCTGATACCTTTTTTACGATGTACTTGGTGATCTTCTGAACCTGCTTGTCGTTTTGCAGGAAGCTGCGTGATACGTTTAGCGGGATGTCCGGAATGTCTATACCACCCTTGAGGAGGAGGAGAAATTCGGGGATCAGATCTTCCAGATTGTCTGCCACGAAGACGTTATTGCAAAAGAGTTTTACCTCTCCTTTGAAAAAGTCTGGCTCGTTACGAAGCTTTGGGAAATAGAGGATGCCCTTGAGGTTGAAGGGGTAGTCCACATTGAGGTGAATCCAGAACACCGGCTCCATATAGTCGTGGAACATCTGTTTGTAGAACTCAATGTATTCTTCACGGGTCACGTCCTTGGGCTTTTTGTTCCACAAAGCTTCCTTCTGGTTGATCTCTTTTCCGTCAAAGAGGATGGGATAAGGCATGAAGTTGCAATAACGTTCAAGGATTTCCTTGATTTTGGCGTCTTCGGTATAATCTGCAGACTCCTCGTTGAAGTGCAAGGTGATGGTCGTTCCCACTTCTTTTCTTTTACCCTTGCTCATGCTGTAATCGGTGGTTCCATCACATTCCCAAAAGGCGGGAGTAGCTCCCTGCTCATAAGAGAGAGAATCGATAGTGACCTTTTCAGATACCATAAAGGAGGAGTAGAATCCCAAGCCAAAGTGACCGATGATGTTGGCTTGTACATCCTTAAATTTATTCACAAATTCTTCTGCCCCGGAGAAGGCGATCTGATTGATATACTTCTTGATCTCTTCCGCAGTCATACCGATACCGGTATCAATGACCTGAAGGGTCTTTGCCTTTTTATCGAGTTTGATCTCGATTTTCATATCTTCGGCGTTGAAGCTTTCATCCGCGTATTTTCGCTTGTTGATGGCGTCTACTGAGTTCGAAACTAATTCCCTCAGGAAGATATCGTGCTGGGAATAGAGCCATTTCTTAATGATCGGAAAGATGTTTTCAGTGTGGATCGAGAGAGAGCCTTTTTCCAATTTCTTTTCTGCCATTTTTGGTCTCCTTTATCTAATTATACTATGTTTACATACTCTATGTTCAAATATATCCGAAGCCAGCAATTTTGTCAAGAGAAACTTAGCAGTCGTTTCGGCTGTTTGCTAATTATGGCAAAACAAACTATTTGAGAGGGTGGGAGAAATTGCCTGAAAAAAAACTTGCCGGATTGATACCATCTCATTTTATGGCAATAAATCATTATTTGGCTCTAAGTGTAGAACTTAGGAGCTCATTGGGAGTGTTGATGAAGTTAAAAACTTTTCCTGGGGGAGTTCACCCTCACGATCATAAGCAATATTCCAAAGACGCAACTATCGAAAAGTTTCCCCTTCCGTCCCGAGTAATTATCCCTTTGTCCCAGCATATTGGTTCTCCTTCCAATCCGATCGTCCAAGTCGGCGATGAGGTTTTGGCAGGTCAGATGATAGCAGAGGGATCAGGGTTTGTTTCCATTCCCCAGCATGCCTCCATCAGTGGTAAGGTTACGAAGATTGAGCGATTTGCTCACCCAGTCGGGACCAAACAGATGGCTATTGAGATCACCGGTGATGGTGAAGACAGGTGGGTGGAACTGGTTGATGAAGTGGACTATATGGATTTGCCGGTCGATGAAATGAAGGCCAGAATCGCTGCTGCCGGGATATGTGGAATGGGTGGGGCTGGTTTTCCCACACATGTAAAACTCTCTCCTCCAAAGGATAAACCGATCGATACAGTCGTTTTGAATGGAGTGGAGTGCGAGCCCTATCTTACCTCCGATTACCGTCTGATGCTGGAGGGGGCAGAGGGTATCTTGAAGGGGTTGCGGATTATCATGAAAATCGTTGGTGCCAAAAAGGGAGTTATCGGGATTGAAGCAAACAAGCCAGATGCGATTGCCCTGATGGAGAGATTGACGAGTTCACAGCCGGATCTGAGCGTGACTGGATTGATGATGCAGTATCCACAGGGTGCAGAAAAGCAATTGATCTATGCCGCGACAGGTAGGAAAGTTCCCAATAAAGGTGGCTTGCCGATGTCGGTCGGAGTCGTGGTGCAAAACGTAGGCACTGCCGTCGCCATCTATGAAGCTGTCCGCTACAAGAAACCACTGATAGAACGTATTATTAGCATCACGGGCGAGATCGTCAAAAAGCCCAAAAACCTGCTAGCCAGAATTGGGACGCCCTATTCGGAGCTGCTCGACTATTGTGAAGGTGTTTCAGAAGAGATTGGCAAGGCAATATCCGGCGGTCCGATGATGGGATTTGCGATTCCCAATCTTGATGCCCCGATGACGAAGGGAAGCTCGGGCCTTGTGCTCCTGAATCGCAAGGAAGCCAGGCTTTTGGATGAGCATACCTGCTTGCGTTGTGCCAGATGTGTGGATGTATGTCCAATGAATCTGGTGCCCAGTATGATCGCCGCAGCCGTGAAGGCAAACAATCTGGATATGGCTGTAAGAGTTGGTCTGAACGACTGTATGAAGTGCGGAAGCTGCTCTTTCGTGTGTCCTGCTCAAATCAGACTGGTGCAGTGGATCGACACAGGCAAGGTCAAATGTGCCGAGCTCCAAAGAGCAAAGAAATGAAAGGGAATAACTGATTATGAAAGATAAATATATAGTATCTCCTGCTCCACATCTGCACGATCGGACGACTGTATCGATGGTGATGTGGAATGTAGTACTGGCTCTCACGCCAGCCCTTGTATTCGCAGTATATTTCTGGGGTTTCAGGGCTCTGATGCTCACACTGATAGGGGCTGTATCTGCGATAGTCACAGAAGCTTTGGTGCAAAAGTTCCGCAAGGTTCCGATCTCTGTGGCAGATGGCTCAGCCTTTTTGACGGGGATGTTGCTTTCTTACAATATCCATGTCGATTCACCCTGGTGGTTGCCCGTAATGGGTTCGATCTTCGCCATTGTAATCGGAAAACAGGTATTTGGAGGACTTGGAAACAACCCAGTCAATCCAGCTCTTTTGGGACGTGCTTTTCTCCTTGCCTCCTGGCCTACATTGATGACGGGGGGATGGGTGCAGACCAGAAGCGGAACTATGAGCGGGATCAATCCAGAGCTCGTAGCAATCAATCTGCAAAACAGTGCTCCCAAAGCCTATGAACTGATTACCTCTGCCACTCCACTTGGTGTTGCCAAGGCCCTGCGTGACACTACCTTTGTCAGCTCTATGACCAGTGGAATTTCTGAGGGGAGTAGCCTGGTAACAAACATGTTTACAAGCCTCACCAGTCTGGAAACCCTAAAGTCCCTTTTCTGGGGCAACATTGGTGGTTGCATCGGTGAAGTATCAGCCTTTGCCTTGCTGCTTGGAGCTGCTTATCTGCTCTATAAAAACATTATTGAATGGCGGATCCCCCTGTTTTATATTGGGACAGTGATGCTTCTTAGTTTCTTCTTTGGGGGATTTCCAGGAGCCAGATACTCTCTGCTGCTGCCCTTCTTCCATATCTTTAGCGGTGGTTTGATGCTGGGAGCTTTCTTTATGGCAACAGACTATACTACTACTCCACTTACGAAGAATGGGAGAATTATCTTTGCCATTGGTTGCGGTTTGCTGACAGTCGTGATCAGATTGGTAGGTGGTTACCCGGAAGGCGTTTCCTATTCCATTCTGTTTATGAATGTAATGACGCCACTCATCGATAGATTGACTCTTCCAAAACCATTTGGGGAGGTAAAGAAATGATGTATTATCTAAAGCTTGGGTTTATCCTATTGGTAATCTGTGCCATAGCCGCAGGCTTGCTGGCATATATCAACAGCCTTACCGAACCAGTGATCGCAGAGCGTAAGGCTCAAGAAGAGATCAATACCCGCAAAGAGCTCATACCTGGGGCAGAATTTGAAGAAGTGATCTCAGAAGACGGTTTCACCTTTTTTATCGCCAGGGATGAAGAGAATAACGAACTGAAAGGCTATACCTTCATCGCTGCAAAAAGCGCATATAGCAGCACGATCCAAACCATGGTTGGGGTGGATAAAGACTTGAAAGTGATTGCCATCAAAGTCATAGATCAAGCTGAAACTCCTGGCTTGGGCGCAAATTGTTCCCTGCCTGGATTTGCCACAATGTTCAGTGGACTTACTGAAGGTGAACTATTCGTGGATAAAGATGGCGGTAATGTACGCTCCATTGCAGGAGCCACAATTACCACCAGAGCAATCACAAACTCGATCAGGGAAGAAATCGCCAATCTAAAGAGATACTTGGTCTCAGTGGGAGGTGCTGCATGAGATTTGTTTCAGAGATAACCAAAGGCATCATCAAAGACAATCCCATCTTTGTGCTGGTGCTGGGCATGTGTCCCGCCCTTGCGGTCTCGACTTCTGTCGATAACGCTCTGGGGATGGGTTTTGCAGCCACCTTTGTCCTGATGTGTTCAAACATGATTGTATCTCTGGTAAAGGGGATCACTCCTCCCAAGATCAGGATACCAGTTTATATCGTGATTATCGCTTCGTTTGTAACGATTGTGGATATGGTGATGGCGGCTTATGTGCCGGATTTGCACAAAAACCTGGGACTCTTTATCCCTCTTATTGTTGTGAACTGTGTGATTTTGGGTAGGGCAGAAGCCTTTGCCAGCAAGAACAACCTGCTCAATTCCCTGGGAGATGCGATCGGTATGGGAGCCGGCTTTACGCTCTCGCTCGTCATCGTGGCTACTTTCCGGGAAATCCTGGGTGCTGGTACATGGCTCAAAATGAGTGTAATGCCTGCTAACTACGACCCGATGCTGGTAGCCATTCTAGCCCCCGGAGCCTTTATTACACTCGGCTTTCTGATGGCTCTGATAAACATGATCAAAGGAAGGAAATAAGCATGGGATACATTGGAGAACTCTTTGTCATGGCGATGACCGCCATTTTCATACAGAACTTTGTCTTATCCCGCTTTCTGGGATTGTGTCCTTATCTTGGAGTATCAAAAAAGCTCGATTCCGCTCTGGGAATGGGTATGGCTGTGATCTTTGTGATGACGCTGGCTTCGGCTATTACTTTTCTGATTCGCAGATATCTGCTGCTTCCATACGGATTGGGATATCTCCAAACGATCAGCTTCATCCTCACGATCGCTGCCCTTGTTCAATTCGTCGAGATGGTTATCCAAAAGAATGCCCCGGCTTTGTACAAATCCTTGGGGGTATATCTTCCCCTGATCACGACAAACTGTGCCGTGCTGGGTGTTGCTATCCTCAATACCAAAGCTATGCGTGCCACTGACCCGACGATGGCGTATAACTTTCTGGATTCAGTTCTGAACGGATTCTTTTCCGGGGTTGGATTCACAGTTGTTCTGCTAGCCATGGCTGGAATCAGAGAAAGACTCGAATTTGCAGAAGTTCCCAAAAGCATGAAAGGAATGCCCATAGGTCTCATTATTGCTGGAATCATGGCTTTGTCCTTTTATGGTTTTATGGGATTCAAGATTTAAAGGAGCATGAGATGATAAATGTATATATGACACTGGCCAATGCTTCTTTCATTAGCACCGTAAGCGCACCCATTCTGGTGATTGGCGGTCTGGGACTGGTCTTCGGGATCATCCTGGCGATCGCTTCCAAAGTATTTGAAGTGTATACCGATCCTCGCGTGGAACAGATTCTGGAAGTGCTTCCAGGAGCAAATTGTGGAGCTTGTGGAATGCCCGGATGTGGTGGTTATGCCGATGGGATAGTAACAGCTGGTCTGCCCACAAATCTCTGTGCTCCCGGTGGAGGTGCTCTCAGTGCCAGGATCGCTCAGATTATGGGTACTGATGCAGTCGTAACAGATAAGAAAATCGCCGTGATCCACTGCAGCAGCGGTGGTTACAACAATACAAACTGGAAGTATGCCTATCAGGGTATCGAATCCTGTAAGGCTGCCGTCAATATATCTGACGGTCCCAATACTTGCGGTTGGGGATGTATCGGGTTCAACGATTGCCAGAAGGCCTGTCCTTTTGATGCGATCGTGGTGAATGAGCATGGGATGCGGATCATTGATCCGAACAAGTGCACTGCCTGCGGAGCCTGTGCCAAGGCCTGCCCTAGACATCTGATCATGATGATCCCCGAGCAGAGAAACGTGTACATCAAGTGCTCCTCGCAAGACAAAGGGCCACTGGCAAAACAGAGCTGTGGCAATCATAGACCCTGTATCGGATGCGGAATCTGCGCCAAGAAATGTCCAGTGGGTGCAATCACTGTAACGAACAATCTGGCCAGGATCGACTACGAGAAGTGTATCAACTGTGGATTGTGCGCAACAGTCTGTCCCACCAAGGCTATTCAAGACGCCCTGGCCGGGATGAGAAAGAAGGCCTATATCATCAAAGACAAGTGTATTGGCTGTACAATCTGTGCCAAAAACTGTCCTGTGAATGCGATCAGCGGTGAAGTCAAACAACTTCATACAATCGACCAGGACAAATGCATTGGCTGTGAAATCTGTGTGACGAAGTGCCCCAAAAAAGCCATCGAAATGAAGTAACATCAATAGCTTGTAACACTTAAAAGGCGGGAACCTGTTTCCCGCCTTTCTGCATTCATAGGGTTGCATATCCCCTTCAGAAGATAAACACAAAGACCCTTGCACATCCATCGAAGCTCATATAAACATCTCTCATATTAACCTATATCAAACCTGTATCAAGTGTGTTCAAGAACACACTTGATACACGCCTGATACACGCTTGATACACGTCTGATATACGGAT
>CAZZCS010000022.1:0-24955 GCA_964652645.1 uncultured Candidatus Cloacimonadota bacterium | reverse complement strand
GGAAGCAAAGAGCATTAAGGGGCTGGTTAGTGTCAGTTCCAAACTTGAATGGATGCTGGATAGGAGAGATTCAGTCTACTTGGGTTGATCCGTTAACTAGTAAAAGAATTGATCCTATACCAGTCATACTTAACGTAAAGCAGACTTATTTAGGACTCAGTGCCGTCATGATAACGGGAGAAATGAGAAGTGAAAGCATTAGTTACCAGTTCCTATATGACAAAGAAAAGCAGATTAACCAACTCATCTATACATATAAAAGTACGCCTAAGCAAACAGTCAAAGATAGAAGTCCATATCATTTCGGCACAATAGCATTTTCCTTGATTGAAGATGATTGTCTTTCATTGTTAGGAAATTACTGGACTGACAGGAAAACTACTGGAACGATCACTTTAACCTACAGAAAAAGGAAGCTGATTTATGAATTACCTAATGAAATCAGTCACCACCCGGTAAGTGCACTAAGAGACAACAAATCGTAGTATCTGCCTCCAATATGAAAAAAGAGCATTGACACAAATTCGATTCCTAATACAGTCGGTTTTATTCGATTTTATCCTGATTTGTCATTGTGATGATTGAGGGATAAAATGATACATTCAAGACAGTTATGCAAGGAGCAACATGGAAGACAGGCTGTTATCTGTTGATGACGTGAGACTCTATCTGGGAGTGAACAGAGATACTGTGTATAAGTGGGTGAACGAAAAAGGCTTGCCCGCATTGAAGATTGGTCGGTTGTGGAAGTTTCGGAAAGCCGATGTGGACGAGTGGGTAAAACAATTTACGCACAAGAAACCTGTCGCAGCTAAGAAGAAGTAGCATCGGGCATTTTAATATCTGATCAATCCTCACACTTGGAAAACAAATAAATGCCAATGGCACGTAAATAAAGGGACTTGATGAAAAATAGAAAGCCGAAATTCTCCGGGCACCAGACATTTGTGACACGCTACGGATGGATCGAGAAGGGATATAGATTTGTTAGGGACGGCAGAAGCTTTAGCAGCCAGGACGCCATTGTAGACCTGGGTGTTGGCAAGAACATGGTGGAGAGCATTCGCTATTGGGTTGAGTTAACCGGAGTCACTAAGTCTGGAGCTACAAGCGATTTTGGGACTAAACTGCTGGACGAAGATACAGGCTGGGACCCATATTTGGAGGATAACAATTCCTACTGGCTTCTGCACTGGAAGTTAAACACTCATCCAGACTACATACACTCGGGAATGATCTTGTATTCGCATTTGCGGAAACCTGAGTTCAATAAAAGAGACGTTATAGATGCCGCCATCAGGCTACTATATGCACATGGCAAAAAAAGCCCCGCAGACAGCATACTGGCCAAAGATATTGATTGCTATCTGAGATTGTACGCCGGAACCAGAAGGTTAATCAATAAGCAAAAGGATGAGCAGATAGGTAGCCCCTTTCAGGAGTTGAATCTGATCCAGTCAGTCAATGACAGCGATCTGTACAGCTTCAATATCGGCAGCAAAAGTAACCTAGCCCCTGAGATCATTGGTTACGCTCTCTGGGACTACATGAGTAGGCAGAAAAAGATCGCTATCACCATTAACGAAGCCATGTACCGTGAGTACAGTCCGGGGCAGATATTCATGCTGGATGAGAATTCGATCGTGGAAGCCGTGGAACAGCTAAGTAACGAACCCAAATGGTCAGAGGCCTTTGGTTTCAGCGAGGCGGCCGGGGTTGCCCTGATCCACTGCAATCTTGTGGAAGGGAATGATATCCTGGATCACTATTACAAAAAGGCTGTGGAAGCATGAAGACGCTGGTCAATGAATATGTTGGCGTAGCTTCACGCTTTACCCGGTCTGTTAACCTTAATGCCGACTACAGCAGGGAAACCCAGGACTACGGATACATCGTCACCGGCAATGTGCTCTCTTCTTTAACCCAAATCCTCTCCGGACTGATCAAGAAGGGTGGACAGAAGTCGTATTGCCTGTTTGGCTTATACGGATCTGGTAAATCTGCTTTTGCGGTATACTTGGCTCAGCTTCTCTCGATGGATAACGGGCAGGGGCAGAAAGCACGGGAACTGCTAAGAGGCAAAGCCATTGATCCCAAGATTGAGAACTTCCTGACTGATAGAAACAAGTCCTCATATCTTCCGGTCTTGGTAACCGGCAGACGCAGACCAATAAACCAACTGGTCATGGAGAGCGTAATCGAGGCTCTGCGTCAACTCCCAGGCAGTAAAAACAACCTGGAACTGCTCAACGAGCTTGAAGAACAGTTGAAAGCTGAATTATGGCATGATTCCCAGATTGTGCTGCAAGCCATGGATAAACTGGGTATTGCAGCCAAAAAGGCGGGTTTGGCGGGTGTCCTGCTGATTGTTGATGAAGCCGGCAAATCTTTCGAGTACGCACTCAGCGACCGGGAGGGCGGAGACGTGTTCATCCTGCAGGAACTGGCTGAACATGCGGAAAGGCTGAGCAAGTATTCCATGCTGTTCGTTATTACTTTGCACCAACAAATGGATAGCTACAGCGAGTTGCTTTCACGGACCAATAGGGCTGAGTGGGCAAAAATACAGGAACGCTTCGTAAACATCCGTTTCGCAGAACCTGCAAGCAGCACGATACAGATGCTGGCCGAGGCGATAAAACCTCTAAAAAGTGCCCCAAAGGACGTTAAACAGGCTCTTGAGCGGGTGATCAAGAACCTGCTGAAAATGGAAAGCATCATCCCACCTAGCCTCACTCACGAATCATTAGTAAAATCTGTTCACAAAGCTTGGCCGATACACCCCACACTGCTAATTGCCCTGCCATACATTTTCAGGAGATTCGCTCAAAATGAGCGTTCGATTTTCTCCTACTTAGCCAGCGAAGAGTATGCCGGATTTCAGAACTCGATCCGGGAAAACGTGGTTGAAGAAGATCATGGTTTCATCCGGATCAAAGACATTTACGATTATCTGCTTTCAAACTACGAAATAGGGCTATCCCGAAATCCGCATTCCAAGAAGATGCTGGAAGCCAATGACGTGATCAACAGCAGATCCCGGTTAACAGAGACCCAAACCTGTGCCTTGAAAACCATCGCGGTATTGAACTCACTGTCCGAGATCAGCCCACTCAGAGCTACTGGGGATATGCTGGAACTCTGCCTACCGCAGAGTGCTGGGATCGAAAGCCTACTTCAGAGCCTGGTTGAGCAGTCATTGGTCACTTTCCGCAAGCTTGACAGCAGCTACCGCATCTGGGAAGGCAGCGATGTGGACCTGGAGGAACGCCTTAATGAAGCCAGGAGGCACTTGCACTTTGATACGCAGTTGTTCCTGGATACCATAGATAAACACCTTAAGCAAAAACATATGGTAGCCCGACGGCACAGCCTTGTAGCCGGAATGATACGCCACTTCTCGATAGAATACTCGGACAGTTTAACTGCTGCCAGCAGCATGCTGGAGCGGGAACTAGCGGAGGGAGCCTCAGGCCTGGTTTTGGTTCTGATACCTAACGAGCATTTCTCAAATCTGGTTGAGGAAGTTCAAGCAGTCACCAAGAAAAACCCCCAATTATTGATTGCGATTCCCAGGCAGATGGACAGCTTGAGCGGGGTAGTGAATGAACTGGCTTGTCTGAAGTGGGTAGAAGAGCACACAGACGAATTGAGGGATGACCGCATTGCCCGGCGCGAACTGAACCTGAGGATATCAGCCTATGAACAGGAACTCAGTAAAAGGGCGTATACAATCATTGATCCCAGACCAAATCCCATGGGCAATGAGTGCCTGTGGTTCTGGATGGGCGATCAGCAAGAAGCGAGCAATCCTGTGGATGTCAGCAAATTGCTTTCCAAAGCCTGCGACGTTCTCTTTCATAAAAGTCCGGTTCTACGTAACGAACTCATCTCCAGGGATGATATCTCAAGCGCAGCATCAGCAGCCCGCAGAACTCTGATGGAACTGATCCTGACGAATCCCGTTCTGGAAACCCTGGGCATGACAGGATACCCACCAGAAAGAAGTATCTACGAATCCATCCTCAAAGCCTCCAGCATGCATGTGTATGATGAGAAGCTCGAGAGCTGGAAGTTTCAGTCACCTCCGAATGGCAACTTCGTAAACCTGCGCCCTGCTTGGCAGCTGATTGAGAAGAGCGTTTTCAATGAAAAGCTGGAAGAGCTGGAACTCACAGATCTCTATGCGAAACTCAGGAAAGCTCCCTTTGGCCTGCCGGAGGGGATATTCCCAATCTTGATAACAGTCTTTTTCGTAGTGCACCAGGGAGAAGTGTTTTTGTATCGGGAGGGAACCTTTTTGCCAGAACCTCAACCTGGCCATTTCGACCTTCTGCAGAGGCGCCTGGATCTGTTTTCGATAAAGGGGGTGAGACTAGAAGGCATCACCCGCAGTATAGTGGAAAGACTGGCTGGCAGCCTTAATACAGCTCCCAAGATCGCTTCAGTGGTCAGGGCTTTGTACAGAAGCTTCTCCTCATTACCCAATCTTACTTTGAAATCAGGAAGAATTGCCGATCCACAAGCCCTGCAGGTTAGAGAAGCTTTCTTGAATGCCGGTTCTCCCGAGAGCTTGCTGTTCAAAGAGCTGCCCCGGTGCTTTGGGATGGAGATTGTAGGCTCCAAACACACTTCAGCCGATGATTTTGACGCCTATTTCAATGGTTTGAATGGAGCCTTGCAACATTTGGCGAGACACGCGCAGGAAGTCCTCTCTGTAGCCAGAGACAAACTTCTCGCAAGCTGCGAATTGGATATTGGAGAGACCGGTTGGCTCGAGTTGGAGGATCGCTGCAGAGTACTGGCAGACAGGATTAACCACAGTGAACTGACACCCTTTATCAACAGCGTCTTAAATGGCGCCAGAGAAGAGCACGATCCCACTCCAGCTCTATCCAACGTGAGTAAGAGGTCATTTGAACAATGGCTGGATTCGGATATCGACAGGTTTGAAGGATTGGCCAGGGGGATGGGAGAGCTGTTCCTCCATTACTGGAACAGCTTTGGATCGCTTAAGCCGGAAAACCACAATGGAAAAGCCGAGCAAGCATCCATGTTTCGACAGGAGATTCGGAACCAGATCTCCAATATGAAAAGCAATCTACCCATAAATGAGATCCGCAGGATAATCCAGGAACTGCTGACGGAACTGCAAGAGGATGAGGACACTAATGGCAATGACTAATAAACAACCGTGGGGGTCATAGATGGAAAACAAGGTTAGACACATACTGGCACTATCCGGAGGCAAAGACAGTTCCGCACTTGCCATATATATGCGCAGCAAGGGAATAGATATGGATTATGTGTTTTGCGATACTGGAGAAGAGCTGGAAGAAACTTATGACTACATATCTAAACTACAGAGTTTTCTAGGCAAGAAAATCGCTTGGTTAAAGTCAGAGAAGGACTTTAAATACTATTTGGACTTATATAATGGGGTCTTACCAGATGCGAGCACTCGATGGTGCACTCGTATGCTAAAACTAAAACCATACGAAAGATACCTAGGATCGAATGAGGTCATCAGTTATGTAGGCATACGGGCTGATGAGGCCCAGAGGAAAGGATATATATCGACCAAACCAAATATCAGAACGGTGTTTCCCTTTATCGAGGATAACATCGGTAAAGAAGAGGTGTATCGCATCCTTAAAGAATCCGGCCTCGGAGTTCCTAGCTATTACAACTGGAGATCACGCTCCGGCTGCTATTTTTGCTTTTTCCAGCAGAAAAGGGAGTGGATAGGTCTCTACGAAAACCACCCCGATCTATTCAAGAAGGCGGCAGCCTATGAAAAGATAGGCGATAGCCCCCGTGACACCTATACCTGGAATCAGGGTGAAAGCCTATACGACCTGATCAAACCTGAGCGGATCGCACAGATAAAGTCAGATTATATCAAGCGCCAGGAAAGGGAAAAGAGCAGGTTTTCTGCTAAACAAAGGTTGGTTGATGTCTTTGACGATACAGAGGATGAGAGCACCGATAAGGCATGCCTGATCTGCCATCTATAGATTATGATTTACTTAGATTATAGCGCCACTACGCCATGCGCCCCACAAGTCCTGGCTGCCATGGCACCCTACTTTCGTGACCGTTTCGGAAACCCCAGCAGCTCTCACGCATTCGGCAGGGAGGCAAAGGCTGCGGTGGAAAAAGCGAGATTGCAGCTTGCCGAGTTTGTCGGTTGCGGTCCCGGTGAAATAGTTTTCACCTCAGGAGCTACAGAAAGCAATAACCTGATCTTCTTATCCCTATTGCTGGACGCAAAAGAGAAAAGACGAAAGATCGCAGTGTCCGCAATTGAACACAAATCGGTGCTGCTTCCAGCCAAAAACCTCGGCACACGAGGTTTTGATCTAACCTTGCTGCCTGTTACCAGTAATGGAATTGTGGATATCAACGTCGCCCGAAAATTGATCACGGAAGATACAGCCTTGGTTTCCGTGCATACTGCCAACAATGAGATCGGCACCATACAACCTGTGAAGGAACTGGCAGAAATCGCCCATCGGGTTGGAGCGAAGTTTCATACCGATGCCGCCCAAGCACTTGGGAAAATGCCTTTCGATGCTCAGCAATTAGATTGTGACCTGGCATCTTTTAGTTCCCATAAAATCTACGGTCCCAAGGGCATTGGCGCTCTCTACATCAAAGGTGGAAGCCGTAAATGGCCTTGGGATTATCCTCTATACGGCGGGGGACAGGAATCTGGTATTAGACCAGGAACTCACAATGTCCCAGCTATTGTTGGTTTTGGGGAAGCTGCTGTCTTGATAAGACAACAAGAAAACGACTACCTTTCGAAACTTCAAATGGTAACTTCTCTGTGTTCTAACATCATTCAATCTAGTTATCCAAAAGCTAGAATAATCGGAGAAGGCGAACGAAAACTATTTGGTATCCTATGCTTTTTAATACCATACATCCAGGCAGATGCCTTATCAACAAGTAGTTCAAGTATATGTGTTTCACATGGATCTGCTTGTAATAGTGGTACATTGGGTATATCTCATGTAATACAAAACCTCGGACTTACTGAACAAGAAGCTGTGTCAACTTTTCGGGTATCCTTGAGTGCAGACACGACCGAAGACGATCTAATAATGTTACAGAAAGAATTATCTCATTATGTTGATGAGGGGATGGGAACGATATGAATAGCGTTGAATCATTAGCAAATGCAATCAAGCCTAAGATGATTGGGCAGAACTCAAAACCCCATAAATTCGCGCTAGTGCTTGCGATTATCGACTTGTTTGAAGAAGGGAAAATCTATACAAACCGTTTAATCCTTGATGAAGAGTTAGAAAGTTACTTTCATCTGAGTATAAGAAGGCTAGATTCAGATCTGAATGAACATGATACGTTAATCGAATATCCGTTCTACTCTTTGAGCAAAGATGGTTATTGGTCTTTAAAGGTAAAACCCGGTATGGAAGATGAGTTTAATAGAATTATCACCGAGTTAAAAGAGAGATTTACGAAAAGAAGAATTAAAGATACTGTAGAATATGCTCAACTATCTGATGAATTCATGCAAGTTTTATCCGACAAGACTTCTAGGGACCTGTTGAGAAATGCTCTAATGCATAGATTTGCTAGTTTTAATGGAGACGGCGATAATCACAAAGAGCAGGGAGCATCACCAGTTAGGTGTTACAGTGAATATCTAACCTCCCTCATTAGTACAAACATCTTCAATGAAAACGCCATAGCGGAAGCACAAGCTGTAAATCCACTCTTTGGAACCATTCACACGACGCACCCGCTAGTGCATATACTGGACAAGGAATTAAGACAGAAAACAGGCAAGCATGTCATTCTAACAGGACATGCCGGCGATGGCAAAACAACTATTGCAGTAGATATCATCAAACAATTGCGAGGCTTGCCGCTCTCTGCCATGCTAGAAAAGCCGCTTGAAAGGCGGGAGGAAATTGAAGAGCACCGACTAAGCATCATCAAAGATTTCAGCGAGCGAGAAGGAAAAGCGGACCAAACCTTGATCGGAGAATTGAAAGCCGGACAACGCAGATTCATGATCATTTCTAACACAGGAACGCTGTTGGATTTCTTCAAGGGGAACGCACAGGCCTGGCAAATCAATTCTGTTGAGGCTGAGAGCAGGATATTGACAGCGATTAGCCAGAAGAAAGGTGCCTCTGAAGTGGAATTTGCTGGAGTGGAGTTCATCGTTTACAATCTCGCATACATTGATAATCTACAGCTGGCAGAGAAGATCTTTACCAGGATGCTGGAGCCCGATAATTGGATAGGATGCGGTTCCTGCTCACGAGAGAGTTTCTGCCCCATGAAGCATAATGTGGAACTAATCCGTTCTGCCCAGGAGCAGGTGACAAATAGGCTGTTCTTACTTTACAGGCGCTTGTATGAGTATGGCACCAGGCTAACCATCAGGCAGCTTACATCTCACTTGGCCTACATCATCAGCAGCGGGATCAATGCCGCAAATGTACACAAGAAGATGTCGCAGATGAAATCCGAATACCTTTTCTTTAACAGGTTGTTCGGTGATGACGGTAAGAGCCCAGATGCCGCCGCAAGCGAGATGAAAGCGATTGTGGAGCTGAAACGGCAAAGCCTGGGCACCATATTCAATTCCGGCATAGAGATGAATCTCTGGCTTAAGCCATCTGTTCATGGCACAATCAGGGTGCTACCTGAGGTTAAAGAGCTGTTTTCCGATATGCGCAAGAAAGGGATGGCATCCCTTACTGTAAGCGGAGCCGGATCTACGCCTGAGCAAGCCCGCAGACAATTGCGCAGGCTGCTTTATTTCTTTGTGAACGATGAAGTTGCTGACTCCCAAGTAATGATCGATTTTTTAAACTCACCCAATATCTTGTATTGGCAGGAATGGCAACAGAAAGGGTCAGTATTGGAAAAAGCATACCGTGCCAAATACACGAACATGGTCTTCCACGTTATACAAGAGCATTTTACCGGTGTGAGGATGCCGGAAGGCATGGGCACCCAAGACAGCAGATTGTACATCACATTGTCCCGCAAGCAAAGCGAAGTGCGGCAAAGCGCCCAGATCGTGATAGCCGAATTGGACTGGTCTCAGAGCGTGGTTCTGGAACTTGATAGATCAAGCAACGCGGCCGGAGCGGAATACGCTGAACTTGCCTTAAAAGGTCAGGGAGTGCTTAAGGGAGTAACTCTGAGGCTGGGCTTACCGTTTTTGGATTATGTAACCCAAAGGCATTACGGTGAGATTGGAAACCTCTTGAACGCCGCCTACAAAGAACGGTTGGAGCACTTTAAGCTACAGGTGCTAAAGAAAACCGCCTCCCTAAACGACGATATGATGCTGGTCAGACTACGCAATGACAACAGATTCAAGAGACAGAAATTCAGTTTAAGCGACCAAGCAGTGGAGGTGTTTGATGTCTAACTCAACCTTTCCTTACGATGCCAAATCGGAACAAGCATACAAGAGCAATCCTGCCATAAGGCTTTTTGGAAACAGATTTAGCAATGATCAAACCAGCATGGAATTATTATGTGAGTTCTTATTAGTCATAAAGGCAAAAAAGAGAATTGATATTGCTGAATATGCTACAGCTTTCCCCCCATACACTCAACTATTGGAATGGAACAATGATGAACTTGAATACGCACCCAAAGCTAGGTTAAATCTAAAGTTGTTTTCTTTTCTGAGTGCGTCTAGACTGGATTCAAGGCACCTTACCCATAGAGAGCATTACACGCAGCTAATACAGGAACTAAAAAAACGAATCAGGATAGATAGCAATGATAAGACTCAGGTAGTAAAGACACTTGAGAGTTTACTACTAGGCTTTCAAGGTGCAGGATCAGGTCGAACATGGTGTACACAATCATTTCTACCATTGTCTAAATCATTACTAGCTTGTGAGGCAATTTGGAAAGAAACCAGTGCTAGGAAGTTTAATCCTTACAGTTGGAGCAATCTATTTGAGACGAGAGGTAAGTATTTCTCAACTAGCCAGCATGCCTTTTTTGCGGGTGGAGGAGAACTCCTGTACCTACAGATATGCAATGCGATGAAGCAAAACCCGGAAGCAATAGAAGCCTGGAACCTGGATGCAAAGCTTGAATTCAGCTCAGAAGAGCTAGAGCCAGAAAAGTTGCTTAACAGTTTGGAGAGGGGCCTGGCAAAGTTTTTTAGCGCTTGTCCTAAGTTTATCGATGACCTGGCTGAGTTCATCGATGACAAGCTAGATCCTGAAACAGCCGCAAAGACAGACATGCACGAACAGCAACCGAGGTTTGTGGAAGCCGGTTGGTGCAATAGCGCAACCTGGCAGGAAGGCTACCTGTTGGCAGTGGAAATGAACAGAATACTATCATCCGGCCTGGATGTGATGGACAGCGTTTACTACCTAGAGACCTTATTCATGCTGCATACCCTGAGGAATCTAATCATGCAGAGCTCCAGGTGTTTAAGCAATGGAGAAGCAAAATGGCCTGGCTACTATATGGCTATAAACAGGTCTGACGAGGAGAATGGGACGCTCAAGCGGATATCGCATCAGAGCCTCAAAAACATCGAAAAAACCATCTATATGGCTATCCGCTCGCATATGCAGGATACGGATATAGTTCAGGATGAGAAGATCCTCAAAGAAGCCGATACACGTTCCGGGCACAAGTTCTTCTTAAAGATGGCAAAGCAAGCCGGTTTGGTGATTCCCAAGCGGGGCGCTTGGGCTCGATTTGTTTTAACTCCCCAGATACTCAGGGTGCTGGTAACTACCATTGTACCGCAGCAGGGGAGGATAACATATGAAACATTTAAACAATTGATAAGAGCGAGGTGGGGCATGGTGTTTGACGAGGCTGGATTTGGCGAGTGCTGCGAATGGCTGGGGGTTGAAAAGGTATATCTTTCCAGCGATACAGATGCCTGGCTACTTGAAATGCTGGCAGAAAGCGGCCTCCTGATGCATTTGTCGGATTCCTGCGCCTTGGTGTTGCACCCCAACCAAGGGAATGATGGAGCTGGATCATGAAATACATTGCGCGTTCGTTCAAAGATTATATCACAGGTAGGATAGAATCCCAACTTCCTTCCATGGAATTGGGCGGGAAAATGATCTTCATGGTGGAAAGCATCCCGGAAGATCTGACGATAGCTACTGCAGACCTTATCAGCAGTTTCTTACATAATATTGCTGATACCAATGTACTGATCAAAGTCGCCAGAACACTAACCGATGAATGGACTGACGAGGGCAGGGATAAGGCTGATAAGGCCGGGTGGATAACCTTACTGGACAATCTAGCTTATTACCGCAATGAGCCTATGCCCCCTGATAAATATAACGTGATAGTCCTCTATGGGTCTGATGTTGTCACTGATTCCGCCAGTCTGGCAGATTTCAACCTTTGTAGTTTGAAGTTTGTTTGGGAAACGGGAATGTCTCGTAGTTTCAGTCAGTGGGTTGTCGATAAACTCAGTTCCAGCGGCATAGATTTTTACAACAAAGCAGATATGCTGGTATTCGATAACATCCTCTACCCTATCATCGAGCAGGGTAGGGCGGACTTGATATCCCTCAGCAAGTGGCTGGAGCGCTTGGACCTATCATACTGTGACAGCGTTCCGACAGTGTTAGAAGTGGTTTTAACGAAGCTACGGGATTTTCAACTACCCAATTTCACCAGCTTTCCCTATACTAGAAAAAACAAGAAATTCAATCCGTACGTCTATAAGGCTATTGAGTTCTTTAACTACACCATGTTCATTGAGGAAAACCAGAAAAGGAAGGCTGTAAAGGCCATTGATGGGATACTCGAAGCCATCGAGACCGGAGAAGAGGGATGGGAAGACCTGGAAAATGAACAGATTCGAGGCGCGTACAGTAGCGGAACGGAATTCTTGGGCGGGATGAAGAACTACGTCCTGACTGCTGACCAAGAGGAGAAAGAAAAGCTCCTGGAAAGCGATTTCGTCTTCATCTTGGACAAGATACTGAAATTCAAGAAAAAGCAGGAAAAGAAGAAAACAAGTGTGAAAAGCCTGGAAGGAAGCCCGGTAGAAATTGTACTGACAGCCATGTGGGACAGTCTCTCAGAGTTTTCAAAGTCAAAAGATTATGGTAGCGTGGAAGATCTAAGCAGGATAGAGATAACTGCTGACCTGTTCAAGCACGACATGGAGTGGGATGACAGCGAGGGAGACTATTCCACCCAGGATGTCTCAGAACTGGCAAGAGAGTTCTTGCACAGGCTCATTGGCGGATTGGACAGCTTTATCGTGCAGCATACCTGCCTTAAGAACAAAGATGGCCTAGAGATTGAGATTCAGTGCAACCTGGACAGCGATGAGATCAAATTCCGCTATAGCAGGACAGCGATCTCCGAACTGGTTTTCAGCGTGAACCTTTATGCACAGGAAGACGAAAAGCCGCAGGAAAGAAGATACGCCTGGAAACTGCCTTCCAACCATAGCTATCGCCTGGCAACAGAATTGATCAACATGGCAGCCGATGAATTGGATAGGCCAAACCATGCGCTGGTATTACCCTTCTTCCACCTTCCCTATTATGACGAGATTCTAAAAACTTCATCCAACGACGAGCTGCGGAGGGTCTTCCTGCACAGCTTGAGAGACTCTGCTTCAGAAGGGTCTTTCCTGAGAAATCTGTTGTCTGGGACTTGGCTGAAGCATGACGATAGACTATTGCCCCATTATAGGAATCTTGCCGAGAAGTACCACCTGTTTATCAAAGCTGCCAAGAAAAGCGGATTGATCGCTGCTTTGACAGACACCTCGGTTTGGGACGTTCTGAGACAGCATTACGAAGAGGTACTAGACCTGATAAGCACTCAGGAAGAGATGCTGAAATCTCCGATGGCTGGAATGATGCTAAGAGCATTTATGGTGATAAGAGAAAGAGAGAAAAATGGAAATGAAGCATGGTATAGTGAGGCTTACGAGAAATCAGGGATCATCACGGTGCTTCACCCGTCTCTGCTGGAAATGCTTCAATCCCAAGTAGTTTACCAAAGTTCATGTTTCAACTATGCTGTGAAAGCTGAAACCGATAAAGACAAGAGGCGGGATGCCTTTAAAAAACATATTTGGCAATCCTATCTTGACCTTTCTCATATCAGAACACCCATAAACTGCATTCTGATCGATGATGGGCTCAATCTGAACACCAACGTTGTGGGGCATGAACTGATCCACAAAGTAGGTGATCCGATTGATGGAGAGGACCTGAAATCGACCAGGCTGATGCTGGGAATGTCCGATGAAAGCGATGATGAAATAGGCGATGTGAGCGATGCGGACATGTTCTTGGAAACCCGGGAATCCAAACTGCTCAACAATCTTCTGTTAGACTATTTCAGGCTGCATCCCCACGCCAGAGATGGACTGAACCTGGCCGTTTATAGAAACCAGGATATTCAACCGATTATCGCAGCCATACACGCTTATCTAATGAAGCTTTCAAACATAAAAGATACGAATTACTACGTTATTAGAAATGAGCGCAATAAACCCTACAATATCAGCGTGAGCATTTTTACTGATTCTGCTGATGATAGCGGCATTGCCCGTTGGATAGAGCTTTGGAGGGAAAGATGGGAAGCAGCAGAGACTGAAAGCAAATTCCAGGTATACCGCAACTGCAGGTTTTCTATCTCGCACCGATTGATCAATACCGCCGACCATAACTCATTCTTGAGAATGATAAACGATAACTTCAGCACCGATGTGACCATCCTGTATGACATAATTGGTACGGGAAACATCGCCGATAAGTTTGAATCCGTTGATCCAATGGACATCCGAACCCACTCTCTCAAATACCCCATCCTGGAGAAAGCCGTCGCTACGATAGACAATCCCTCGGACGAGTTCAAACGCTACAGGATTATCAGCAATAGGCAATTCAGCATTAGCTCCCGGTTAGCGGGCTGTATGCATGCCCTAAAAAGTGGCAATGCCCAAAAAGGCACGGTAGTAATGGGCACCGGAGATCTCAAGCCCTGGATGGAAGTGATCGGGGCAGTCCACAGCAAGTCGGAGTGGGTGATCTGCATCGATCCCAGTGTGGATGACCGTCTGATCAGAGATTCAGGCAAGAAAAGCGAGCTGCAGAGGGAGATTATTGGTTTCGGCTCTGGAGTGGGCATTTCAGGTGAAGAAAACTACACCATATCGACCGAGCACTTTTCACTAAATGACATCGAAATCAGGCTGAGAGCTTCCATCAAGCAACTGCTAGCAGACACTAAATGGACTGAGGAGGACTATCAGGCTGTAGCCAAAGGAACCATGAAAGTAGCCCAAGAATTGTCCGGATTGTCGTTGGTACGTGCTACAGGGGCGGCAGACCAGTATATCAGAGATTTCATGGCATATGCCCTCACTCGCAAGATCGTTGGCAGAGATGAAGCTTTGTTGTGTGATAATCTGGTGACTCTCGATGCATACAGGCATTGGTTCGACTTTGCGGAAAGCGGAGTAAGGCCAGATCTGCTGTGGTTAAAGGCGAACATAGGCCAGGATAACCGCATGCACCTGAACTTGCATCTGATTGAGTGTAAAATGGGGAATAAATCAGAAGAACTGCTGATTAAGGCCAAACACCAGATCAATAACGGGTTGAGTGTATTGGTAAAGGCATTCAAGCCGAATTTCCAGGAGCAGCAAAATCTCGATGACGATAAGCCCGATCGCCGCTATTGGTGGATGCAATTACATCGCCTGATAGCTGCTAAGGCCAGGATAGATAAATATCACGAACAGCAGGTCATATCAGCGTTGGAGAAACTAGCCGAAGGAGATTACGGAATATCATGGAGCGCTTCCGTGATGGCTTTCTGGATTGATGATGAGCATGGCACAATCAAGAAATCAGGTTCCTGGAACAACAATGAGACCTCCACAGGCAAAGCTAATGTGTTTTCAATAGGCAGGAATTACATCAAAGTACTTGCTCAATCAACAGATGAAACCACAGGAGTCATTGCTAAATTTCTGGACGAGCCTCTTTCAGAAGATGAGAATGTCATGCAACAAATTGAAGACATCGACCTACCCCCTAGTCCGGAAGATGAAGACTTTCAACCCGGTGAGACTCTGGCAGACTGGGACGATGACGAGTCTGAAGATGATGGAGGAGATACTACGCCTAATTGGGATGACGAAACAAGCCCTGAGCCCCCTCAAGAGGAGTCAACGGAAGACCAGCCTGATATTGAGCAAGAGCCAGAAGATGAAGAAGGCCATCAAGAAGACGATGATATTGTGTTGCCCAAGATTCCTGAGAGGATTCTCCTGGGCAAAACCACAGGTGGCAAAGAAGTCTATTGGGAGTTTGGGCATGATAGCTTAGCAAACAGACATATGGTGATATTCGGCACATCCGGAATGGGTAAAACATACGCAATACAATGCCTTCTATGCGAAATGGCCAGGCAGAACCAGAACAGCCTAGTCATAGATTACACAGATGGCTTTGTCCCAAACAACATAGAGACTGCTGCAAAACCGATTATTACTAGTGATGGACAGACGTTCATATACAATGATCCACTTCCTATCAATCCTTTCAAAGCTCAAGTCAGCGAACAGGATGGCATGAAATTCAAGGATACTCCAATCACAATCTCAAAGCGAGTATCTTCAATTTTCAAAAACGTGTATGATCTGGGAACCCAGCAGCTTCCTTTCACTATTGAGGTCATCCAAACCGGTATTGAGCGATATGGCGATGAATTCAATCTGGACAAGATGCTGGAGATGTTTTACGAATACCTCGATGATCCATTGTACACAAAGAACACTGTCCAAACTACTATCACCAAATTGAAGCCGTTTATCACGAGCAAACCCTTTTTGGTCGACAGAAGGGAAATTGGATGGAATGAGCTGTTTGCTGATGAAAAGAATAGAAGCAGAGTCTTCCAATTCCATAAAGTTGACAAGCACTCATCTAGAGCTATCATAGAATTTGTTTTATGGGACCTTTACAACTACGTTAGTAGCTATGGTGGAAAGCATTTACCCAAGGCCATTGTACTAGACGAAGTTCAAAACCTAGATCTGGGACCCGACGCGCCAGTGGCAAAGTACCTTACAGAAGGAAGAAAACATGGCTTGGCCTTGATAACAGCAACTCAAACTGTTAAAGGAGTTGGTGGTGTCTCTGATGCAAAGGTCAGTAGGCTATTTCAAGCTGAGATGAAGCTATTCTTCAAGCCCACAGAGAATGAGATGAAGGAACACGCTCAACTGCTTAACAATGCTATTAGCGATATTCCGGTGAAGGAATGGACAAATCGGTTAGCAAAACTCCAAAAGGGTGAGTGTTGGGTTTTGGGGAGGCACCTGGATGATCTATCTGGAGAACTGAGATTGAAAGCACAGAAAATTCGCATCTCCCCCCTTGAAGAAAGAGGTTTCCATGGCTAAGAAAGAAGTCAACACACGCTTGCCCAGGAACTTCCACCGTACTTTCAAACCGGAGCGGCAATATATCAATGCAATTTTAAAGTTTGCAGCTGAAGGCCGATCTGGCGATGCTCAAGCAATTTCTGACAAGACAGGGATTCCCACTGGTGAGTCATCAGGAAAAGTGCTTCCAACGATAGATTATTGTCAGGGAATGGGCTTGATAACGACTAAAAGAAAGAAAGATATGTTAATAAGTCCGGAGTTAACAGATCTTGGAAGAGTGATCCTGAAGGAAGACCCCTTTGTAAAAACTGATGTGAGCCAATGGTTATGTCATCTTAACCTGTGTAACAAGTCTACAGGAGCTGAGCTTTGGCACTTTGTGTTTTGGTCAGGTTACCACAGCCTGGGAGATAAATTTTCGAGAAACGACCTGGAAAACATGCTGGAATCTAAGTACGGTAGCAGTAATCGCAGTTTAATTGGGCCTCTTCTCAGTATGTACGAGGATGAAGCGTCTTTTAAGGTTTGTGGCGCTTTTCAAGATGATGGCAAGATGATCACTCGTAAAAAGGCACCAATCAAAGACGATCTGGCCAGGGGTTATGGAGCATGGATTATAAGTTCGATGGAACTCTGGTTCCCAAAGCAGAATCAGGTTTCAACCGCTGAAATCGAACAGAAAACAGGATGGCTGACGGTTTGCAGGTGGCTGGGACAAGGAATGTCAGATATACTCGATTTGGTCGAGAGAAAGGGAATTCTTAGGGTGGACAGACACATGAATCCTTGGATTCTGAGCCCTATGAAAACGGCTAGAGAAGCATACAATCAAATGTTCGATGATATGATCTAGGGACTGGAGGAAATAATGATCTTAAAGGACATTGTAAGGTTTAGGGGAGATAAGCTCTTCAATGGAGCTGTAAACATCGATTGGTACATAAGTGATCCTGACAAGTCACGATTAGCGGCTGAAGCATTTGTTTTTCATGGACCTGCCTATCATGGTGTTTCTCAGGATGAAGTAGGATATACTCATGGTCACAAGCTAATTGATACAGCAAGCTTCACCAAGGCAATAGTGAAAAGGTCTTATGGCCATGAAGATGTCCCGTTTACATTGGCCATAGCAGGATATGGAACCGGAAAATCACACCTTGGTGTTACAATCGCGGAGTTACTGAGTGCTCCTGTAGACAACGCTGACATCCTTGCCAATATCTCATCTGCAGATAAGCAGATAGGTGATGAAATTGGGCTTTTACTCGATGATGCCGATAAACCCTGTTTAGTCATTGCTCTTAATGGCCTCACAAAATTCGACTTTATACATGGATTATCCAACCAGATCATACAAGTTCTACGCAGGGATGGACATGACGTAAAACCTATCGAAGATTTGAGACCAAGGTTCCAACAAGCAGTCAGGATGCTGAATTGGGTCACTAGTCCCCAGTTACAGGAGGAACTGTCCGAGATTTGTGGAGGTTCTAGCCCGGCGGATATCATAGCATTGCTGGAACAGCAGGATGAGGCTACATACATCAATGTAAACAAGTTCTTCAGCAAACATGATATGCAGATCAGAAACCTACAGGGCGAATCAGTACAAGAGCTGATCGGCAGAACTGTAGAAGTCTACTGTGGCGAAGGAAATCCATATCAGTCCCTTGTCATCCTGTTTGATGAGTTTGGAAAATATATGGAATTCGCCTCCACTCGAAGTCATTTAGCCGGAAGCGGAGTCCTTCAAGAGCTATTTGAAGCCACACAAGCCTACTCACCGAAAGTCTGTTTCGTAGGATTTATCCAATTTGAACTGAATGCATATCTTCAACGTATGGCTACTGAGCAAAAAAATGAGATGCAGAGATACATTAGCAGGTATCAAACTGCTGATAAGCTTTATCTGTCTACTAATCTTGAAACGCTCATTGCCAACCTGATCGAAAAGAAGAATCCCCATTATTTAGATCAAATCTTTGAGGGGAAATCAGCCTTCCAAACTTCAAATCTTGAACGAACGAAGATCAATGAGTGGTTTCCTAGCTCAAAACATATTCAGGTCTGGAATGATGCAGACCTGTTTCATAAGATAGTTAGCAAAGGATCTTGGCCATTATCAGCATATAGTGTTTGGCTCCTTTACTACCTTTCTGCGGTTGGAAGCCATTTACAGGAAAGATCTGCCCTGGCTTTATTGATTGAAGCTTTTAACCAGTATGAATCGAGCCAGATATCAGAAGACAAAGACTGGAGGATTGCCGCTGTAGACATGATGAGCAATTCTTTTATCCAAGAACTACTGAGTTCTGAAGAATCTGGAGCGCAAGGAACCATCATGCTAGCATACCAGACAGTCATGTCGAAGTATGCTACAAAGTATTCTATAAATCAGATAAGGATTCTAAAAGCAATCGTACTAAGTTCTAAACTAGGCTTGGTAGCAGCAAACCGGGCGGATGCAATCGAAGCTCTAGAAGCTTTGACCAATATGGACAAGGCTGTACTGGCTGTAGAATTACAAACTTTGCTTGATGAGTACAACGCCATAGAGTGGGATGAGGCATACAAAAGCTTTGATATTCTTAGTGACGCGCTTCCCAGAAGTCAGTTCATCAATCACATCCGGAGGCTTTCAGCCAGTTATGATGAAAACGCCCAGGCCCAGTTATTCGTATCTTCCATCAAGGATTGTTGTGATCTGATCAAAGATATACAGAGTGATTTTGCTGAGGAGAACAAGATCAGCACCCCTGAGTGGGCTTTTCAGGCAAAAGTGGCAAATCTGGACACATTGCCTCAGCAGATAATACTCGAGACTGACAGATGGTCAAAAGCAGAGAGTATTGATGATCCCAGGGGATCAGTTATCTATGTTTACCTAGGGGAAACTGCTGATATAGACAGCGTTTCTCGAGAAGCTCATAAACTTCTCAAATCAGCCGCAGAGTCACTCAAGGTTAAAGCTGTTCCAATATTATTGGTGTTTCTGTATGATGTTGAAGCGAAATTGGGGCAAGGACTCATCGAGTTATCTATCCTGGATTCCCTCTCCAACGAAGAACTAGCAAAATTCGGCAATCTTGTTGAATCACATCGCGTGAAAATCGAACGTTCTATACAAGAAGCTGTAGAAGCCCTATTGAAAGAGAAGAGGTATATCTCGCTGGGCGGAAAGCAAATGGAAGGATTGAGACTGAGTAGGGCAGCAACAGAGCTGTTCAAACAAATCTACACTCATCCTATTCTGTTTCCTTTTGATGGCTTTGCCACCTCTAGAGGAAACGCTGCTGACACATGTTCCATGCTGACCAGGGAATTGATGCACTCAACACTGGATTATAGCACGGTAATGGCAAAACCGGTAAAAGACAAGAATAGGGCAAACAGCGTTCTCAAAGATGCTTGGGGTATATTCTCCGCAAATGGGAAAATCAACAGACGGCCTACCAATAACATTCTAAAGAAACTTTCGATCGAATGGGATGAGATACTACAAGAACGGATGCTGTCCTTGCGCGAAATGTATGACACCATGATCAAGCCGCCCTTTGGAGCTAATCTAGACTCAGCCGGATTATTCTTGAGCGTTTATATCTCCCCACGCAGCAACACCTTGAACGTATTCAAAAATCAACAGTATACAACTGTCAATGGGTGGGCAGGGGACAATCTTATCAGATCAAGACACTTCAATCCGTCTGTCTTGGACGATGCTTATCTACTCCTCAGATCTGATGACACTTCTGAGTGGGAAGCCCTCCTAGACGAGTGGGAGCAGGCAGATAGCCACATAGCCCGTGTAGATTGCATGGAGCGATCTGAAGTTCTCAAAGAAAAACTTCCCGTGCCGCCAGAGCTTTTTCATCGAGAGCAAAGACTGACTGAGCAAGCAAATGAATCAGCAAAGAAAATTGATGAAATGGAAGAAGCAAAAGACGATGCGGTAATGAGGATCAAGAATAATACCGAGAGTGGAAATGTTATCCCATTATCTTGGGGCTGCTCTTCTCTAAAGCGCTTAATAGCTAAGCTAGAATCTGAAAAACCTCTGTGGATAGACGAACAGATCGATGATATGCGACCGGTTCTGGTTGAAGGCAGACAGACTATTATCCAAGTGTTTCCGGATTGGCTTGCTCATATTAGCCCCAAATCCGAATCTCCTGATCATGTGGGAGAGTTTAAGCATCTGATGCTGAATAAGGTCAAACCTAATCTGGAGGATCTCGGACTTGATAATGAAGCCAGTAATCTTGATGCTCGAGTTAGATCATTGATTCGTCGGGTAGAAGATGTGGCAGAAGCTCGTAGATTGATTAGTGAGGTTGATAATTGGATACGAATCAGCCATGGTGTCCTTGGCACCAGTAGACTCAAAGATATCAGGACAGCCAAAGATGTAGCCAAAAGCTATGCCAGTAAGCTCAAGGGCATGTTTCAGAGAATCAACCTTAATGAACTGCAGGTTGTAAGAAAAGGCCTCAAAGACTTCTATGATTCTCTAACCACAGCCGAAAATGAAATCACGAAAAGAGCGGATAAGGTATGGAAGTCTAAGATAACAACTGAGGATTCAATAGATGAGTTGTTGGAGGAACTTGATTCTCTCATCAGAGCCTACGATGGACTGGAATCGGACCTGGAAGACTTTCATATATTAAAAAAGGCACTACATCAGTTTAAACGATCATACGGTAGATTAAGCGACATTAACCTAACATGGAGTTCTTTTGATACACTCTCTACAGAAGTTGAACAAGAGACAGTCTCCAAGCTTGCTGAGGATGAACTTCCATGGCTACCCGAAGATGTGATCAAGAGCATTGTCAAAACCATATCTGATTCTCGTAAACAGCTTAGTAAGGAATGGATAGATGAGATCCTAGCAATTGAACCGGATATTCCAGAAATGGATGTTGCAACGGCCAACCAGCTCCAGAATAAGCTATCTAGTCCACCAGCGTATGTTACTGATGCTCATTTGAAGAAGCTAGAGAAGATAAGAACGGCTCTTGATAAAAGGCTGAGTGAGATCAAGATTGAGTGGTTGGTGGAGAGATATAATGAACTTTCAGATAAAGATAAAGTGATCTTTCGGAGCATGCTTGATTAACAATCTACGACATATTGCTTGCAAATATACATCATTCAAAAACCACGTTTTGATATTATAAGGAGAATAAGATGAATCTTGCACAGCTAGTCAGCAGTTATTCATGGCTGTTAAAACCTTTTATTGTAATAGTGTCAGCCATACTAACATTTATTGGAGTAAAGAAGGGAGTTAGTGTAGTGTCGAAAAAGAGAATCTCCCTCAAGAACACCAAAGGTAATGCAATTCAAATTGGAGGAGATGTACATGCTTCAGAAGTTAAGCAATCTGTTTCAAGGTTCGACAAAACAGATTAATACTGGAACCGCCATTCAGGCGGCTGGAGACATTATCAATTCTACGGTTGTACAGAACATCAATGTGGGTAAGCCGTCTTTGTTTGATCTTGCTTCAAGACACAGTAATCATTTAGATGAAATTCCTTATACATATTATGAACCACCTCTTCCCGTCAATCATATAACTAGAAATAATGATATTGAACAGCTCAAGAAGTTGCTCTCTGAATCACCCATAGTTGTGCTGTACGGGGGGCGGTATACAGGGAAGACGATTCTATCATTGTCGCTATCCAAGCTGTTAGATTATCAACTACATTACATCCCAATTGTGGGGCAATTTTCATTCATTCATGCTGTCGAGTATTACGGGAAGAGATTGAAAAAAAAATTCGATCTTACCACGATGAAGGGTTTTTCTTCATTGATCAAGAAGAATAACTCTTTATTGGTCATAGATAACCTGCCAGCCACATTAACAACAGAGATGGAGATTAATGTATTAAATGATCTTATTTCTGCTCATGTACAGGCTGGGAATTTGATATGTATTAATGCATTAACCTCGAATCTGAATCCAAAATTCAATCTGAGCTCTGCTCATTACTACAAAATCCCACCTATCTCACATAAGGATATCGCACTATATCTAGAATCAAAAGGTAATAGGCAATTTGCACGGTTGATAGCAAATATAACCAATGGCAACCCAGTATTAGTGAAGACCTTAATTGAATATCTGGATAAATCAAACTGGGATTTTGGAAACTTTCAAACCATTGAAAATGTTATCAGAGAAAGATATGCTTCAAATTCGATAAATTACATTCGAACAGAGTTTATTGAAAATACTGTTGATGACGATGCTAGAAATCTCATTTACAAGCTAGATCTATTATTAGAGCCCATTAGTATGAATACAATATCCCAGTTATCTGAATTACCGCCTGTTACATCCAATTTGGATAAAGCTCTCCAACAGGTTGCCGGGATATGGCTTGATCAGACACAAGGCTTATACTCCATTAATCCGTTAATCAAAAGAATGGGTGAGAAGTATATCTCTGAATCTGATAAAAGGCAGATATGGCAGAATCGCGTGCATAACATAACTCATGCAAGAGGGAAAAGAATAGATGTTTTAACATCGAATTCAGTAATAACGTATGCCATTAAGCTGAATGACTTCAACTTATTGCTAAGTGAGTGTTTTATAGTAACATTGGCATTATTGGATGCACCTGATGCCGTCTTTAACATGGTAGCTGACGATTTCTTGCTTATACCTTTATGGGCATCTAAGAGCATCCCAGAACTTGTACCGATAAGCATACAAGCTCAGATCAGATTTTTCCAACTATGCATTGGCGAGAGATTAGGGAAGGATAGCACATTTATCAGAGACGACTTGATCTGGTTGTTAGATTTACCCGGCGAGTTCGATTATATGTCTGTTATGAGCATCCTAGGATTACTTACAAAAACTAACAATCTTGATGTTGGACTATACCTTAGAGTAGTAAACATAGCTCACCAGAATATAGACAGCATTCAAGCAGTAGTAGATGATCAGAATAGCAAGCTGTATTCTGCTAACTTAAAAGATTCAATACTGAAAGTAAGCGGAAGCACTGATATTCTCGATATGTTCATCAACTATTTCTGGCTTTGTTCATTGAATTTTGACTTAGAGCAATTCAATGAGGTTTTTGAGACAGCATCAACATTTAGCATCGTTATGAAATTAAGACTCTTCAAATCTTCTGTGTTCGACGAACAAGTATTTAGCATATTCGAAGCAGTTTATCTCAGATTGTATGAGAGCCAAAGGACAATGGATCAAATCCAATACTGTCTATCTGTTTTAGAAAGAGCTAAATCAATTTCTGATGAAATTGAAAGTACTTCCATGAGGATTGCTATTGCTAAAAACGAATTGATAATACATGGTGAGGAACTAAAAGAGATTAATAAGGTATCTGTGATTTACTCTCAGTTAGTTCAAAATTATCATGATTTAGATCCTGAATCTAGGTACTACCTTTATTCAACATACGCGTCCCAATTGTACCTTGCGAATCTTGGAAAATCCCAAGATGATTTTGCTTGTCTTCTGTTTGAAAATGCATTGAACAGCTACACACCCGACAAAAACAATACCAGAGTAATTGACTTGTACTTCAAAATCAAGCAGTTAGCTCATTTAACATCACGATCACTTTTGCACGATAAAACCGTATATGTTGCTGACATGATTAAGACTACTAGACGAAATGCTTACCTAAAGAATGAGATGAAAATTGACTGTTTTCAAATTATGGCAGCTCTTTATCTTTCTCAAAGCAAAGTAATTGAAGCCGTGAAAGAGCTATCAGAGGGATTTCTTTACGGGCTAAAAGAGCTAAACTTCGATCCCACAGTATATAATGATACTGAAAAGAGCATATTGATTCGGGTTACCTTATATATTAAAAATGTTTGGATCTGTGAGGTTTCTAAAAGCGACAATCTAGAACTAAATGATGAAACAAGCGGACTACCATTAACCTTCGAGAATTTGTGGTACAATTACCCTCAACTGCACCTGGCTTGGTCATACGATTATTTGATTACAAGTGTAACTCTTCTGGTTGTATTGTTTAATGTGTTGGGTGATCGTGAGCTGGCATACAAATGGATAGGTCTGTTTTATCAATTGTATTTGAAGAACAAAGAGCACATCTTTAACTTGGAATATATGTACAAAACTCACAGCCAATACCTTATTACATTGATTGAGAACGATAACTATGTATCCATAAAAGAGCAGCTAACAGCCGTAAAAAACTCGAAATCTGGTCTGATCTCTGAAGCAGAGCAGGTAGCTGTGTTGTTAGGTGTTGCGAGTGATATCTAAACCAATGAATTGATATGCAGAAATCCTGTCACAATTTGAAGTTTTCGGTGATCTTATTTGCAGAAATCCTGTCAAAAACTACCTAATGGGGTCTTGGTAAGGATGAGTAATGATGAGCTACGATGCGACAGTTTGCAGATTTCGCTGCACAATTTGCAGATTTCGTTGTCACGTTGCAAGAGCAATCCCCATCATCTGGTATCAAGACCAAGCCGGAGATCAGAAAAAGCTTG
>CAZZCS010000021.1:0-27437 GCA_964652645.1 uncultured Candidatus Cloacimonadota bacterium | reverse complement strand
GCGCAGCCAATCGTACATTATACATCGTAAATTGTAAATCGATAGAGCGCAGCTAATTCTCCATTCTCCATTCTCAATTCTCAATTGAAATGCGCAGCTCCTTTAACTTTTAACTCCAAATTAGATCCTGGGGATCCGTGTTCTATTTAAAGAATCGTAGCATTTGAATGCTATGCCACGGACCTATACTACATCTCCGGGGCTAGCTCGTTCAGCACCAGCCAGTAGAGCCCGAGGTTTTGAACTGCCTCTGTAAACTGCTTGAAATCTACGGGTTTGCGGATGTAGCTATTGGCTCCCAGATCGTAGCTTGCGATCAAATCCTGATCTTCTTTGGAGGAGGTGAGCACTACCACGGGGAGTCTCTTGGTGCGAGGGTTCTTCCGGATCTCCCGCAGGACTTCGAGTCCATCTACCCGTGGCAGTTTGAGATCGAGCAGGATAAGGGTCGGCAGAGGCATTTTGTCTTTATCGGCATATTCGCCGGTGCCAAAGAGGTAGTCCAGCGCTTCTACTCCGTCCTCTGCTACTACTACTTCGTTCAAGAGATTGTTCTTTTTCAGGGCTCTTTTTGTAAGCTCAACGTCGTTTGGATTGTCTTCGACCAGCAGGATAATCTTGTTCGTCATAAATTCTCCTTTAAAGTGAAGTAAAAAATAGTATATAGGCCTGGCTCTGACTCGGCCCAGATCTTGCCGCCATGGCGTTCGATGATGCGTTTTACCATGGCCAGTCCGATTCCAATGCCTGGAAACTCTGTACTTTTATGCAGCCTTTGGAAGGTGCCAAAGAGTTTGTTTGCATACTTCATCTCAAAGCCCACGCCATTGTCTCTGATGAAGAAAGATTCATTGCCATCTGAAACTGCGCTGCCCAATTCGATCTCGGGTTTGGCGGTTCTAGCACTGAACTTGATTGCGTTTGAAAGCAGGTTTTGCAACACAATTTCAATGAGCCTTTCATCGGCTTCGGCCTTCAGATTGGGCTGGATGGTGATCTTGCCCTGCCATTCCGGATGAAGCTCCAATAGCCGGGCTGAGACCTCACTGGCGATCTCAGAAAGACCAATATTCTTGGAGCTCATCTCTGCTCGCGTCACCTTGGAGAGGGTAATCAGAGTATCGATCAGATTTCCCATTCTCTGAGTTTCCGCCCGGATTCTATCCAGGATAGCGTTGGCATCTGCATCGAGGCTGGCAGAATAATCCTCTAGCAATACCTGTCCCCACCCATCTATGGCCCGCAAGGGAGCACGAAGGTCGTGAGAGACGGAATAAGAGAAGGCCTCCAGCTCTTTATTTGATGCTTCGAGCTGGGCTGTGCGCTCCCTGACGAGGCGTTCCAGATTGGCATTGAGCGTATCGATCTCGAGCTCTGCCTCTTTCTGGGCAGTGATATCCCTGATGATGTGGACGATTCCCAGTACCTTTTGTTCTGCATCCAGGATGGGATCCAGAGATACAAAGAGCCATCTATCCCCGTTTTTGAGCTCGACAGAGGATCTGGCCTTGAGCGCAAGCATCTGTCGATGGGGGCAGGATTCGTGTGCCTCGGTGGTCTTGTGCACTATGGACCAGCACTTCTTCCCCACTACCTGCTCTGGCGTTTCACCCAACACATCAAGGGTCGCATTATTGGCACGGATTATGTTAAAATCTGCATCCAACAACCAGATCACATCCTGTACGGAATCGAAGGTAGTTTTCCACTGCTGCCCTACTTTGAGTTGTTCTGCGTCTTCTTTCCGCTTGTACAACATACCTACGATGAAGGTCGAAAACAAGATTAGAATTACGAGTATGGATCCTGTCAGGATTCCCTTTGCGCGGAGAGGGGCATAGATTTCTTCCAGATCGACCTTGGTAATCAGGTACCAGCTATTCTGCTCGATGTTGCTCAGATGAGCCAGTACTGGCTTACCCCTGTAATCGATTCCCTCAAAGGTTCCCTCTCTGCCCATAACCGCTTGCACGGCAGGGAGTCTCATATCAGTATTGACAGGCAAACGGAACTTTAGGGCGCTATCTTTCTTGAACCTCAGCTCGTTCAAAAAAACGACCTCATCTCCTTCCTGTCGGATCAGAAGAGTCTCACCGGATTTGCTTGGGGTGGGCCAGGACTGAATGAAGGGATACAGGTATATCTGGGGGTCAATCTGCAGTAGCCAGACTCCTTTAATGACTGGGTTGTAACTATTACGCTCCATAATTGGGACGAAGATCCTGATGTGCTTGGTGTGTCCTGCCATGCCTCTGGTCTCGTGATCGAACTCAATATCCGTCATGAAGGTACCGGGTTTGCTGATCGCTATATTATAATCCGGGTTGATGGCCAGGTTCTCAAAATTGAGATGCTTGGGAACTGCCAGCAAGGAGTTACCGGATGTATCCAGTAGGGCCATTGAACAGAAATCGTGGTTTGCTATATAGGCCACCATGTAGGCAGATAGGCGATCTATGCCGTTTCTGCTTGCCTTGTGAGACAGCACATCATCTACGGATTCGTACAAAAATAGATTACTTTCCAAGACGGCAGTGTCGCTAATCTTATCTTTTATCCACCACTGAATCTGTTCTTCTTTGAGCTTGGAGATGCTTTGCAGATGCTCTCTGACGTTTGCCTTGAAGCTTTGAGATTCTGATCTGAGGTAAAGAATGGCAGTCGAGCCGATGCTGACGATCAAAAAGCCCAAGGCCGAGAGCATTCCGTACTTGAATAAATGAGCAGAGCTTGAGATTGTATCTTTTTGGAAATTTAGCAAACTGTGGGGCCAGACGTTATTGGGAAGCCTTGCCAGAATGGCAGTATTTACGAGCACAAACATGATGGCAGTATTGAGCGCAACCGGGATTTTGAGATAACCATAAAAGAGAGGAACCTCCGTGATATAACTCAAGGAGATGAAAAGGCTGGTGAGCATGCCGCCCAGCGCCACAAAAGAGGCTGCCTGCCTCAAAAAACGGTTGTCCCTGAGCCTTGTAAAAGCTAGAAATATAGCGATTGAGCTACTGATAAAGAGGATGGCTGTGACAGGGGACATCCTGCCCAGCAATCTATCATTAATCATGGCCTCAAACGGAAAGATAAAACCTTCAAGCGAGAATACTTGTGGATTATAGGATCGTAGCAAGACTGCAATGCTAACGATCTGGACTACTATAGCCATGGCCAGGACATAGTAACACCTGCTGCGGGTGTCCCCACAGGTAAAGCCGGAGATCAGCATTACCAGGCTCATCAAGAGAAACAATAGCGCCGTCAGAGGCGCTACAGGGACATAGACAAGACTGGTGTCCACAATTCTTTGAGAATCAACTATCCAGATGGCCAGGGAGTAGAAAGAAAAGAGGGCTACCACTGCAAAGAGCAGTTCAGAGAATCTGCTACGCAGAAGTACTAGCAGCTTCATTGTTCTTGCACCTTGCCGATTGGAATTTCAAAGAAGAACTCTGCTCCTGCATCGACGCTGCTTTTTGCCCAGACTCTTCCTTCATGTTTGGCGATCAATCTATGCACTATGGCAAGGCCCACTCCGGTACCTTCGAACTTGTCCTGGCTATGCAGCCGCTGGAAGAGTTGGAAAGCTTTTTCTGCATATTTATCGTCGAAGCCAACGCCGCTGTCCTTGACTTGGTAGACAATCCTATCCTGTTCCTGATGGGAAGAGATCCAGATCTTTTTTTCTGCTTTGGGAAGCGTGTATTTGATGGCATTGCCGATCAGATTCATCCACACATGCTTGATAAGCTTGGGATCACAGGCAACGCTGTGAAGATCAGCAATCTCCAGCTCAAACTGCCCCAGCTCGCGCGGGTCGGACACTTCGTGTAGACACTCCCGTACCAACGCAGCCATATCTGTCTGCACCAGCTTAAGATCTGCTCTGGAAAGCCTTGAGAGCGCTAGCAGATCCAGAATGAGCTTGTCCATCTGTTTGATGTTCCGGATCACAGTATCGACGAGGTGCATGCCGTCTGAATCGAGCTTCTCTTTGTAATCCTCTGCCAGAATGCTGGAGAAACCCTGGATAGACCTGAGCGGTGCTCTCAGATCGTGAGCTACGGAGTGAGTAAAAGCCTCCAGCTCCCTATTGATGGATTCGAGTTGTCTGGTTCGTTCACTTACCATTTTCTCGAGCATGAGGTTATTACCCTTGAGACTCTCCTGCAGTAAAACTCTCTCGGTGACATCATTGTAAATCGTCACGACTTCACCGGAGGGAAGCTTGAACACCCAGTTGTCGTACCAGTTGTCAAATCTATCATCTTGATAGTGAGTGGGAGGCAGATAGGTGGGTTCTCCCGTTTGATACACTTTCTGCATGATTTGGATAAGACCAAAATCGTCTATCTCCGGCCGCAGATCATAAAGAGACTTTCCGATAACTTGCGAGGCATCTTTGCCTTCGTGGGCCAGAGATTCGCGGTTGAAGAACTTGATGATATAGTCACTCCCACGGGAGCCATCGCCTTTTACTGCGTAGATTCCGCAGCCACTACCCATGTATTCAAAGACGTTCCTCATGATGGTTTCGGCAGTTCGCAGCTCATCGGTTGCCATTATCATATCGGAGATATCTATGCAGAAGCCGTCAATTACATACTCAGATCCTCCCAGGCAATCTCCCAAGGCGGCATTTAGCAATAGCCAGACAATCGTGCCGTCGCTACGATAGGCCTGCATTTCAAAGTTCTCTGCTTTCCCATTGGTCAATACAGCGCTTACCCAGCGTTCCCTCTGAGCTGCATCTACAAAGAAGGGGGTGTCGGGCAGGGCAATATAGTCGTAAGCCTCCTGGACGCTTATAAAACCCAGGATTTTGGCAAAACCCTTGTTAATCTGAAGTGCTCTTCCCTTTGTAGTGGTCTTAAATATGCCCATGGGAGCATTATCAAAGAGCTTTTGCAGAGAGCCCAGGCTCTCGTTCAGGGCTTGCTCCGTCATCCGACGCTGGGTGAGATCCTCAAACATACATTGGGTATGCAAAAATCTACCGGCCTGATCACGGACAATTCTACCGTTGAAAGAGGTTTGAATGTATTCTCCGCTCTTCTTCCGCATCCGAAACTCTACTCCGCTTACTTCGCCAATCTCTTTGAATCTGGGGAAGTTAACTTCAAAATGAGACCCATCATCCGGATGGAGAAACTCGCTGAAATTTCTGAACTGCACGTCCTTCAAATCGTATCCCAGCGTCCGAAGCCAGGCATCATTGACGTTTAGAATATATCCTTGTTCATCCAGGGACTGATACGGCATGGGCGCCAGTAAAAAGAGCTGACGGAAATTGTATTCGCTGGATTTGATCTTCAGATGAAGAGAATTGCGCTGGAAGTGGTTTTGCAACATAAAACCCAATAGCATTGTTATGATGGGATAGCCAATAATAATGGGCAGGCTAACATTCTTGAGGACTTCTCTGGAATACTCTCCAGGTAAGAGGAAGACCAGCAATAGCATCACGACATGAGTCACAAGACCCAGTAAATATAGATCTCTGAGCTTTATTTCCTGTCCTTTCTGAAAGTAATACTTCCTGAACAGCAAGCCCAGTACTCCCGATGAAAGTAGCATCAGAACACCAGGAATGATTCCCAGGCCACCTATCAACAGCCTGTAAACTATCAAAACTGCCATGGCAATGATAGTCGGAATTGTCCCGAAGAAAACCCCTGACAGGCTGATCAGAATCGTACGGGCATCGATGTTTATGCCGTGCCTGAAGCTCCAGGGGACGGACATGAGCACCACACCCCAAAAAGCAATCACCAAGCCATACAGGATCTGGTTACATAGCTGGATCCGGTTAGTTCTGGTCACCAGATCATAGAATATCCCCACAAACAAAAGAATGAAAGCATTAAAAGCTAAAACACCAATAAGGTCTGGCAACATAATTACTCCATAAGATTAAGCTCCGTAATGGATGTGTATGCATTTGTGCTACTCTTACCCAAGAGCAATCTGGCAATGGTGGATCTATCATAAAACTCATTGATTATCTCTACTCTATTGTCATAGAAGATTTGGGCATAGTCTGGGTCAAACTGAGTATTCCCGGCTGAAACGATTTCTTTGAAGGCGACAAGCCTGCTCTTGTCTTCCCGATAGCATCTCTGACTGGTCATGGCATCAAAGGCATCGGCGATTGACACGATTTTGGCAAAGGAACTAATCTGTTCTCCTGCGATCCCATAGGGATAACCGCATCCATTGACCCATTCGTGATGCTGGAGTATGATCTCATGTACGGATTTATGCAGCCCGACAGGTGTAATAATCTTATCTCCGATGATGGGGTGCTGCTTCATCATGCTGAATTCGTCCTGGGTCAGGGCATCGCTCTTGTTCAGAACCCTATCGTACACTCCCACTTTGCCTATATCGTGGAGCAGAGCACCCAAGTGGATCAATTTGAGCTCCGCTGTGGACAGCCCCAGCCGGACTGCCAGCAGCAGACTCAGGATAGTAACACGTTCCGAGTGCCCCTTGGTATAGATATCCCTGGCTTCCATGGCGTTGATCAGGGCATAGATAGTATTGAGATAGCTCTTTTCGAGCTTGCCGTTGGCGGCGTGAAGCTCCCCTGTGCGGATCTGAATCTGGCGTTCGAGTTCATGCTGATAGCGGAGGTTTTGTTTCAAGAGTTTGTGTTTTTCCACAGCTTGTTTGATCCCGATCTGGATATCTGCCACATTGAAAGGCTTGCGGATAAAATCGAAGGCGTTTAGCTGGATGGCGCGCCGCATTTGCTCTGGCTCCGTCTGCCCTGTGATCATGATCACCGAGATTGTATCATCTATGGAGCGGATTTTCTCCAAGAGCTCCAAGCCACTGATCTCCGGCATCATGATATCAGTGATCACTACCCCGATAGGCTCGGTCTTTAGCCATTGCAGCGCGATTTCTGGCTTTGAGGCAGAGATTACATTGTAGTCGCCGAAGTCCCTGATCACGGCACAGAGAATATTGAGCAGATCCAGGTCATCATCTACCACAAGTACATTTATCTTTTCATCCATCATACTTTTTTACCCAGTTTCAACATAAGAGCTTAGTTCTTTTTTGGTCAAGATAAATCTTTGGGGCAAAACTTCATACAGCCCAAAGCCAGGCTCAGAACCAATCTACCGGCGAAACATCGCGAGTAGGACTGGCGGAAAGGGGGACATACTCCAGATAGTCGTCCGGGCAGGATTTGAGGAGAGATTTGAGGCCCTGGGGATCTGTATAATTGAAATTGAGCCAGGTCTGAAGCTCTTCAGGGCTTAGTAGTACCGGCATTCTATCGTGCAGGGCCGCCATTTTGGAGTTTGGAGCTGTGGTGATAATCCCCAAGCTGGGCACATAGCTGCCATCGGCACCCGTCCAGGTGTCATAAATCCCCGCCAGATAAAAGAGACCTTTATCCTGCGGATAGATCAGAAACGGGGTCTTATCCGGCTTTCGCCATTCATAAAAGCCGTTGGCTGGCACGATGCAACGCCTGCGGAGCAGACCCGTCCGGAAGGTTGGCTTTTCGAGGATTGTCTCGCTGCGGATGTTGATCATCTGAAACTTGGGCAGCTCAGCAGACCAGGAAGGGATCAGCCCCCAGCGAAAGAAACTGAGTATCCGCCCCTCGGGCTTTGCCATCACAGCCGCCACGGCTTGAGTCGGCGAGACATTATAGTTGATCTCGATCTGCTGGTCCCGATTGGCAATCTCCAGCTCGTCCAGCAGCTTTTTGAGCCTATCGTGCTTCACTACCTGGGCAAAACGTCCACACATAAGGGTCTCCTTGTACAAACGATTTCGATCCGGAGATACTTCCTGACCCTGGTATCCAGCTCTGTCGAAAGGCTCAGATCGAGCTTGACAAATAATCCCAAGAGGCCAAAAGAGGCAATGTAAATTTTTGGGAGTAGAGATGGATAGCTTTGATATTGATGTAGTGATGGAGAGGTTGGGAGAGCACTTTCACAGCGTCAGGACGCCGATTGTGGATTTGATCCAGGCCCAGACCCAGGATCCTTTCAAAGTGCTGGTCGCCACCATTCTGAGCGCCAGGACAAAGGACGAGACCACTTCCAAAGCGGTCAGCAAGCTCTTTCAGGTCGTTCACGAACCGCATGACCTGGAGACGATTGAGGCCGAAGAACTGGATCGCATCATCTACCAGGTGGGCTTTCACCGCGAAAAGACCAAACACCTGAAGGAATTACCCAAGGTGCTGAAGGAGCTTTTTGGAGGCAATATACCCCAGGAGATAGACGATCTGATCAAGCTTCCAGGTGTGGGCCGTAAAACTGCCAATCTCGTTCGAACCGTTGCCTTTGGCTTGCCGGCGATCTGCGTCGACGTCCATGTCCATCGCATTTGCAACAGATGGGGTTACATCGATACCAAAAACCCCCTGGAATCCGAAATGGCTCTCCGCGAAATCCTGCCCCTCAAGCATTGGGCAAACATCAATTCTTATATCGTGGCCTTTGGCCAAAACCTCTGCAGCCCCCGCAAACCCAAATGCGACATCTGCCCGATTGTACGCTATTGCGCACGCAATGGAGTCTGATTACTCGACTACTTTATCGATGTACCTGGCGCTCATTAAACGCGCTGCAGCCATGTATTTGAGGTCGAACTTCAGGATCTTTCCCGTTTCGTATTTATGAGGGTTTTCACCCAGGTCGTACACGGTCATATCGGAGCTATTGCCAAAGAATTTTACCGTGGGATCCAGCGGGATCAGAGTATCGGCATCCACATCCAGCACCCCAAAATCCACCACGGCATGATAGCTGCTGCCGCTTTGAGTGATTTCACTCTCATAAGCTGAATGTCCCACAGCCGCTTCTCCCACAATGCCATCTGGCACATTGGACTTGCGATAGAGTTCCACGATATTGCCTTCCAGGGTAAAAGTATCGGTATTCAAGCCCCAAAACTGTTTGTTATTCAGAGGGGAGGTTCCCAAAAATGCTGCCTCGCCAATCCTGAAGTGATTTACCCCCAGGGGGATTTTATCCCTGGCCAGCAGAGGTAAAGCGATCGAGCTGGCTCCGGAGATCAGCTCCAGTTTGCGATCGAAGATAGCCTCGATCAACTGCTCGTACAAGACAAGCTGCAAGAGCTTGTCGTAACTGGGTTGCACCCCGATCATACAGCCCAGATTGGCCCCGATTCCGATCACATCCAGGTTACTCATCTTGAAGACTTTACTATAAAAATCGATCAACCCCTCGCGCTTGATCCCTTCTCGCAGTTCGCCCATTTCGATCATGATGATGATGCGATGGATCAAGCCCAGCTTTTTGGCTGCCTCATTGAGGGCATTGATCGTGAGAAAGGAGCTGTTGAAAGAGATATCGGCATAGCGGACAATGTTTTCCGCATTTTTGATCACAGGAGGTTTGATATAGAGAGTAGTGAGATTGGGATTGATCTGCTTTACGAGCTTGAGATTTTTCCATTGGGACACTGCAATCGAATGTGTATTCAGGATGCAGCTATGCTCCAAAAGCGCTTCCAGAGCTCCCCTGTGGTTCCCCAGAACCTTCACTACCAGAGACCACTGCTTGCGGTTCTCTTTCATAAAGGCATCGATCTTTTCGATGTTATCAATAATTCTGTTTGTATGGATCTTCAATTGTGCCATATTCTAGCCCCTGTCGTAGCGCATTTCTGCGTATTTAGTGGTAAATCCCAACCTCTCGTAGAGATGCCTGGCTGGGTTGTCGTATTCCACATGCAGAGCAATTGCTCCATCGGCAGTCTCGAATGCGGCCTTCATGATCGCCGCTCCGATCCCTTTGCCCCGCTGAGCGGCATCCACAGCTATATAGACCAGGATATAAGGTGGGATATAACCGTCCATGCCAGTCCTGTTCATCACCAGCGCTCCCACCAGAGCATTATCTTCATAGGCCAGCAGCAAGAAGCCACCTTTCCCGGCTTCATTGGAAAAGGCATAGTCTATGGCCTTGGAAATAGAAGTCTGATCATCTCTAAATCTATCGAGATGCTCATGTAAGAAATCCACAATCCGCTCCTGAGTGCTATATAGCTTTAGTTCTTCTCTTTGAAACACCTGGATAATCTTCATTTTTGTCTCCTTTAAATGGTTTTATCGGCCACAACGCTGTCTGGATGCGTCCTGTAAAGGATTTGTATAGCTAGATTTAGCCCGTGTCAAGCTTTTTCTTTGTTACTTTTAATCTTGACACCCGGAGCAGGTATTTTGCGCTTGACATTACTATCAACGGGATAAGAGTTTTAATGAAGAATATATTTACCTACCTCAATGCCAGCCTGGCCATGTTTTTTTGGTCGATCACTTTTGTGTGGATAAAGATAGCCCTGCAGTGGTACAGGCCGATAGAGATCGTGCTCTTGAGGCTGGTACTGGCATCTTTCCTCCTCTTTACCGTGATGCTGATCATCCGGCACAAAGAGAAAATCCAGCGCAAGGATCTGCCTCACTTTATGCTTGTGGCATTTTGTGAACCCTTCTGCTATTTTTTGGGAGAGGCAAACGGCATGCAATATGTTTCTTCGACTCTGGGCTCCCTGATCATCAGTACAATCCCGCTCGTAGCGGCCTTTGGAGCATGGGCGCTGCTCAAAGAAAAGATCACCCCCCTCCTGATCGTGGGCCTTGTTGTCTCCTTTTCCGGAGTAGCCTTGCTCAGCTTTGAGAGCCCGGATCTCAGCGCCACCATCAAGGGCATCATGTACCTGCTGCTGGCTGTCTTTGCCGGAATGTTCTATGGTATCACAGTACGAGGCCTGACCCTCAAATATAGCACCCTGACCATCGTAAGCTGGCAAAGCTTCTTTGGCATGATCTTTTTCCTGCCCCTGTTTATTATCAACGACAGCTCCCACTTCTTCAATATGCAACACTCTACAATGGGGCTGGGGACAATCGCCGCGATGAGCATCTTTGCCTCCGTGGGGGCCTTTATGCTCTTTACCGGGGCAATTCGTAACCTGGGCGTGATCAAAGCCAATATCTTTACCAACCTCATCCCCGTCTATACCGTGATCCTGGCCTATCTGCTCCTGGGAGATCAGATCACTCCCCTCACAGTGGCAGGACTCGTCCTCACCATCACCGGATTGTTGATCTCTCAGCTCAAAGACCTGCAAAAGCTAATCCGAAAAAGAGCAACCTGATCCCCCTCCTGCCAGATACACTACCTCGTGTTCCACTCGTCTTCGCCTCGAGATCGCCTCGAGTACTCGAGGCGATCTCGAGGCGATCTTGAGGCCAAGACGAGGCGGAGGATAAGGGAGTTGTAGGGTTGTAGAGTTGTAGGGTTTTGGGGTTTTGGGGTTTTAGGGTTTTTTAGGCGCGCTCATATTGGCTGAAACAGCGCTAAAACAGTATCAGGAATCCCCCTGCAAGGGTCTTCTCGTGGGTATCTGAACTATCTGAGGAAGAGGATCTTACGGGTCTGTACTTCTCCTTTGCTGGCCAGCCGGGCAAAGTAAACTCCCGATGCCACTCTTTGGCCCTGAAGATCGCAGCCATCCCAGCTGAAAGATTGCTTTCCAGACTTGATCGGGCCTTGATGTGCCACACTCACAAGCTGACCCTTGAGGTTATAGACACTCAGGCTTGCGGAAGCTCTGGCATTGCCAGAAAAGACTTCAAAACAAACCCTCTCAGTAAAAGGATTGGGATAGATGGAGGAGAAGACCAGCTGCGAGGACAACGCCACAATCTGGTTCCAACCGCTGAGAGCGGCACCAAAGATATCGCCAAAGACGTGCTCTGCCAGAGCTCTGGCGTCGTCCTGATCCATGTTGTATAAGGGAAAGCTGATCACGATTACCTTCCCAGGATTACAATCGTAGAGCACCCCTACGGGTAAACCGTTCAAAACTCCCTGACTGCTGCCATTCTCGTAGTCCGAGCCATAGAAATAGATTTCTTGAGCCGTTCCCACTCCAGAGATAGATTCGATTCTAAAGATGTGCCCGTTCATTGCTGCCATTGTCTTCTGCGGATCAACGCTCAGATCTGGAAATCCGGATTCCTGGGCCTGGGCATACTTAAACCTGGCTGCGGTGCTGAAATCCGCTGCTCCTATGCCAAAAACGGAACTGATATAGCTATCCTCTTCATATTCAGCAGGGTAGCCGCTGGTTCCTGATATTGCCAGGCTGGGCATGTAGGTCGTCAGGAAGATATTGCCACCCAGCTCTAGATATCGCCGGATGGACTCCTGGTTTTGAACCAGACTCTCAAAATTGGTTTGCTCAAAACTATGCCAGAAGATGCTTTGGTAGATCCCGATATCGCTAAGCCTGAGATTGACGTCTATTTCCATATCCTTTACCTCTCTCTGGTAGGGAGCGAGGATATAGTCCATGAAGGCATTCACCTGCCCGGCGCTGGGCTGGAAGGGGGAACTGCCGCTACTGTCAACTGTGTTGTCGATAATGAGAATACCGTTGTTCAAGGTTACAGGTCTGGTCTGGATTACATGGGTAGAAGCGCTTTCGTTGCCGTCGAGATCGACCGCACACAGGCGATAACTCCAATATCTATTTCCCTCTGGAAAATCCTGATCCAGATAGCAGGTAGAGCTAAGCAAGCCGTCCACTAAAAGCTCCGGATAATCCGGCAAAGATGATCTATAGAGATGATATCCTGCCAGATCCAGCTCCGTATTTGCCTCCCAGGAAAAATGCACCTGCTGCCAATCCGGTTCCTCGATAAATCCTTCCGGCATCCTGGGCAGGCTCATAGGCGTCGCTGTGAAATACACCGGATAGCTTTCCAGGCCGTCCATATCTACCGCAGAGAGGGCAAAATAGCGCTCATGATTGTTCACCAGACCGGGTACCAGACAAGTGATGATTTGTCCTGGCTGGTTTGGGATAAGGATCGGATCTGTAAAGTTGATCCCATTATGGTTGTGATAGAGCAAGTAATGAGAGAGATCAGCATCACTACTGCCATTCCAGGAAAGCTGGAGTGAATTGCCAGTCCCAGTATCCGCCACTTCTATCTCCTGGGGCGGTAAAGACATCTTGCCGTAGGTGGCAGCCGTGGCAGCCGAGCCTTTGATGATCTCCGCGCAATATGCGGCATCGATATATACCGTAAGATCCTGCACCGTATGCATGTAGGGGCTATAGGTGTGCTCTTTGAAATAGGTGATCGGATAGCCTGCGTTCCAAAACACAATGCTATCACTTGAGGGGTTGTTGTGCTGGTCGTAAAAAGTGCCGAGACTAGTGTAGGCATGGAAGAGCTGTGCTCCCAGATCGGCATGATACATCGATCCATCATAGGTCACGATCTTTGCCTGCCACTGATCCGGACTCAGAGTATTGTATCCCAGCATATCGTGGTTGATGGCCAGGATGATATGTTGATCCGCATTCAAAGCCTGGTTTACATAATGGCCGCTACCGTAAAGCCCCAATTCTTCGGCGGCAAAGGCGACAAAGCGGATTGAGTTTTTGGGCTGGAAACCCATCTGCATCATCACCCGGGCTGTTTCCAGCAGGCAGGCAACACCCGTGGCGTTGTCGTCTGCACCCGGGGCAAAGACTTCGGAGCCATCTCCGTTTAAGATGGAATCGTAATGTGCTCCCATCAAGACATAGGACTCGGGATTCTCTGTCCCTGGAATTGTTGCCACGACGTTGTATTGAAGAGTTCCGCCCAGGATGTAAAACTCTTGAAACTGGACATCTGCGATCCCAAACTGCAGGAAGCGATCCCTGATCCAGGCTGCCACTTGCAGGCTGTTTGGGGCCAGGCAATACCGGGTCTGAAAATCTTCCAGATTCTGCACATGAGCCTGTACACTATCAGGACTGATCTGGCTTATGAGCTGGACAATCTCCGCGTCTCTTTGCAAGCTGGTTTCCATCCGTCTGGAGTCTGCAGGTAATCTGATCGGCTGTGCGGGGAGCGAGACATACTTGTGACTCCCAGCCTGGTTCAGCTCGATCAGGCTATGCCGGCTTTGATACAGAGCAACCTCACCCAGATCGAACACCAGGCGAACTCCCCGGGAAGTTGATAGTTCCTCCCTACTACTTTTCTCCGAGAGATACAGGAAAGTGCCGGGCTCGAGCTGTATCTCCTTGAGCAGGTACTCCGGGGAGATAAAGGGCAGGACTTCCAGATCGAGGTCTGCGAGGATAAATTGATCATTTTGATAGTAGATCCGGTATCCGTTCTCTGGATGCTGCTGCAGGCTCTGTCCCAAAGTGTTATTCTGAACATCCTGTCTGGGAATTACAAACAGTCTGCTGGGGACCGCCCCCAGGCTCGACACCATATACAGGATAAGGCAGTAAAAAAAATAAACTCGTTTCATACAAATCCTCGCTGTTTCAAGGGGTTATGCTTAGTCCACCTTTTGGGAATCTTCTGCCCAGAGAGTGGAGCCCAGCATCAGGAGGGCAAGAACTGTTACTATCTTTATGAAGGCAGCCTTGGGGGCTTGATTTCTTCTCGTTGTAATGATTATATTACTCATCTTCCAACCTCGTACGTTTGAGCCTACTCTTCAGATTCATTAACTCTTTTATAACGATAGCTCAGGCCTGCTCCAAATCCAAAATCAGTATTGTAAAGCAAGTTGATACTGCGTTCTATAAAAATAACCAGGTTCAGCTTTTCGTTGAGATGGAGCCGGCATCCTGCCTCTGCGCTAAGGATGGGATAAGCCAGGGCAAATATTCTAATCCGTTCATCCATGGGGTCTTGAGGTCCTTGGGAGTCGTGGTAGAAGAAGGCTTCGGATCCGATGCCGGGAGCAATATATGGTTCCACAAAGTGGTAACGATAGCTCAATTGGTTTTGATAGACTGCTCGCATGAGGTTTACACTCTCGTATCCATCCACAATCCGCAAAATTCCCAGGGTGCTGGACCTCACCAAAGACCAGTTACCATCTTTGTGACTGACTTTCTCCAAGCTAATACGGGGCATGTAAACACTGTGAGTGCCCAAATTGAGCTGGCTCAGTCCAGCCTGAAAGCCGCGTTCATTACTATCCAGCATCTCGCCAGTGATGGGAAACAAGTCCACTAGTGGATTAACTCCAGAAAACGTATACCCCAGGCTCAGGCCACCGCTTTCATGCTTTTTTTTGTAATCCCCGGATTCCGAAAAGGGGATTAGATCCCATTTGTAGTAGAGGTGGGCAAAGAAGTTTGGATTATTGGTTGCCCTGAACGTAGTAGAAATCACATAACCCGGGATCAAAACCGGGCTTTCCTTGATATTGGGATATTGGCCTGATCTCCTGTTTTGAGTTCCGACACTTAAGGCCAGAGAGGGCCCAGCTCCCCACTCCAGGTTGTTTATCTTTGTCCTCAAGACCAGAGGGATATCGATATATTTAGCTCGGGTGGTCAGGGTACCGTAGTTCAGGCTGTTTTCTACATAGCGCGTCTTAAGATGTGGAAATGAATAGAGCTCGAGATGATCACTTATCCTGTATCCCAGGCCAATACCAAAGTTTCCTACTAGCTTTGGGTATTTGTTGTAGGCAAGATAAGACTCTTCTTCTGATAATACAGTATTTTTTGCCAGGCCACCGTGAAGCTCGAACCTCAGCCTGGATTCTTCTGCCCTGAGAAGCGATACTGAAAATAGTGCGCACAAGATCAATATGCTCCTGAGCTTCTGTTTAGTCCTTAGATCGACGCCTGAATGATTCACAGGTTTATGCATCTATCCCACCTCTTTAGTCTTGAAGATCAAGAATTTTATCTGAATGCGAGAGTGTCAAATGTTTTTTACTTTCTTGGGATTGAAGAAGGCTTTTGTACTGAAATTCGGGCAAACTGCCGGAGATTTGAAAAAAGAATTTGCAGGATATGCTAGTCTCAGTAGTATATATTAGAAAGTTGAATAATATCTATGTGAATAGATTGAAAGGAGAACACAATGTCCAAAGTACATATGGTAGTATTGGGGTTTTTGAACAACCAGCCCATGCATGGATACCAAATCGGACAGATAATATCCGAGCGCAAGTTTTTAGTATGGACGGGGATCAAGCTTCCCTCTATCTATAAAGCGATGCAAACCCTGGAAGCAAAGCACTACATCAGCGGCCAGGAGTTAACCGAAGGGAACAACCCTCCCCGCAAGGTCTATACCCTCACTCCCTCTGGCAGATGTTATCTGCATGAGCTCCTGAGTAAAGCCATCAGCGAAGAGCTGGATACTCCTCAGGATTTCTGGACGGCTATATCTTTTGCAAACAACATCTTTAGCAAATCCGAGATGCTGGAGCTGATAGGAAAGTACAAGGCTTTTCTGAATACTCTCACCCGTCTGGGAGCGATGAAACACTGCGATGAAATACTATCTGGATGCCGGGCTCCCTTTGCTCACCAGCATCTCTTTGATCTGGGAGATCGGATCAAAGATGTACAGCTCAAGACGATTGAAGAACTGGAAAATGCTATAAAAGAGAATAAATACGAAGATTATTTCCTGAACGAAGGAGAAGAACATTGAAAAAGAGAATGCTCATAATCCTGATGAGCCTGGCTATTCTGATCCTCAATGCCGATATGATTAGTTTGGACCAGGCCCGAGCGCTGGCCTTGGAAAACAACTCTGAATACCAGCAGAAAAAGGCTGAACTGGAGGCCGCTACCTGGGCTAGAAGAGCAGCCTTGGGCTCCATGCTCCCCACTCTTAGCCTCAGCGGCTCCTATATCTATATGGATCCTGCGACTACTGTGGGAGCCGGAGCAAGTAGCTTTACCCTCAATAACGACCTGCGCAGTGTCTCCCTCAATCTCTCTCAACCCCTGTTTATGGGAGGAAAGCTGTGGCAGGCATACAAGATATCCCAGATCTCCGAGGAGATGGCCCAGCAATCCTTGCAAAACCAGGAACTCAAGCTATTGGCTGAGGTAGAAGAGAAATTCCTTTCCGTGCTCCTGCTGCAAAACCTGCATGAGCTCAGTGGTATCCAGATGAATGCTGCTGTTGAAAATCTGGAGAAAGCAGAGGCCAGGCTACGGAGTGGCCTGATATCAGAAGCGGATTTCACCCTCTTCCAGGCAGAACATGCCTCGATTGAGGTCTCCTGGATCCAGTCGGAAGCTGCTCTTCAGCTTGCTCAGCTTGATCTGGCAAACTACTTAAATGTAGATTTCTTCCCGGAACCGGTTTCTCTCAGAGTTTCCAAAGAAGACCGACTCCTAAAATATATGCAGCTCGATGTGGGAGCTGCACATGCCTTTATTGAAGGCGCTAATGAATACGCCAGGCTCCACAACCCCAGCTTCAAAATCCTGGAGGCCAATACCGAGCTTTCCAAACGAGGATATAGCATTGCAAAAAACAATTTCCTGCCCTCCCTGATCCTCACAGGCAGCAGGAAGTTTGATGAAAACGGCATAGATCGCTACAAGTTTAGCGGTCAAAACCAGATCCTCCTCACAGCTTCACTGCCGCTCTTACCTCAGATCACAAACTACGCCAATAGCCGCAAAGCCTATCATGAGATGCGCTCTGCAGCTTATGCCATCCAGAGCGCTGAAGCCGGGATCAAGACGGCCATGCAAGCCGCTGTCCTCAACCTCTTTAGTAGTGCCAGACAGCTAAAAGCCACCACTCTCTCTGCCCAATATGCCCGCACCAGCTATCAGCAAATGGAGTACAGATACGGGATGAACCTCGTCTCTGCCCTGGATCTGATCAATGCGGAGCTAAGGCTTTATGCTGCAGAGAGCGCTCTCCTGAATGCCGAACACAACTGGTGGAAGAGCCAGAGCAAATTGATGCAGCTCCTTGGCAGCACCGATAAAGATGTTATCTACACAGTTTTTGAGCAGGGCCTCAGGGCAAACACACTGCGGTCTGGCTCCGTTAACGACGAACCAAATAGAAGAAATCCTGATAGATCCATGGAGGAATAAATGTTCAGAAGAAGCTTACTGATCCTGATGGTAGCGGTGCTTGCACTTGCTTCCTGCAACAAACAAAGCGATAAACCCGGTGCCCGGGGCTCTGCCAAAGATGAGCTTCCACCGGTAATGATAGAAGAGCTAAACCCTCGTACTCTAGATGAGTTTATCAGCGTCTCCGGCAAGCTCGAAGGCATAGTCAACATCACGATGAATAGCGAGACTAGCGGCCGAATCCTGGAGCTTTACAAAAAGCTGGGAGACACTGTAACCAAGGGAGAGAGAATCGGGAGAGTGGAAAACGACGTCTATCGCATCCGGCTCCAGCAAGCTGAAGCAGCTCTGCTCTCTGCTCAATCCGGCTTTGAAAATGCCCAGCTAAACGCCACTTACACCCAGAATCTGAAGAGGGGTAGCTTGATATCTGATGCCGAGTTCAATTCTGTAATGTCTGCTCTCAAGGGAGCTCAAGCCGCCCTGGATGGAGCAAAAGCTAATGTGGAAGCCGCCAGATTGGCTTACGAGAGCTCCTATCTCAGTGCTCCTGAAGCTGGTACTATCAGTTATCTAAATGTTAGCACGGGACAACTGATCAATCCCGGCCAGCCCGTCGCCACTATTATTGACGCCAGCACTCTGATCCTCAAGACCGGTGTGGGCGAAACCCAGATCGGCAAGATTCGCAAAGGCCAAAGAGTACAGATCAGCTATCCCGGCTCCGAAGAGCCAATCATGGCGTCTATCCGCGCCTTTGGCATCAGTCCCCTGCAAGGCTCTGCCACCTATCCGATCGAGATAGAGCTCAAAAACAACGGCAAGCTCCTGCCGGGCATGGTCGTAAGTGCCAGAATCCTCAGCAACAGCTATCAAAACCTGCTCTATACCACGCTCACCAATATCATTACCGAATTTGGCAGGACTTACGTGTATGTGGTGGAAGAGGAAGACATTGTAAAGCGGAGAGAGGTCTCACTCGGGATGGTCATCGGTGAAAACGTAGTTCTGCGTTCTGGAGTAGATCTTGGAGACAAAATTGTTACCAGCGGAGCCGAGAATCTTGAAGACGGCATCAAAGTCCAGATCCGCAAGTAAGGGAGATGGCAGATGATATCAGTAGCAAAGATCTCGATCAGGTACTCAGTCCTGATCAACATGCTTACAATCGCCATCCTGATCTTCGGGCTCTTCTCCATGATGACTCTGCCCCGAGAGGAGTACCCGGCAGTTGATTTTGGCAGCATCATCGTCTTTGTGGTTTATCCCGGCGTCTCCCCTGCCGAGATAGAGCAGCTTGTTGTCACCAAAATCGAGACTGCCCTGGGCGGAATCGAGGGACTGGATTATATAGCCTCTTCTGCTGAAGAAGGCAGGGCCACCATCAGAGTCGTATTCGAATCCAGCAAGGATCCCGAGAAGGCTTTCGACGAGGTAAGCCGGGAGATGAACAAGGTGACAGACCTGCCCTCAGATGCCTTCGACCCCATCATCATCCGGCTGAACATGCGTGAGGTAAATCCCATTGGCCAGGTGGTAGTAGGTGGAGATTTTAATGCCGAATCCCTGCGCGAGATAGCAGAACGCATCGAGGACGGGATCCTGGCGATAGACAACGTTTCCAAGGTCGATGTAGTCGGCACCCGTCAGCGTCAGATCTGGGTCGATGCCGATCAAGCCAGACTGGATGCCTACGGCCTCAGTCTCTCGGATCTCACCGGTATCCTGCAAGGCCGAAACCTGAACATCCCCGGAGGCACCTCCCGCTTTGGCAAGATCGAATTCCTGGTGCGGACTCTGGGTGAGTTTAATTCTGTGGAAGAGATCGCCTCCATGATCGTCCAATCCGATGCTCAAGGCAGAGCCATCACCATCAGTGAAGTTGCCACCGTGCGCGACACTCTGGAAAAGCCGCAGACCATTGCCCGTCTCAACGGCTCACAATCCGTCAGTATCTTCCTCTACAAAAGAGCCGAAGGCAATATCATCAAAGTGATGCAGGACGTGCGAGACTACGTGGCACAGATGCGTGAAAGCGTTCCAGGCCTCAAGATCGACGTGCGTAATGATGGCTCCATCGATGTGAAAAACGGGATCAACGCCCTGGGCTCCAGCGCATTTAAGGGGATAGTCCTCGTCTTTATCACGCTGCTCATCTTCCTGGGCTGGAAGAATGCCCTCTTTGCCTCCTTTGGCATCCCGCTCAGTATCTTTATCGCCTTTATCATCATCCCCCTATTTGATATAACCTTGAACAACCTCACCATCTTTGGCATGATCGTAGTAGTCGGGATGGTGGTGGATAACGCCATTGTGGTACTGGAAAACACCCATCGCTACCGCGAGGAAGGCTTCTGCCACAAGGATGCCATCATCATGGGCGTGGATCAGGTGATCATGCCTATCTTCTCGTCCACTCTCACTACCATCGCCGCCTTCATGCCTATGCTGCTCATGGTGGGGATTATGGGGCAATTCCTCTCCGTCTTCCCGATCGTGGTCTCAATCGCTCTCCTGGGCTCCTGGTTCCAGAGCATGGTGGTCTTACCCAATAACATCCATCAGTTTGGCCGTCACCTCAGCAGCAAAAACGATCGCACTGCAAAAGTGATCAAACCCCTGGTCGAACGCTACAAAAGGGCCTTGACCGTTGTCCTGAAACACCGGCAGATAGCGCTTTGGAGCATAGTGGGCATGCTGCTGATCTCCTTTGGTATCCTCGGCTCCGGCCTGATCAAATTTGAATTCTTCCCCTCTGCCCTCTCCCAAACCATTCAAATGCAGTTCCAAACTCCTATCGGAACTACCCTGGAAGAAACTGAAAGACTCACTACCCAGGTGGAAGAGTTCATCCTCAATATGGAAGAGAAAGACGACATCCTCTTCGTAGTCGGCAACGTAGGCGCCTATGGCAGCGAAGGGAGAAGAATCATCAATTCCAGCTATGCCCAGCTCAATATCGACCTGGTCGATCTCAAGGATATGAAATACACTCACGACCAGATCCGCAATTCTATCCGCGGCTTTATGGATCAGCTTCCCGGCCTCTACTCCTATCGCTTCAGCCAGGGCAGATCCGGCCCACCCGTGGGTAACGACGTCGAACTCCGGATCAAGGGTGAGAATCTCGAACGCCTCGCCTTCATCGGCGAAGCAGTCAAATCCAACCTCAAAAAGATCCCTGGAGTCTCAGATATAGAAGACAGCTTCGATACTGGCAAGATGGAAGTGCGCATTATCCCAAACCAGGCAAAGCTTTCCATGTATGGCTTTACGGTAGCCCAGATCGCCTCCACAATCCGGACTGCCAGTGCAGGCACAGAAGTGGGCAAATACCGGGGAGCCGGCATAGATGAATACCCCATTATCGTGAAACTGGACGATCGCTATACCCAGGAACTGGAAGCCCTGAAGAACTTGCAAGTTCGCAGCCGGACTGGTGCCCTGGTAGCCATCCGGGATCTGGCAGATTTTGAATTTGTCAATAGCCTTTCCCGCATCGAACACCGCGACAAGAAACGCGTAGCCACTATTACAGCCTCAAACACCACCTACGAAGAAAACGGCAAGATCAAGAAACGTACCACCCAGGAAGTGCTGGATCAGCTCTTTGGCAATAGACGCCGGGGAATAGAGGGCCTGATGCCCAATTTTGAACAGCGCTATCCCGGCTATACCATCGAGTATGGCGGCATCCAGGAAGAACAGAGCAAGAGCTATGCCTCTCTGGGCAGAGCCTTCCTGCTGGCCCTGCTTGTGATCTTTACGATCCTGGCCTCCCAGTTCCGCTCCTACGTCCAACCCCTGATCGTGATGATGACCATCCCCTTTGCCTTCATCGGCGTGATCATCGGCTTGCTGGTAACCGGCCTCTCTTTCGGACTGAATACACTGATATCGGTGGTTGCCCTGGCGGGAGTGGTGGTGAATAACGCCATTATCCTGATCGACTTTATCAATCAGGAACGTGAAAAGGGAACCGATCGCTGGCACGCCATCATCAATAGCGGTGCCGTTCGCCTGCGCCCCATCCTACTGACCACGACGACGACCGTAGCAGGCATGCTGCCCCTCGTGTTCTCCACCGATCCTTCCTCCCAATCCTGGCGTCCCCTGGCGGTGAGCTTCACCTTTGGCCTGCTCTTTGCCACGATTCTCACGCTATTTTTGATCCCCGTGATCTATAGTATGGTAGATTCCTTCTTTGGTAAATTTGGCATGACCAGATTTAGCGAACATACCAAACTGACAGATGCAATAGATTGTAAGACAACGACGTAAGTATAGTAATCCAATCCGGGTTCTCTGGCAGCGCTGGAGAACCCGGAGCAGATTTAATAGGAAGGGCTCTACCCCGCGCCCCCGATGAATCAAAGGTTTTCTATTTGAAATCCAGCAGCGCAGTCAGCCGCTGCAGCCAGGATCCACGCTGGGAACCCCTTCCCAAGTGCAGATCAGATACCACAGTTTTATAGATCTCGACAGTCTCGTCTCCCCCTCCCGATAATGGCCTCCGATAGGCATAGACATCATGGAGCACAAAGGCTTTGCCCTCATGCGCACCGATATAGATCATTATATGCCCCGGCATCCGAAGCAGGCTCAAGCCTGGAACGGCGTTCTTGATGATAGCCTCTTCCCTGCTTTTATCGTTTTCTTTGCTAAAAGCCCTGGAGGTCTGGAGTGAAGCGGCCTGATCCCCACCATTGCGAGGCAGATAGAGACCAAAGCACTGATACACACTCTGCACCAGGCTCGAACAATCCCAATCCCCATTCATATCTCCCCATCCGTAGGGCTGCCCCAGCAGCTTGAAAGCTTGCATGATAGCGTTTCTCTGGTTAAAAGGCAGAAATCCCAAATGACAATCCTCCTTCTGGAGATAGGATATCCCCGTGTCCAGAGAGCCATCAGGCTTGCGCAGGGGGTAGTAAACTCCATGGAGCTTACCCGTCTGGGAGACCTGGGGTAAAATCGTGCCCATGCGAAGCTGTGTGCCGGACTTTACCACGCCATCGGCGTCTTTGTACACAGGTGCTCTCGCAGCCGTTACGACTATCGCCTGCTCCGGAGAGCCAAATTGCAGAAAGGCCTCCCGATTGCAAATAGCCATCACGCGGGCCGGATACCAGCCGCGGTAACTGCGATTCTGAGCATAGATCCACTTTCCATCTTTGGAAGTATGGAAGATCACGTGGGGAGTACCCACCTCGTAGCCGCTCTGCTGAGCCTGGTCGAAACGTATATCTCCCGGACTGCTATTGAGATTGTCGGCCAGGGGCAGTACCCGCAGAGAGGAAAACTCGGTCAGGATGCCATACCGGGCTTGCACCCTGGCTGGAATGGACTCAAGAGCCAGATTGGTGCGAACCTGCCGCCAGAAAGCCTGTCCCACCACTATGCTTTGGGAATCATAGAGCTTTTGGGCAGAGAATTTCTCAAACTCCCCGGCGATGGTATCTCTGAGCCACTTTCCATCAAGCTCCCGAGGCAGATCCTCGAGCAGGCTCAAAGTCGGTTCCCGGCTTGCCATCAGCCGATTCATTTGCCCGATCTCGTCCCCGGACATCAGTACCCGATCCGGTTCCTGCAGCTTTTGCTGCCAAAACGCTGGAGTTTCCATGCGAGAGCTCACACCCGGAAGCGGTGATGGAGCCATCGGGTTCCTGCGTGGCGTTGTCTGGCTCATTAGAGCGTTCAAACTGAATAGGATCAAAGTGGATAGGATCATAATCCTCAGCATATTCTCCTCTCTACAGCTACTATAAAACTGTTGAATGAACGGGGCACGGAGCGGAGCCCCGTACAATCAGGGTGGGGTGGTGGGCATAGGTACAATCAAAGCAAAACCGTATTATTGATCTCTGGTTCTTAAAGACCAGCTTAGCATGGATCTCACTCCCACCATGCAAAAAGGAGCCGAACCCAAGATCCGACTCCCTATAGATACTATCTCTGAAATCCAGCTCTAGAAGGCAATACTAAAAGCCAGCCTCAGGTTACGGAAAAAGCTCGTATTCCACACTTCCAGATCGGATTGATCAAAGATCCCCATGAGGTCGATCTGCAGGTTTTCACTTGCCTTATAGCCCAGTCCATAGCTGTAGGTAGTGTGTGAACTGCGGCTCTTTTCGCTGCTGCTCTCGATCAGATAGGTGTTGTCCGAGATATACATATCCGGCTCCGTCTGGTTTGGATAATAGTTTTCCACGAGCATGGGTTCAATCTTCGTGGGTTTATAGCTCCGGTTCTCCGTTTGCATTGTTTGCGTGAAGATAGAGCCAAATCTCATTGCCCACTTTTGATTTGGGGTAAACCAATACTCCAGACCGACGGGGATGCTATAGGTGCTGATCGAAGCTTCATGTTTTACATCACCCTCACTCAAGGCACTGGTTTTAAAAGCATTGTTCCATTCTCCCAGGATGTTGAAAGTGGTATCTACAGCCGAGTATGTGTAGCGGTAGTCTCCAATCATGTCCTTAAAGCCATATTTGTAGAACAAACCAGTTCCAAAGAAGGTTTGGGGGTTCAGGGGGATATTGGTTTTGAAAGAGAACATGAAGTCCATCCCCTTGATCGTGCCGGATTCTACCAGCTTATCCTCAGAGATCCAAAGATGCGAATTTTGCTGATAGTCTTCATTGGCATGGATTTCGGATTGATCATATTCCATGTTCAGGAAGCCAACGGCAAGTCCCAAGCTGGCAAAGCCTGCATGTTTACGCTTTGCCTGAGGTATCAGATTGCGTCTTACCCCGGCAGAGAGCAGATTGTGAATGCCTTTTGAAGTATCTTTATACTTGTAGGATTCACTCTCACTGCTCTGGACAATCATGTTTTGCAGTTCAGAGGCATAATCGTCTGTCTCGTGATCCTGTGAGATATACCTGAAGGTGTATTTTCCTGTAAATTCGTAGTTTCCCAAGGCTTGCATGTAGGCAAAATCGGCCAGGAAGGTATCCATATTACTCTTGGTAGAAAAATCACCTTTGGCAGTCATATCCACTTCGTACTCGGTAACCGTGGGATCCATATCTGGCAGGTTTGATACATTCATCTGGAAGTCATAGCTGGGATCGCCAGAGCTGTAATTGCCGATTGGATTACTGGCATAGTTGTGACTGGAGTGGGACTTCAGCTCTGCCACTTTGAGACCAAGCACCTTGTCCGGAGCGAGGCTATAGGCGAGATTGAGGTAGCTTTCATCGCCCGTGCTGCTGGTGTATTTATGGTATTTTTGTCTGATGTTTACATAGTAGTCGTAGAGGTTGTTACCATTATTGTCTTCATAGGCCTGGTAATTGTATTCCGTCTCTCCAAAGGCCAGATAGTTTACGCCAGGCTCAGGATTGACCATATAGCTGAGAGGATTCTTGTTGTCGTAGTACTTGAGGAGAACAGCCATCTTCAGGTTTTTGATGAAGACATTATCGGAGGCCGCACCGATCATGAGGTGGTTCTGACCGCTGTTCATCAGGATCTGATCCGTGCCACCAAAGTTACTGAGGTTGGTAAAAAACCGGAATCCATCCAGGAAGTTCAGATCTATTGTTCTAAAGGCCAGATCCGCATCATCGTCCAGGGCTCCCCCTGTAGATAGATTGCGGAAAGAATTGATCTCCTGCGCCATTATCGGCAGACAGATTATTACAATCGCCAGAAATATAAGAGTCCGTTTCATTTGCTCACCTCACTGATACCTTTCAGGTTTGATACATGCTTTGATCCGAGATCCACGACGATCGGAACGGTAATGCTATTGGGAGTGCTTAATCCCGGATTGGCCCAGGTGCCGCCCTCTTCTGCTACGATCTGGTTGTTGTGATCCAGGAGGGCATAATAGTTTTCATCCGACCAGGTCCCAGGGATATAGGTCACGGTAATCAAATCGCCATCTTGGACTTGGAACTGGTAATAATCCGGCCCTGCAGGTGTCACGAGCGTCAAGTCTCCCGTTACAGGATTACCGTTTACATGTACTCTTACAGTTGCCCCGTTCCAACCATCGCCGTAGGAGTCCAGGAGAGCTATCTGCCAAAAGGCAAAAGCGGGAGCATCGGAGATGGTGATACTGAGTACATTGGATGGTTCTGTTTCGTAGAGGGGAGTGCTATCCATGTCTATAGCCGTCACATAATAGTCGTAAGTATTACCCAATACGAGATTAAACTCATCCGTATATTGGGTCAGATTGGACTGGTTCAGGGTTGCCATTGCCACAAAGTTTGTCGAGGCTGCAAGCTTACGATATACCCTGAAACCAGTTTCACTGCTGCAGTTCTCGGTCCAGGTCAATCTCACGGATTGAGTGCCCGGCAATTGAGTAAGCCCAGTAAGGACAGGCGGCACCATCTGGTAGTTCACATATACGTTTGTGAGCGGGGACAGCGGTGTCTGGTCCATACTTCCGACTTTTCTGATTCTATAGAAATGGGTCTCGAACTGGCTTACGCTTGGATCCGTATAAGAGTAAATATGATTTGGGTTATCCTGAGCAATCTCGGCTACGGTGCCGATCCGATCATTGTTGCGAATGATCTCAAAGGAGCCGGGAATCTCGCTACGGTCGAGCCAGGTGAGGATTACCTGATTCTGGCTATTGATCCTGTAGCTCACCTGAGGAGAGAGCACGGAGGCAGTCTTGACCGTCAAAGTATCATACTTGCTCAATCCGCTGCGTAACTGTGTGACCACAGAGTATTTATAAGACGTATTGGGGATCAGAAGCGAATCCTGGAAAGTGGTGATCGCTTTGTCTGTAATATCCTTGATTACCTGATTGTCTCGCAGGATTTTGTAATTGAGAAAGTCTTTATCCGCACTGCCTTGCCAGCTAAAAGTGACGTATTCGGGACGAAGATTAAAATTGCGGTATCCCACGTAAAAACTACCGGCATCGGAAACCAGATCGGCCCGGTTTATCAAGGGTTCTCTTCTGGCATTGACGGGCGTATAGTCTCCGGGTTTGAGGATGTCCTTTTCGCAGGCACTAGTGAAAACAAGTAGCAGCAAGGCTACCACGAATACTACTCTCTGTAGCATAAACACCTCCCAGTGTTCTATAATATAATTTCATCAGTTCTAATTTCTCATCGCTCTAGATCGCCAAAAGGATCTAGCTCAGGGCCTTGCGACCTCTATCCCGCACTGAATCAAGCAGCCCCATCCACTCCCCGGAAATACTCCACCCTCGTATGATACTTTACATATTATTTCCTGTATCCAGTCAAGAAAAATGTTTGTTTCACCTTTCTTGCCTGGGTCGGATAAAAGTCGGTCGCTGTGCCGCCTTGGGTGGAAACGAGACGCACCACTAAGACCGGAGGTCTTTTGTACTATATTGTAGCATTGGAATGCTACCTTACGGTGCAGCTTCGCTTGCAACGCAGATTTCAGAGCTTGTGCGAAAAATAGTGCAGTCTGGCTTTCTGGGGCAGTAAAGCCCGGAGGGCGTAACAGCCGGGGTCCCCAGGGCTGAGCCTGCGAAGACATGGGGTGGCATAGCGAGGGTGCGAAGCGTAGCGAAGCCCCTCGTAAAGAATGCGTTATGA
>CAZZCS010000020.1:0-27553 GCA_964652645.1 uncultured Candidatus Cloacimonadota bacterium | reverse complement strand
GCCCGGCTACAGCTGCCGTGCTCCGCACTCCAGAGGTATCGGCTGCGCCGATGGTATTTTCGTTGCCTTCGGTGTTCTCGGTGGTAAAAACGATCCCGCTGATCCTGGCGATCCTGGGGATCTGCGTTCTATTAAAAATAATCGTAGCATTGGAATGCTACGTTACGGGGATCTGCGTTCTATTCTTTTTGGGCGAGCCACGTCTGAACACCCCACAGACTCGCTGCGCTCCTCTGCAGGGACCCCGCGCCAAAGACGGGCGAGCCACGTCTGAACACCCCGCGCCAAAGACGGGCGAGCCACGTCTCGCCCCTACTATCAATAGGTAGATACGGGGTTATCGATTGAGCGCAGCAAATCGTACATTGTACATCGTAAATTGTAAATCGATATGGCGCAGCAAATTCTCAATCCTCAATCCTCATATCGCATGAGTCCTATGCGCTATGTAGTATGCAGCACCCGGAAGGGCAAATGACTCCTGCTTTGTGGCGACGAGACGTCTCCACTCCCAATCCCCCAAATATCGAAAATATCCAAATATAAGGGGTCTCATAGCTATGCTGTACCCCGAGATTCAAAGCTTGGGCGCATACCTGATCCAATAAAATACATGAGGTTCAGTGTTCAATAGTTTTGCTAGAATATCGTGCCTCCCCAAGTACCGGAATCATGCCCTGGATATAGTTCCGCTCGGGCAAAAAGAAAACCCCGCTTTGGAGCGGGGTTTATGAAGTATTGGGCTTTTATATCTTAATATCCAGTGGCTTGGGCAAGCAACTGAGCAAGACGGGTAATCCTTTCGTTCAAATCTTTGACGACTTCTGGATCAGTAGTCCTGCTTCTGGCTCCCTTGAGGAGATCGTCTGCATTACGGAAGTGAGTAGCTGCTGCTGCACGAGCGGCGTCTCTTTCTCTACCAAGGTTGGTAGCTGTACGGCCGACCGCTGCAGCGGCTCTCTTTTCCAGATCGACGAACTGGTTGTATTTCTCTGTACCTCTGGACTGCTGGACCATAGCTTGAATGATCAGAGCCTGGTAGAGTCCAGGATCTTTGCTGGCAGCCAATTTGGCATTGTTATCTGCTTCATTGTTATTGTTCTGAGCCAGGTAGATGCTGGCCAGATTGAGATACACCAATCCGTTTTCAGGCTGGATAGCTTTGAGTCTATTCATGATCTGAATAGCTTGAGTGTACATCGTATTTGCCGTGGCAGGATCAGCACTGCTGGTAGCAACTATACGATAGAGGCTCACCAGGTTCAGATAGGCCAAAACGTTTGAAGGATTGTTTTGAATGAGAAGCTCATACTTGGTGATAGCTTCGTTTACCCTATTGCTTCTTTGATAGGCAGTAGCAAGTCTGGTGGAGATGATATCGTTATCCGGGAACTGCTCAAAGGCAAATTCCAGATAGGGGATAGCGTCGTTCCAGCGTTCTGCATCAAAGAGGAGGAAGGCAAGACGATATTGGGCACTGGCAAAGTCTGGATTGACTTCGATCGCTGTTCTGAGTGCTCTGGCAGCGTTATCGATATCGCCAAGCTCGGCATAGATATTTCCAATTGTGAGCCAGAGATCTTCATTTTCTTCGATGGCAGCGATTTTTTCTAGAGCTTGCAATCTGCCCACATTATTACCCATTGCCTCATGAACCTCAACGATCGTACGCAGGGATTGGAGATGCTTTTCATTTACAGCCAGTACTTTGTTCAGATTTTCCAAAGCTTGGGGGTATTTCTTTTGCTTGTTGTATGTAGCGCCAAGATAATAGTAAGCATCGGTCTTGTCTGGATTGACGTTTATGACGCTGAGAAGATTCCTTTCGGCTTCTACGTAGTTGCCCGAGGAATAGAAGTTGATGGCGATATTGAAAACTTTATCAAACTCCTGGGAGATGAAGTCATCAAGCTGGCTCATAAGCTCATCGTCGAGGGTTTTCCAACGAGCATTCTTCTCCTTGCCAACCTGGAGACTGCCTTGTTTCAGTTCGTTGGTACGATAGCTATAAAAGCGCATGGACAGGATGAAATCCCGTTGGTTTCTGGTGCTTACATTAGCGGTGATCAAGACATCAGCTTTGAGCTCTGTAGCGATCTCGGCTAGCTCTTCCAACTGCAGATCATCTACATCGTCAAATCCAAGCTCTTTGAAAGCTCGCTCAATAGTTCTCATATCCATGAGTTCGTACTGATCGTGTTTGTCAAAAGTCAAGCCCAAATCACGTACTGTGAGTAATCTGCGAATGTATTCGCTGTGTCTGTCTAATCTCTTAATGGGTAATATGGCTACCTTGGTTGCTGCCGCAAAAAGCTGGATTCCGACTAACAACATGGTCAGGACCAATAAAAGCCATTTCTTCATTATTCCTCCACCTGGGTTAATTTAATTTCTTTTATAGTACTCAGTTTGAACTGATATGTATTTGTCAAGAAAAAAGGATACTAAGACTACCATAAAGCACCTTTTCTTCGGTATTGTAGATAGTTTTCAGGAGCAATCCACCGTCTTCTGTGATGCGGAGGATCTCGCCCTTTAGCACTCTATTATGCAGTTTTACTTCTCCTCTTTGGCCACGACCATAAAGACAGCGGTTGCAGTAGCCAATATATGTATCGGGCTCGTCTAGCTGGTTCAAGCTTTGATGGATGGTTTTTATGATGTGATAGAGCAAGAAGCTATGATCGACGTCAAAACCAAGGATCTGCTTCAGGGACGTTGCTCTCAGCTCTTGGGTCTCATTATCAACAATCAGGTTTGTGTTTATCCCGATGCCGATATTATAGACATTACTCGTTCTGCGAATCAAGATGCCACCCAGCTTCTGATCTTCGTAGTAGAGGTCATTTGTCCACTTGATCCTGAGCTTTGGTTCCAGCTGTGGAAATAGAGCCGAGATAGCTCTATGAATGGCAGAGCCGATAAAGAGGGGCATTGATGGATATATCTTTTGAATCCTTACCAGATAAGAAAACCATAATCCACCCTCGGGAGAGTACCAGTCATTAGTACCTCTGCCAGATCCCTTGAGCTGTGTATCTGCAAGTACCAGAAGTGGTAGAGTGATTTCTGAATGTGTGTGCAATCTCTCGGCTTCGAGCATTGTACTGTCCAGTTCATTACGATGATGCACTTGAGTGGCGAGGTCTGTCTTGATGATCAATTCGTTAAATTTCATTGTCGTCCTAATATATATACATGGCATCGCCATAGCTGAAAAATCTATACTTCTCTTCTATAGCTTGCTGGTAGGCTTGCATCGTCTGGTCGTAGCCAGCAAAGGCGGAGACTAGCATCAGGAGGGTCGATTGGGGAAGATGAAAGTTTGTGACCAGCGCATCGATTACATTGAAACTCTTTCCAGGATAGAGAAAGATATCCGTCCACTTGTATCCTGATTCCAGGCTGTTTGAGACAGGGTTCCAGAAACTCTCCAGAGTTCGCACGCTTGTGGTGCCTACTGCTATTACTCTTCTCTGCTCTGCTTTGGCAAGATTGATGATCTCTGCTGTTTCAGGCTCGATAGTGCAATACTCTGAATGCATTTTATGATCGGTAATATCCGTGGTTGCTACGGGTTTGAATGTTCCCAAGCCAACATGCAGCAATACATGCGCTACAATCACACCCATCTGAATCAGCTCTTGTAACAGCTCATCGGTAAAATGAAATCCTGCTGTGGGGGCAGCTACGGAGCCAGTTTGGCGAGCATAGACGGTTTGATAGGTTGTCCTGTCCTTGCTCTTGTCCTCACGATGGATATAAGGGGGGAGAGGCACATGCCCGATGCGTTCGATCTCCTCCAGGACATTGCCATCACACTCCAGTTCCACAGCAAATATCCCCTCGTCTGCAGTGCGATAGACGTAAGCTTTCATCCGCTCCGAAAAGTGCAGCCATTGGGGTTTCCTGATTCTCTTGCCCGGGTTGATCAGGCAATGCCAAAGCTTGCCTTCTACGTTGTGCAGGAGGAAAACTTCCAGTCTTGCCCCCGTGTCTTTGGTGGCAAATAGGCGGGCAGGAAACACCTTGGTGGAATTGACTACCAAGACATCTCCAGATTTCAGGTAGGACTTGAGGTCTGTAAAGGTGCGGTGCTCAATCTGTCCCGTAGTTCGCTGTAAACACAGCAGACGGGAAGCGCTTCTATGTTCCAGCGGGTACTGGGCGATCAGTTCCTGAGGGAGATGATAATCGTAGGTTTGGACTTTATTGAAATCTGGCATTATCTACTTGTAGGGTACGTTCTTTGCTTCTTTGAGCACGGCAACAAAAGAGCCAAAGCTGATCTCGCTCTGCATTTTTAGCGGGATCTTATATTGGTCATTTGTGAGCCAGATAAATATGCGGCCACTTTGCTTGAAGACTGCTTCACCTGCCAGTTTGGGCTCGATTACAAGACATTCTTTATCACCAAAAATACTTTTGATCGTCTCCCTACGATGTACGACGATCTCAGTATCCACAGATCTGCCATCGGCGGTGATATTTACAAATAGAGACCTGCCAGGATCCAATCTCTGGGTACGAACCCAGTAAAAGGCTGTGAGGATATCTTGAGTGTTTTTGGGGAAGGCAAGCTCTTCTCTGTCCCACTCATTTCTCCTGAAATTCCACTTGGAATAGGTCGTTACATTTTTAGAATGGTCAAAATCGTGAATTCTGAGCTGACGGTACTTCCCTTCTTGCAGATTTTTGGTAAATCTGAGGGGCAGGAGCTTATCTTTTTGCCAGATGGATTCAATGCTATCTCTTACTCTGAAAAAGACATCAAAGAATCTGTAGGTTTTGGTCTCACTTTTGATCTGCCAGGCACTGGTGCCCCCGTGATTTATGCTATTTAGCTCCAAAGTGGCCTCTGCCGCACTTACGATGCCATACTTGATATCAAATACGAGTTTTTCGCCCTCTCTCAGAGGGTTGGCAAAGACCTGTACTGCTAGAATTACTAGTAGGAAGGTCAAGCACTTTTTCATGTAATGCCTCCATTGATGATGATCTCCTGGCCACAGATGTTACTGATCTGATTGCTCAAAAGGAGATCGCAGACCAGCGCTATCTCGGTCTTGGTGACCAACTTGCCTGTGGGAACTTTCTTGAGGTGCTCCTCAAAGTATTTAACCCTAAAATCCAGATAATCGCCGCTGTAGTCCTGTGCCAGATCTGTATCCACTGGGGCGGGAGAGATCACATTGACCAGCACATTACGATCCGCATTCTCTTTGGCAGTAGTTTTGGCAAGATTGGCCAGGGCAGCCTTGGCCGCTGCATAGGCAGAGCCATTTACCAGGCCCGTCTGGGTGATATTGGAGCCCATTAGTACGATGCGGCCAAAGCCTCGCTCTCTCATGGTTGGCAAAACGGCTCTTAGTATATTGTAGGTGCTCTTGAGATTGGAGTCGAAGACCTCATTCCAGATCAGGGGATCGCTATCCGAGAGAGGAGCAGCGTCTGCACTTCGCACTGCAGCCGCGTGAATCACACAAATCTCAGAGCTGATATTTTTCTTTAAGTATTTACCTATAAGTAGGTTGGTATCATGATAGTTAGACAAGTCTATAGATTCTGTAGATACGTTTGGCAAGGCGAGCAGATTGAGCAGTCTGTCCTGGCGTTTATGATACAATAGGAGTAACCTCGTATCGCTCTTTGAAGCGTATCGCTCTGCCAGAAATGATCCGATCTGGCCATTGGCACCGCTGATGATTATAAATCTATCTGGCATAATTCTTGATTGTGTCCAAAATAATATGAGCAGCTTCGAACTTACTGCCCTGAACGGGGTATTCGGCACTTGAGCTAAAGACGATTGCCTCTGTCTCATCCTGGCCAGAGACGCGCAAGTCGTTGGCCACGATCAGATCGAGATTCTTTGCTTTGAGCTTGTTCAAGGCATTGGATTTGAGGTCGTCGGTCTCAGCGGCAAAGCCGATCAGGATCTGGCCCTCTCGTTTAATCCTGCCCAGCTCCGAGAGGATATCTTTAGTTTTTACGAGTCTTAGCTGCAGCTCGTCTGACTTCTTGATCTTATGATCTGTTTTCAAGTCTGGTTTGAAATCTGATACTGCTGCGCACTTGATTATCCAATTGTTGGCAGGAGCTTGTTCCAAACAGACTTTGTACATGCTGTCAACATCTGGAGTCAGGAAGGTTTTATTCACCAGATAGGGTATCTCTTCGGCTGTTTCACCATGGATGAGAGTAACTCTGGCGCCCCTCAAAGCTGCAGCAGTTGCCAGGGCAAAGCCCATCTTTCCACTGGATTTGTTGGAGATATGGCGCATGGGATCAATATCTTCTCTGGTGGCCCCAGCGGTGATCATGATGGACAGTCCACTCAAGTCCTGTCTGTAGCTCAGGTAGGTTTGGATAGCCCGAATCACCTGACTGTTTGGTGGATACTTACCTTTACCTTCATAGGCACAGGCGAGAAGACCAGTGTCTGGATCCAATATGAAGTGGCCACGTGTCTTCAGAATTGAGAAATTGGCTTGGGTGGCATCGTTTTCATACATGTGTACGTTCATGGCAGGAACAAATAAAACTGGCTTTGTGTGGGCCAGGATAGTTGCTGAGAGAAGGTCATCAGCAATTCCATGCGCAGCTTTAGCCATCACGTTTGCAGTGGCAGGGGCGACGACAATCAGATCTGCCCAATCTGCCAGACTAATGTGGGGGATAGGGTCGTTATCAGTCCAGAGAGAAGTGTGAGTGCTACTATGTGAGATGGCAGCGAAATTGAGCGGAGAGACAAATCTACAAGCTCCATCTGTGAGGATGGTTCGAATCTCATAGCCCGATTTGTAGAGCCTGCTACAGAGGTCTATAGCCTTGTAAGCTGCGATTCCCCCACTTACGCAGAGGAGTATATTCTTCTTTTCCATGAGCACACACCTTTTTCCTTGATCTGTGAATCGTCTCTCTGAGACGCCGGATCTTGTCAATAACAATTAGGACTGGTGAGTATAGAGGTTTTGAGGTCTTGCCATCATCGACGATCAAAGAAAATCCTTGACGCCAGAGCCTCAGACCAAAATCTGCACCTAGAGAAATATTCAAAAGAAATACACAAGGAGAATCACATGAAAAGACGTGTAATCATTATGGGAGCCGCCGGAAGAGACTTTCACAATTTCAACACTTATTTCCGCGGTAACGACAATTATGAAGTAGTGGCTTTTACAGCTACTCAGATCCCTGGAATCGACGACAAGAAGTATCCTGCCGAATTGGCTGGAGCTGCCTATCCTGACGGGATCAAAATCCATCCTGAAGCTGATCTTGAAAAACTCATAAAAGAGAACAACGTGGATCTCGTGGTCTTTGCCTATAGTGACCAACCTCACGAAGTAGTAATGAATAAAGGTGCTCTTGTAAACGCTGCTGGAGCAGATTTCATGATGATGGGTGCCAAAAACACCATGGTCAAAACAACAAAACCATTGGTAACAGTGTGTGCAGCCAGAACCGGTTGTGGTAAATCACAGACCACACGTGCGGTCATCAAAGCTCTCAAAGATAAAGGCCTCAAAGTGGTTTCTATCCGCCACCCCATGCCTTATGGTAACCTCGTTGCTCAGAAAGTTCAGCGTTTTGCAGAGCTTGCCGATCTTGAAAAACACAATTGCACCATCGAAGAGATGGAAGAGTACGAGCCCCATATCATGATGAACAGCGTGATCTACTCTGGTGTGGATTATGAAGCTATCGTTCGTGAAGCCGAGAAAGAAGCTGATGTAATCATCTGGGACGGTGGAAACAATGATATTCCTTTCTATTGCTCAGACAAACAGATCAACATCGTAGTAGTCGATCCTCACCGCCCAGGAGACGAAATCTCTTACTATCCTGGCGAGACCAATCTGCACCTTGCTGACGTCGTAGTTATCAACAAAATCGATAGCGCAGACCTCGATGATATCAACGAAGTACGCCAGAACGTACGTATGATCAACAAGAACGTACAAATCATCGAAGCTGCTTCACCACTATTTGTGGACAAACCAGAGCTCATCTTTGGCAAACGCGTTCTCGTAGTAGAAGATGGCCCAACCCTCACACACGGTGAGATGGCTTATGGTGCTGGCGTTATCGCTGCTGAAAAATACGGTTGCGAAGAGCTCGTAGATCCAAGAGAATGGGCAGTTGGCGAGATTCAGGAAACTTTCGAAAACTATCCTGAAATCGGTGTCCTTCTTCCTGCCATGGGCTATAGTGCACAGCAGATCAAAGACATGGAAACCACAATCAACAACACAGAATGTGATTCCGTTGTGATCGCTACTCCGATCGACCTTCGTCGTTTGATCAACATCAAAACACCAGCCTGCCAGGTGAAGTATGAACTCCAGGAAATTGGCGTTCCCACCATCGCAGACGTACTGAAATCATTCTAAGAAAATAGAATACCGATAAACCCTTGGCATTGGGCTGAGGACAAAGAGTCTGGAGTTCACACTCCTCTCTCCGAGCTCTCAGCTCATTGCCTTTTATGCTTTTAACTAATCATTGAGGTTTGATATGAAAAAGACAGCTGTTTTAGCTTTGGGCGGAAATGCCATTATCAAAGCAGGTCAAAAGGGAAACATCTCCGAACAGTTTGCCAATACCAGAGATTCTTTGGGCGGTATCGTGGAACTGATCAGACGTGACTATAGACTCGCCATCACGCATGGAAATGGTCCACAAGTGGGCAATCTCCTGCGTCAGCAAGAAGCTGGAGAGAAAGAAGGTATTGCTCCTCTTCCTCTTGGCGTTTTGAATGCAGCCACCGAAGGCACCATGGGCTATATGATTGAACAGAGCCTTCAAAATCGACTTCACCAGATGAATATCGATAAAGACGTAGTTACCATCGTATCTCAGGTGATAGTAGATAAAAATGATCCCAGCATGCTCAATCCTACCAAGTTTGTGGGCTCCACATATTATACTGAGGCACAAGCCGAAGAATTGAAGACCACTCTGGGCTGGACTCTCAAAGAAGATTCTGGCAAGGGTTATCGTCGGGTTGTACCCTCACCATATCCCCAAAAGATCGTCCCAGGGCATACCATCAAACAGCTTATCGAAGCTGGACAGATTGTAATTGCCGTGGGTGGTGGTGGAATCCCTATTTACATCGAAGCTGATGGAACCTACGAAGGTGTGGATGCCGTGATCGATAAAGACTTTGCCTCTGCTCTTCTGGCTCTGGTTATTGAAGCTGATCTCTTTGTGATCCTGACAGGAGTCGAGAAGGTCTCGATCAATTACGGCAAACCCGATCAGCAAGATCTGGATTCGATGACCATCGCAGAAGCCAAACAGTACCATGCCGAGAAGCAATTCCCAGCAGGCAGTATGGGCCCCAAGATTATCGCAGCTATAGATTTTATCGAACGGGGTGGAAATGAAGTTCTCATCACTTCTATCGATAAGATTGTAGAAGCCTTTGAAGGAAAAACTGGAACGAGAATCACCAGATAGTACTTATAAAGAAAACAAAAGAGACCCTTCATTTTGGAGGGTCTCTTTGTGTATATGGCTAATAAGCTATTTCTGAAGATCTGGCATATACTTTGTAAAAGCTTTCTGTAAAAGCTTTCCGCCAGCCAGTCCTAATACGGCTTGAACCATATTGGCCGGAAACTCGGCTATAGCTCCGGCTACTCCTACCTGAGGCATCAGAATCGAGCCATAAAAATACACCAGTACCATGGCAAAGACACCACAGATTGGGAAAATGATAAATTCCACACCGCGCTTTTCATGGGCAAAACCACAGAGCCAGCCAGATAGTCCTTTGGCTACAAAGGTAACTGGGGCAAAAAGGGGGAAACCAATCAAGTCTGCCAGCATTGAACCAACTCCGCCTGCGATAAACCCCACTTTTTTCCCTCCATAAAGACCAGCAAAGACTACGACGACGTCGCCGAAATTGAAGTAACCCTTACCGGGTAAGGGAATCCGGATCATCAAGGTAGTCACCATTACCACGATAGTAAGCCCTACCACGTAGTACCATTTCATTTATTTACCTCTCTATAGCAGTGCCTGATCCTATTGTCGATAAGCTCTCCGCCGATCTGTGACTCTTTTACGACCATAAAAAGCAAGGCCAGAATCAAGGCAAGTTTTTTATGAAGAAAGAGCTTGAGCTTGCTTGTCTGTGATTGATTTGTGGGCACACTGGCAATGTGAAGCTCCAGGTTTTGAAGCGAATCAAGAGCTAGCAGGTATAGCGTTCGGCCCAGGATTACTACCTTCAAATGGTGTATCCCGATCGGAAGCTTCAGGATGTCCTGTACAGTAAAATAAGAAAACAATATCTGGATCAAAAAGACCGTACTAAGCAAGAGGAAAATTCTGCTGAGAGCAAAAAATATCCAATAATCCAGGATGGTGAAAACCCCTGTATGAATGCTGGAGGCTCTGAACCCGACCAACCCAAACACCAGGTACACAACGAACAAAATCGAGACAAAGGGGATCAAGAGCTTAAACTCGGACACGTATTTCTCGGCTCCCAGCCTTACCAGAAAAACGAAGCTGATCAAGATAAAGAGACTCGACTGGGCTAGAGTCTTATCCAGCCACAAGATACAAGGGAAGATTATGAAGAGGATTACGATCAGTAAAACAGCGATAATCTTCAATACTGTTTTCATGATAGGGCAAGCCTCGTGGCTATCGGGCTGATGAGTTTCATTATCCAGGAGTCGCACTCAATCTGTAGCTGCTCATGCGAGACGATGATCATGCTAAACTCTTTGCCACTTGCTACTAGGGATGCGTGGACTTCCTGAACATACGAGGATTCGTCGCATATGCAGACCAGCGGCATATTTATGACTTCCAGGCAACTCATTAAATAGTGAATTGCGTCCTGCTCGGATTGAAGCCTCTGCTCGTAGTCCCTTAGCGAAGCATCAGCCATCAGAGCGAAGAGTTGTGATCGCATCTGCTGTTCTATATATATATAGGGGATTGCTTGCTTTGACAGGGTCGGGATCAATATCCTCTTGATAAAAGAGGATTTACCGCTTCCATTGGCACCCTCCAGATGATAGCATTTCCCACTCTCGATCTGCAATTGACTCTCTATCTGGATGATAAATGTCTCCCAGAGCGTCTCTTGACCGGGCTCAATGCTTAGAATTGTCTTCATAGAGATAATACTCTTTGTGGGCACAGGTTTCCAGTAACTCCTGAATCACCTTTTTGTTGATGTGATCCAGGCTTTCAAACAAGTGGGCAAAAAGCACCTTGGGAGCAGGTGAATAGATTGCTAGTAGTACCATCAGGATTGTTTTTTGACCTCCGGACAGCGTGGAAAGAATGCAGCTTCCAGTGATTTGCTTGCCAGTAATAGCGTTGAAGTGTTCTATGAGTAAGTCTTTCTTATCGTGCTTGATATTGTAAATCGCCAATTCATCCGAGAGCTCTGCCGACGATACCAGAGGGTGCTTCCCGCTGCAGATGAGATAGCTATCGCCGTACTTTTCTATTAGATCTATCATTGTTCCTTAGCATTGTAGTGGCGGAGAGTCAGGGATTCGAACCCTGGGTCCCCGTGAAGGGACAACGGTTTTCGAGACCGTCCCGTTCAACCGCTCCGGCAACTCTCCACACTATTTTCTTTTCTTATGGAAAAAATCTCTCAGGATTGCACCACACTCTGTCGCAAAAACGCCTGATACTACTTCTGGATGATGGTTGAAGCTCTTATCTTTCAGTACATTATAGATAGAACCAACAGCGCCAGCCTTGGGGTCTCTGGCACCATATACCAGAGTGCCCAATCTCGACCAAATCATGTATCCAGCACACATCAGACAGGGTTCAAGAGTTACGTACAACCTATACTCATGGAGGTACTTGATTTGAGAAGCGAGGATTTTGTCAATCAGCAATTTTTCTGCGTGGGCCAAGGGATTCTGTAGCTGACGAGTACGGTTGTGTTCTGCATCAATCAGTTCATTACCCCTTACCAGGACTGCTCCAATGGGGATTTCGTCTTCCTCTGCAGCCTGATAGGCTTGTTCGAGGGCCAGGCGCATCCAGAAATCGTGAGTCATATCAGTACGAAAAGACGACTCCGCTGATGGGGAAAACCCACTGATGTGGTTCTGTTTGGATTTTTATCCGGTTTGGTTCGTTCACAATAATGGGGAATTTGCTTTGTCCTGAAAAGATATTTACCACTTCGACTTTAGTGAAGGACTCTGGATAGATAAATTCTACTTCCACTCCCCGGGTTAGCTCTGTAATGAAAATGCTGAGTTGATGCGAACTGACGGGGTATAGAGTTATCGTTTCAATGGAATAATCTACCTCGGTACCTACCAGATCTTTTAGCACAGGATGACTGCACCGGATCTCTAAACAACCATCAATGCAGTAAACCTCGGTGTCTAGCTCTATTCCGTTGACTCTTACACTGCTCACCTGAAATACATCGTCGTTCAATTCTGCTTTAGTATCCATGAGCCAGCGATACTCCACATCCTTGCGCAGGAAATATCGCTTTAGCAGAGTATCAGAATTGGTGCAGGCAACGCTGAAGTACTCATTGTCCAGGACTTTGGAAAAGGTCAGTTTAGTCAAAGTTCTGTAGTAGAGACTATCAGGTTTTGGCTCCAGGAATTGGATGCTGTGCTTGAAATCGCGTCGATAATGCACGTCCCGGTCTTTATTGTAAAAGAAGTTACGTAAGATTTCACGATAGATGAGCTCGCCTATTTCATCGCTTTGCAGTCTCTGCGATAGGGCAGATTCAATGATGAGATTCAGTTTTGAATCATCGAAATCGGTAGAGACAAAGTCCCGTCTGGCCAGGGGAGAACTGGTGACAAGCTCGCTACCTTTATAGTAGTAACGCTTGGCTCTACGACCCACCTGACATAGCAACTCGTAGGGTGAGCCATGATAGAGTCTGCAAAGATGCTCTGCCCTCTGTTCTGGCTTTCCAGAGCCCATTAGAGTGACACTGCTCCCGATCACAGCCTCTGGCACATCAGTGACGTCGATCGTGATCATATCCATGCTGACTTTGCCGATAACTGGACAATTCATCCCTTCTATCATTACCTGGGCACTGTTGCCAAGTAAGTAATCGTACCCGTCTGCATATCCCACGGGGACAATGGCATAGATAGTATCTCTGGCTGCCTTCCAGGTAAGATTGTATCCGAGGGATCTTCCTTGGGCAATCCTCTTGATTTGTGAGATGGCAGATTTGAAAGTCATCACTGGGTTCAGCTTCAGGATATCTTTTTGTTCGTCAGATGTATAAATGCCGTATGAAAGGATGCCAAGGCGCACTAAATTGGCCTCGGGTAGATTGTTATGAAGCAGGGCAGAGCTGTTTGCCATATGTACAAAGCGGGGGAGAGGACTGATGCTTTCCAGGAATCGGATGAATTCTTCTGCCTGGATCCTGCTGTATTCAAGATCACTTTCGCTAGCAGCAAAATGCGAATAGATTCCCTCTAGAATGATATGCTCAAGAGACTGAATATAGCTCCACAATTTTTTCGCACCAGATATGTCTATCCCACTGCGATACATGCCAGTATCTATCTTTAGGTGAACAAATACTTTAACGTTCTGCACCCTTGCCTGGTGGTCTAGATCTCTTGCAAACTCTCGATCGGATACGCTGATGCTGAGCTTGTACTTGATGATCTCCGGGATTTCTCCTGGCAGTGATGGAGAGAGGATTAGAATAGGGGCTTCAATGCCTTGGAGTCTGAGGAGTTTCCCTTCCTCGACATTTGCAACGCCAAGGTACTGTGCTCCTTCCTGTATGGCAATTCTGGCAATCTCGTATGCTCCATGGCCGTAGGCATCTGCTTTTACGATCTGTAAAAAACTTTGATCTGTCTTCAGCAGTCCCTTTAGCTCTTGCAGATTGGCACGAAAGCTCTGAAGATCGATATCGACTCTGCTTCTATCGAGAACCATACTCACCTAGAAATGTCTGGCAGCCATGTCTGCAAGCTTTGAACGCTCGCCTTTGTCGAGTGTTATATGACCGCAGATAGCTTCAGATTTTAGCTTCTCCACGGCGACGCTGAGTCCGTTGCTCATGGCATCCAGATAGGGGATGTCAATCTGATAGGGGTCACCTGTCAGGACGATCTTGGTGTTTTCTCCAGCTCTGGTGATGATTGTCTTCATCTCGTGGGGGGTGAGGTTTTGAGCCTCGTCGATTATTATAAACTGGTCTGGGAGGCTGCGCCCTCTGATGTAGGTGAGAGGTTCCAGTTCCAGAAAGCCATAATCTATGAAATCCAGCATACTGGGTTTCTTCTTATTGGACTTAGTACCAGATTCTTCATGTAATGAGAGCAGGATATCCATGTTGTCATAGATGGGCTGCATCCAGGGGTTAAATTTCTCGCTTTTGGAGCCTGGGAGATAGCCCAAGTCTTTACCCAGAGGGGAGATAGGCCTGGAGATCACCAGCCTCTTATACTTACCCTCTTCTACCACTTTCTGGAGCCCGGCAGCAATTGCCAGCAGGGTTTTACCCGTTCCCGCTTTTCCAGATATAGAAACCAGGGAAAGAGTATCGTCCAGCAACAGATCCAGGGCCATTTCTTGCTCATAGTTTCTGGCCTTTACGCCGTAAACATCTTGATTTTTGTAGTTCGAAAGCAGATATGTGGTATTGTGTTCGAGGTTATATCGGGTTGTAACCAGGTTTTCTGGATTCCCCTTTTCAGAGACCCGAATGAACTCATTGGGATAGTACTCACCGAACGTATTTTTGAGATACTTATTGGTCCTGAGATTATCAAAATCAGCTTTATCGACCTCTGCAGTATCCCATCCTGTATAGTATTCATCAAAGTTTATGGTATCAGTCTCATAGTTTTCGGCGTTTATCCCCACGCAGTCTGCTTTGATTCTTACATTGGCATCCTTGGAAACCAGGGTCACGATGGATTTGGGATACTTTTCCTTGAAGTAAAGAGCAGTCCCGATAATCAAATTATCGTTCCTGTCCAGAAAGAATAATTTCGCAGCCGAATCTGTAACTTCGTTGTTTACCGTAATCTGGATATATCCACCTTGCTGGGTTTTGACACCCTCGCGGAGGTTGCCCTCAGTTCTGAGAGTATCGAGGAATCGACCAATCTGTCTGGCGTTTCTGCTTTTTTCATCCACACCTTTTTTGAACTGATCTATCTCTTCTATTACTACAATTGGTATCACCACTCGATTCTTGCCAAAGGAGAACAACGCCAGGGGATTATGAATCAGGACGTTCGTATCCAGTACGAATATTTTCTTTTGCATCAATTTTAAGCTCCAGTATTACTTATGGTTGTAGATTCGATTGATGGCATCACTGAATTCAGGATACTCATCCAGTAGCTTAGACCGCTCTGCGATCTCAAAATCTGTATAAGAAAAGCTTGGCCACAGGGTACATCCACAAAGGGTATAGGAATCTGAAGATAGCACTTCACCGCAAAACCATGTGAGCCTTGGGACGATGATTTGAACGTTTTGCCCATTTAGTACATCCGGGCCCAGGGTAAATGATTCCAAACCTTTGGTCTTGGACATGAGAGTCAGCTTGAGGGGGCTGCCAGAGTAGAAGTGCCACATTTCGTCACAGTTAACTCTATGCCAGGTGGCAACCTCTACAGATGGTAGTAGATAAATGATGGAGGATCCGATTTTCCTTTGGGGGAAAACTACCTTCTCGTTACTGTCCTTGATGTCGCCTAGAAAGAGCGACTGCCAGTTTCGCCTGTAATAGCCGCCTTCCGGATGCTGTATCAGATTCATTTTGTCGATTAGAACTTTGTAATCATTCATAATGAAACCCCTCTATCTTTCTAGATTCATAAAATGAGAGACTTCAATATTGCGTCAACAGTTTTTTAAAGATACAAGACCAATATGGGTCAACAATATAGTCATCCGTGTATCAGACGTGTATCAAGCGTGTATCAGGCGTGTATCAAGTGTGTTCATGAATACGCCTGATACATGTGAGATACAGATGTAAAAGACAGGTGCAGATAAGCGGGGTGCTATGAAACACGGTTTCTCATAATGCAAAAAATCGTTGACAGAAAATGTGCTCTTAATCCAGTAAAAAAAGCGAGGTGATTATGCAGAAGTTATCTGAGATGGATATTTCTCACATTGATACGATTATACAGGACGATAGCATATCGGGATCCCTGGAAAAAACTAAGGAATATGCTGCTATCCTGGATGATTATGTAGGCCAATACTCATTTGAAGGTCGTCAGGAGCTATATCTGAAGGTGCTCTGTCTTCTGGGTGGCTTTCATGCTCAAAGCGGTAATTTGCATAGAGCGACGGAGCTTTTTGACGAAATGCTGCTTAAGGCCAAAAAGGAGAAGATCGGCAGGCTAGTAAATTGTGCTTTGACAAACATCGCCACGCTCAAAGCCAGAAACGGCTTGTTTTGTGAAGCTATTGAGGCCTGGTCAAATCTTCTTCGGAGGAAAATCGGAGAAGATTCAAAGAAATCTGTGTACAACAATCTTATGATAGGATACAGCATGGTAGGGCAGACATCCAGAGCTCTTCAAATCGGTTATCAGCTTATAGAGAAACTCGAAAACGAAGAGAATGAATTGGACTTGATTAGCGTTTTGATGAATCAGGGTACGGCCTACCACTATATATCAAACACTGAAAAAGCCTTCGGTTTTTGGTTCAGAGCTCTGGAACTCGCTGAAAAGTATGACCAAAGCAGATACATAAGTATGGCCTGCAACAATATAAGTACTGGATACTCCAGTATGCAAGACTACGAGAAGGCTCTCATGTTCGCTGGACGTAATCTTGATATTATGCTCCGGGATGGGAACAGCTATAACCTTTCTATTGCCTACAATAACATCGGCTCGATTTATGAGAACCTCCAGGATTATGATAAGGCACTTGCCAATTATCAGAAAGCTCTGGAATTGATAGCAGAATTTGAGGATGAGGATGATCTGGGCCAGCATGCAAATTGCCTGCTAAATCTGGCTTCCATCCTGTACCAACAAGGGAGTTATCCCCAGGCCTTGGATTATATCAATCAAGCTGATAAGCTGCGTGAAATGTCAAATACCAGTTTGATCCAGAAAAGGATCTATGAACACTTTGCAAAGAACTATAAGGCTATGGGAGACTATGCCAATGCCCTAAAATATACTGAGCTCCTGGGTGAGGAATTCAACAAACAGATAGACGATATGCTGGAAAGCATGATCTCGAAGCCTGAAGCGGATTATTATCGAAGAAAGATAGAGTTGCATGCAATTCGCTATCAAGAAAAGAATCAAGAACTGCGAAAACTCAATAAGAGAATCAGAAATAAAAGTCTTCAGCTAGCCAGTACAAATTCTTCCCTGCAGCAAAACATAATGGTTCTCAGCAGATTGATTTCGATTCTCTCTCACGACGTCAGATCTCCCATTGCAAACGTAGTGCAGACTCTCAATCTCATAAACGACAGACATATGGATCTGGAGGAAAGCAGGGATATCCTCGTTGAGTTGGAGATAAACGGAAAGAGAGTTCTTGGATTCATCAATGAACTGCTCAGTTGGATAAGCGAAGAAAAAAACAGCAGAATCGAACACCTGGAACTGAGGGTATTCAATTTGATCCCGGTCATATCCAGTGTCGTGGACCTTTATGATTCGATTGCCCAGTATAAAGAGATAACTGTAGTGACTGATTTCCCTGAAAGCGTTGTAGAAGCTCTGGCGGAGCCGAATGCTTTGAAGATAGTACTACGGAATTTACTTGGCAATGCCGTAAAGTTCACTCCGCACAAAGGTAGGATTGTCGTAAAAGCCTACCAAGAGGGTGAAATGGCAGTGATCAAAGTCATCGATTCTGGGGCAGGGCTTGATGTAGAAACTCTCAACAAGCTCAAAACCTATAAAGCTTTATCTCCTCATGTCAATGGGGACGCAGATAGCTATGGACTTGGTCTGCGATTGTGTTTTCATTATGTGGAAAAATTGAAGGGAACGCTAGAGATCGAAAGTGAGCCCAAAAACGGAACCAGCATCAAGATAACACTACCAACTAGATAAGTATAATTTAGAGAGAATATATGATTGATTTACTGATTTACAACGCTCATGAGCTGCTAACACTAAAGGGTTCAGATCAACCGCATTGTGGTGCCCGGATGATGGATCTTGGTATCATTCAAAATGGTGCTATTGCCATACTGGATGGTATGATAGTAGATGTAGGGGAAAGCATTGATCTTTTAAAAAAGTATAAGACAAAAGAAACATATGATGCCAGAAACAAGACAGTGATGCCTGGATTTGTCGATCCACATACGCATCCTGTGTTTGTGCATACCAGGGAAAACGAATTCGCCATGCGGATAGCAGGCAAGAGTTATGTGGATATTGCCCTGGCTGGTGGTGGGATCAGATCCACCATTAAGACCACACGTGATGCTGATCCTGAGCTCCTATATAACCTCGCCAGGACTAGAATATTGAAAGCTATAACCCTCGGTACTACGACCCTGGAAGCAAAAAGTGGTTATGGGCTAAGTACAGAAAGCGAACTGAAACAGCTTTCTGTGATTCAGAGGCTGGCAGAAGATCTACCTGTTGATATTATTGCGACTTTTATGGGAGCTCATGAGTACCCCTCTGAGTACAAGGACAATCATCAAGCATACATCGATATCCTGACCCAGGAAATGATCCCGGCAGTTGCAGAGCAGGGTGTTGCCAGGTATTGCGACATCTTCTGTGAAGCTCATGTTTACGGTTTGGAGGAGACTCGAAAGATCCTTAGCAGAGCCAGGGAATTTGGTCTGGGGCTCAAAATGCACGCCGATGAGATTGAACCGATGGGTGGGGCAGAACTGGCTGCAGAATTGGCTTGTATCTCCGCCGATCATTTGGGAGCAGCATCAGACCAGGGGATTATTGATCTAAAACAAGCCGGAGTGATTCCTGTTCTACTGCCGGCAACGCTTTTTTCGCTCAGAAGTAAGAACTATGCCAGAGCCAGATTTATGATCGAAAATGGACTTCCGGTCGCCATTGCTACAGATTACAACCCTGGATCATGTAACTGCGATTCGATTCCTATGGCCATTACGCTATCCTGCCTGCAAATGGGGATGATGCCGGAAGAAGCAATAACGGCTGCTACAATCAATGCCGCTTTTTCTATTGGTATGGAGAAACAGGTGGGCTCGATCGAAATTGGGAAACAGGCCGATATCCTGATCTGGGATATCCCTTCTTACAATTTTATTCCGTATCACTTCGGCTCATCACATCTGGTTCAAGTGTACAAAGACGGAAAAGTAGTGTTTCAGGCCAGATGAATAATATGCCAAGCTCACACTCCTACGTAATCCAAGGCGAAATCGCTAGAACTAAGTATCATGTAATTTATAAAGCGAAAAACCTGGCGACAGACAAAATCGTTACTATAAAAGCTCTTGAGGCTAAATGGAATCGTAATGATGAAGTCAAAGCTGAGCTACGAGCCGAAGCAGAAGCAAACCTGAAGCTGGACCACCCAAGTATTTGCAGAACCCTGGCTATTTTTGAGGAGGATCATTCGCTTTATGTAGTTCGGGAGTACTTCGATGGACAGTCTTTAACAGATTACCTCAGTGAATTGCGCCATCCTCTCGATGTGAACACCAGCATATCCATCCTGCTTCAAATCTTGGCGGCTTTGGGCCATGCTCACGAAAGGGGTATTGTACATCGTAACCTCAATCCTGATAATATTATTATTTGTGACGACAAGCTCGTAAAGGTGATTGGGTTTGGGAAGAACAACGCCGCTTGGTTAAAAGTGAATAGCGACGGTGGTATCTATCATCCCATTTACTATATAGCACCAGAGGTGTTCCAGGGCGATATGATTGATCTTGGAAGCGATCTCTATTCGATCGGTGTAATTGCCTATATCATGCTCTGCAAAAGACTGCCCTGGAGCCTGAGCAGGGAGAGTTCACAGCTTCAGCAAAAGCAGGACAGTCTCACGAGACCCGTTCTCAATCCCGAATTCTTCGGAGATCGAGTACCAGACTGGCTCTTTAGCATCATAAACAAGTGCATGATGGTCGAAAGCAGCTACCGCTTCGAATCGACTGAGCATCTCGCCAGAGCCATAAAAGACGAAGCTTCTATGCCCTTTGAACCAGTGACAAAAGCTGCTCCCAAGAGAGCTTTCACAAACCCCATTGAAGAGAATGCAGTACCAGATATTGAGCCATTAGAAGCGGAAGTCACGGAGACATTGGAGCTCGATAGCCCAGATCCTACAATTACAGTTCAAGCTCCTCGGGACATCTCTGAGCCAGAGCCTGAGCCTTCGATCCCAGAAGAGCCCATTCAGCCTCCTGTTCCACAGCCAAAGGAACAGGCCGTGGAGTACATGATAGCCAGTAGCGATGATGATGAGCATCCTCAGGGCAGGTTTACTGCACCCGCTCACATCGATACTCTGGATGTGGAACCTTTACGAGAAAAACGCGATCCCGCTGTTTCCGAATTCGTGATGAAGACGCCTGAGAAGCAAGTTTTGGAACCAAAAGAACCTGAAGTGGATGCTGAGCCTCCCCAAGCAGCACCAGTGGCAGATAAAAAACCAGAGGTAAGAGCTAAGATCGTCATCGAAGAAGAAGAGGATGAAGGCATGGATAAACTTAAAAAAGTCTTCGTGATCATGTCCCTATTATCAGTGGCCATTATAATATTCATAGCTTTCAAGTACTATCTGCTAAGAAACGAACCGACTTTTGAAAAAAAGGTAGTCGAGGAAGTGGAAGAAGTTACAGATTTGCCTCGGATGATTGCCAACGACCCTATAGAAATGGTGATCGTTCCAGCCGACACTGTGATTGTGGGCAGCATGAGTCCCCTTGCCGACGAGGACGAGTTTCCAATCAAGCATGTGAGGCTTCGCAGCTTTATGATTGGTGTCAATGAGGTTTCGCAGAGGGAATGGATGATGGTGTACAGCACAAACCCATCCAGATTCTTGGGTGAGGATAGGCCTGTTGAAAACATCTCCTTCTACGATGCAATTGATTTCTGTAACGAAAAGAGTATCCTTGATGGTTTTACTCCCTGTTATAGTTATGCCGGGCAGGAGCTAATCTGCGATTTTAACGCAAATGGCTACAGATTGCCCACCGAAGCCGAATGGGAACATGCAGCCAAGGGTGGAGCAAGGGACGACTATTTCTTGTATAGTGGCACAGATGTACCTTTTGATGCCGGCTGGTTCAATGAGAACAGTGGGGCCTCGACCAATGTGCTGGGGCAGAAAATTCCCAATGCCCTGGGCATATATGACATGAGTGGAAATGTGTTTGAGTGGGTCTGGAACTGGTATTCCCGCTACTCATACCGGATGAAAGATGTGTACTCCGGGGCCGATACAGGTACAGACAAGGTAATCAGAGGGGGCAGTTGGTATCACAACGCCCATGAAATGCGCGTAACAAACAGGAACTTTGCCAAGCCATTTACCAAGACAAACTATATTGGTTTTCGGGTGGTAAGAACCTTAAACTAATATGTACGAGGAGCTGTTATGAGTCAAAAAGATAGTGTTTTAGAGATTACCAATGAGCAGTTGGTACACTTGGCAGAAAGTATATCAGACGTATTTTTTATCTCTGATCTTGATTTATCGATTAGCTATGTTAGCAAGCAAATAACTAAACTTACAGGTTTTACTGCTGTGGAGTATCAAGGTCTAGCTCTTAACGAGCGCTTTATGGAGAGCTCTGTTAAAGTGCTGAAAGAGTTTGCTAAGACGATGGTTAGCAGAAGTGGATCAGGAGAAAGCTATCCTGAAAATGCCATCCTGGAAGCCCAGCTTCTTAAAAGGGATAATACTCCTGTCTGGGTCCAAATGGATTTATCTATAACAGCCGATGCCGATGGCAAAGCCATAGGTTTTCAAGGATTGATTCACGATATCACCAAACGAAAGAAGATAGAAGAGGATCTGAGAAGAAATTCTGCCTATCACGAGGCTTTATTGAAGTGTGTTCCAGATCTTATTTTTGTTCTTTCGGCCGAGGGTGAGTTTCTGGATTTCCGGGCCGAGAGTGCAGATTTGTATACCAAGCCAGAAGATATAATTGGTAAACGATATCAAAGCATCTTGCCCGCAGAAGTAGTGGTCGTGATAGAGCAGGCAATTCACTCGGCTTCTCAAACGAAGATTATGACTGACTTCGAATACAGTTTATTGATGGGGAACCAAGTCCGTCATTATACCGGAAGGCTAGTACCTTTCGAAACTGATAAGTTTACCGCTTTTATCCGCGATATCACAGAGAGCAAGCTGATTCATGAAGCTTTGCAACGCCAAAACCAACTCTACGAAATCTTGAGTAAGATAGCACAGGATTTTATTAACCTGTCTGTCGAGAACGTAAATGAATCTATCAATAACTCTCTCAAAGAGTTGGCTATCCAATCCAATGCAGATCGTGCTTACATTTTTGAATACGAGTGGCAGGCCAGGGTATGCAACAACACCTTTGAATGGTGCGCAGATGGCATCAGCCCCCAGATTGAAGAGCTTCAGGAGATACCGTTTGATTCCATGACCTGGTGGTTGGATAAACACCAAAATGGCGAAGCTCTCTATATAGCGGACGTCTTTGCTTTGCCAGAAACTGATGGTGTGCGTGAGATCCTGGAACCCCAGGAAGTTAAGAGTCTCATCGCCATACCCGTGCTGAATGAGAACATCTGCACAGGATTTGTGGGTTTTGATTCTGTGAGGAAGCATCATAGTTACTCAAAAAACGAGCAGATTCTACTCAGTTTCTATGCTCAATTACTTACAAATCTGGATAAGCGGGTCAAGATGGAGGAGGAGCTACGCTACGAACGCAATCAGGCACATGCAGCCAGCAAAGCAAAGTCTGAATTCCTGGCAAACATGAGTCATGAGATCAGAACACCCCTAAATGGCATCATAGGATTTACGGAACTGCTCCTGAAGACCGCGCTCGAAAAGAACCAGCAGCAGTATGCCCAGAACGTCGTGACATCCAGTTATTCACTGCTTGGTATTATTAACGATATTTTGGATTTTTCCAAGATAGAAGCTGGAAAACTCGAGCTAGATCCTATCAAGACAGATATAATCGAGTTGGTCGAGCACGCAGCAGACATCGTCAAATATCAAGCTTCCCAAAAGGGGCTGGAACTGCTCCTCAATATAGATACTAAAACCCCACGATTCGTCATTGCAGATCCCATCCGGATAAATCAAATCCTTGTAAACATACTATCAAACGCAGTAAAATTCACTCATGAAGGCGAGGTCGAGCTGCGGCTCATGTCTCAAGAGGTGGATGAGAGGGAAGCAATTTTTACCTTTAGTATCAGAGATACGGGGATTGGGATCAGTAATGCTCAGAAACACAAGCTTTTCAAGGCCTTTTCCCAGGCTGATTCGTCGACTTCCAGAAAATATGGAGGGACTGGTCTTGGATTGGTTATTTCTAATCTTCTGGCGCATAAAATGGACTCCAAGATCGAGTTCATCTCAAACGAGCAGAATGGTTCAACCTTCTATTTTAAAGTCTGTTTACCTTATGAGTATGGACCCAAGCAGCAATATGAAGACCTGGAGAATATAAAGAGAGCGCTTATTATCGACGACAATTCAAACAACAGGTTAATCTTAAAGAACACCCTCAATTCCTGGGATATCGATGTGGCTGAGACAGATAATGGCATTACTGCAGTAAAAATAATCAACTCTTCCGAACCCTTTGATGTTATGATCGTTGATTATCATATGCCCGTGCTCAATGGATTAGAAACCATTAGAATGATCCTGTCACAAGCCAAGAATACCCAGTCCCAGGTGCCAACTATACTTTTACATAGCTCTTCAGACGATGGAAGCATTTTTGAGGAATGCAAGAGACTCGGCGTGAAGTTCGTTCTAACCAAACCTGTGAGGATGAGTGAGCTGAAGAAACACCTGAGTCGAATCGATAAAAACCAGGAGATAGACAAGGTAAGCAAAGCCATCGAAAGAGAAATCAAGAGTGATGAACTTGCTTTGAATTACCAGCCAAGGATTCTCGTTGCTGAAGATAACGAGATGAATCTGGCCCTAATCCAGGAACTCCTCTCCCAAATAGCTCCGGATGCAATCATTCACACCGCGGGAAATGGCTTTGAGGCTCTGCAGGCTGTGAGCCTGTATCGTCCCCACTTAGTCTTTATGGATGTACAAATGCCTGAATTGGATGGTATTGAGACTACCAGGCATATCCGCAACAACCCAAATCAAGCCATCGCTGAGACGACCATTGTCGCATTGACCGCTGGAGCTTTGCAAAACGAGAAAACCAGATGCCTGGAAGCTGGAATGAATGAGTTTTTGACCAAACCCGTACTTGCGGATGACATTAAGGCTGTTCTAAAGAAATACTTGTCTGGAGTACCTGAATTAGAACAAAACAATATCCCGCAGTCTATGGAGCTACCTTCAAATCCCATGTTTGACCATCGAGCCTTACTGAAGAACCTCAGCTATGATATAGAAGCATTCAAGCGGGTGCTTAAGATCAGTAACACCAGCCTGCCTGAAAAGATACGTCAACTCGATAGTGCAATTGCTACAAACAACGTCTCTGTAATAGGCCAATTGGCGCATTCAATCAAAGGCTCGGCGCTAAATCTTCATTTTGTTGATCTGGCCAAAACTGCCCTAATGATTGAGAAAAATCATAGCTCTATGGATAATAAGTCCTTGCAGGCTCATGTCGAAACACTCAAAGAGGACTGGAGAGAGCTTGCCAAGATTCTGGCACCAATTCTGAAAAGAAACTGATCCAGAATCCACTACCAATCTGTTCCATTAGGAAGGATTTGTGTTATGTGACACAATCACCAAATAATGATCATAGAAAACTATGGTCATCATATGGTCATCTACGTAGGGAAGAGCCAAGCGGCTGTATGCAGGCAGGAACCGATTAGATCGATTGAATTGAGATATTTATTGACAATATCGTCTAAGAGAATCGCATGAGAACATTGAAAAAATTAAAGAATATGGAGGTGTACATGCCAAATCGTGTACTCGCAATCAATCCCGGATCGACCTCGACAAAAATAGCCGTTTATGAAGAGGATACTCCTCTCTTTGAAAAGACTTTGCGTCATGACCCTGCTGAGCTGGATCAGTTTGGCGGTATCATAGAGCAATATGAATTCCGTAAGGGCTTGGTACTGGAGGCTATGCAGGAAAACAATGTGCTTCCCGAAACTCTCAGTGCCGTAGTCGGCAGAGGTGGATTGGTTCGTGCTGTATCTGGTGGAACCTGGAACATCTGCGATGCGATGCTACGTGATCTTCAGGATCCAGCCTTGTGGGGCAGGATACATGCCTCAAATCTGGGAGCTTTCATTGCCGATTCAATAGCCGAGGATCTTGACATCCCCGCCTATATCGTTGATCCTGTTGTAGTTGATGAATTTGATGATATCGCCAGAATCTCTGGGATTCCCGAAATTGAGCGGAAGTCTCTCTTCCATGCCCTGAATATTAGATATATCACGAGGTTACTCGCCAAAGATTTGGGCAAAGATTTCACCGAAGCAAACATGATCGGAATCCATATGGGAGGCGGCATCTCTGTTGCAGCGATTAAGGGCGGAAGAGTCGTGGATGTCAATAATGCTCTATTGGGAATGGGGCCCTTCTCTCCTCAAAGAGCTGGCGCTCTGCCGATTGGAGATCTGTTGGAACTGGCATTCTCTGGAAAGTACACCTTGAAACAACTGCAATCCTACCTCACCAAAACTGCCGGTTTAATGGCCTACCTGGGTACGGATAGTGGTATTGAAATCAATGAGAGAATTGCCGCAGGCGATGATTATGCAGCCAAGATTCAAGACGCCATGTGCTATTCTGTTGCCAAAGAAATCGGAGCATGTGCTGCTGTCCTGGAAGGAAAAGTAGATGCCATATTCCTGAGTGGCGGACTTGCTTATAATAAAACTATTGTAGATGCCATTAGAAAAAGAGTTGAATTCATCGCCCCAATCTTTTTGTATCCTGGTGAAAAGGAAATGGAAGCGCTTTGTCAAGGCGGCTTGAGAGTTCTGAAGGGGCTTGAAGCTGCGAAAGATTATCCTTATTAGGACTTGATGTCAAAGTATATCCTGGCAGCCCTTATCTGTCTCTGTGCTATCAGCGGGATTGCAGCAGAATCCTGGACAATTCTGGTGTACATGGCGGCAGATAATGGGCTGTATTACCAAGCAGAACAAGATCTCATTCAGATGCAACACGCATTGCTTCCTCCCAATGTGAAAGTGATCGTGCAGGCAGATTTCTCACCATTATCTCCTTTGGCTGGGGCACGCAGATATAGGATTGAGCACGATGCTGGCCCCCTGGTGAGTTCTCCGATAATCTCTGAATTGGGCACTATTGATAGCGGAGACCCTCATACTCTGAACAGTTTTCTGAAGTGGGGCTATTCCAGATATCCCTCAGATCGTAAGATGCTGGTAATCTGGTCTCATGGGGATGGCTGGTACAAAAATGACAATGCAAAGTGGATTTGCCCGGATTATAGTTCAGAATCCCTGATGAGCCTTGCAAATAAGGATTTGAGAACTGCTTTTTCTGGCATTCCCAAGCTCGATGTCCTGATACTCGATGCCTGCAGTATGCAAAGTATTGAAGTTATTACTGAATTGAGTGATTCGGCAGACTACATAATCGCTTCTGTCGATGAAGTACCCACATCAGGTTTTCCCTACGATGATATCTTTTCGATATTCGACCAGGATATAGCTCAGATTGTGAGCCAGATTCCCAGTTTATACACAGCAAGTTATGCAGCTTTGGGCAGCCAGAATCCTCATTACCAGGGGATTCCTACTACCTGTTCCACAATCAAGACATCCGAGATAAGGTCCTTTAACGTAGCCTTTAAGGTCTTTGTCCAAAACTACCGTGATCAAGCTCTGGATTTCCTCAAAATCCGGAATCAATGCTACGAAATGAATACACTCTATGCGGATATAGACATTTTGCAATTTCTTTCCTTGATCGTACAATCAGATTTGGGTGTTGGTATCACTCAGGATGCGCTTCAACTACTGCAGTTGTGGGAAAACTGTGTGGTTTCATACTCTGCCCTGGATCACTTTTTCGATATAGGAACTGCAGCCATATGGTTTCCTGTTCAGCAGATTAATTTCGCATTTTGGTGGGAGCATTATCTCCAGCTTGATTTTGCCAGGACAGAGTGGCTATCGCTTTTGAATGCCTGCTATGTAGATAATATTGCACCTCATAAACCAGCGCTCAGCAATGCAGGTATTGTTATGAATACTATGAGAATACGTGTTGTCAGTGGTGCAGATCCTGATCCCCTGGTCTATGAAATCAAAGTGAAACAAGACAATCAGATTGAGACTTACCTCGCTGCTCCGGTATACAATTCTGGAGGTTTCTATTACTCAATTCCTGTAAGTCATTCTGGCATGGTTTATGTAAGATCCGTGGATTT
>CAZZCS010000019.1:0-28355 GCA_964652645.1 uncultured Candidatus Cloacimonadota bacterium | reverse complement strand
TCTTTCACCGCTTACGAGCAAATATGTATCTCACCTCTATCATACCTGTATCAAGTGTGTTCGAGAACACACTTGATACACGCCTGATACACGCTTGATACACGTCTGATATACGGATGACTATATGGTGGGGTGATTAGATTATACTGATCAGCGAGTCCCATCGGAACGGCTTAATTCTGATCATAAGTGCTGTGTTACATATATTTAGATCGTCCCGACAGGACTCTACAAAACCAGGGAGATCCGTGACTCTAGCGAAATGACGTCCCCCTGGGACTCAGATACATCATCTGTATCTGGTTTTCGCACAAGCTCTATATACAGGGAGCCATATATACAAATCCACTCAGCGAAAGTTACAAATGGTGTATCGATATCCCTGAAAGCTGGAGAATTGGGTGAGAATAGACTTTTTTATTGACTAGTATCACCTCCAACAAGAGATTGGTTCCAATAAAATAAATCAGGAGATCACAATGAGAAAACTACTGCTGATAGCGACCATAGCTGTTCTAGCAATTGCTTTGTTTTTAACGGCTTGTGGAGACGACAAGAAAGACAAGATCACAGGACCTGCTGAGGTAACTTTTTCCAATGCGGATTGGGATGTGATGTTTATTGATGCCGGGTTTGATTTCGATGCCAAAGAGAATCACTTTGCCATCATGGCCTACTGGATGGGAGATATGGCAGGTATGAACCCAGAAGACTCAGCGCATCTAATCGTAGGCGAAGAAGAAGTCCCACTGCAGAATATGTTTGTTGCCTTCATTGGCTATGCTATGCTCAATGCAGGCCAAACCTATAATGTAAAGTTTATCCTGAATGGCGTGGAAAAAGTGAGCACCTCCATGACTCTTCCCCACTCCTGCCAGGGCACTTTCCCAAACACCTACAATCCCAGTGCAGCGACCACCTTCTCGTGGACCCTGGGTCAAGACAGCCAGTATCAATACGCTGGTGTATCATCCTACAATGAGTATAACGAAGACCAGGAAGATGATGATGTCAAATTCATCAGCACTTCTGCTCGCAACCATACAGTGAAAGCCAATGCCGTACAAAGCTATGGATCATCTACTGTTTATGAGTTGTTTGTAGGACAGATGAATTTCAAAGTTCAAAATCGGATAGCTATTACCGCAATCGGTGGATCTGGCCAATCTTATGGCTACTCCAAAGATATGGATCCGCAAACGAGATTGGAAAGAACCCGCAAGTTTGTAACTCGTTTGAGAAGCTCTCTCTAAAAATAATTTCTACAACCTACAAAGACCGGGGAAACCTGGTCTTTTTTTTAGATCATGAAGACCGTTGAATTTTCGGGATATGGAGCCCTACCCCATGTCCCGAATCCTAAACTGTATGAACCGGGAAAGAGCTCCCCATTCGCCACTGCCAGTTACCCAGGGCAGTGCCGGGAATATTCATCCTGGCCTCGTCCGCGAGACCCAATAGATCCTGCATAGGGATGATGGAGGTTTCACATGGGCTAGCCTCCGCAATCCTGACAATCATCGAGGAAACACTATCTGCCGATAGCTCTTCTGTTTTGGTTATCAGTCCGCTCTGCATCAGGTATTGTTCCAGATTAGCCAAAACCTGAGGCCTCTCCATTACATAAGTCTCAAACCAGCCTCTGGTAGTTTGATTGTCGTGAGTCCCACTAAAGATAATCTTGTTCGCTGGAAAACTGGCAATATCTGGAACTCTATCATCGAAGCAAAACTGCAGAATAATCATTCCCGGAAAACCATATCTATCCCGATAAGCACATACCTCCGGAGTAAGAACCCCCAAATCTTCTGCTATAAACTTTTCGGCCCCACATTGTTCCACAAGAGAGGCAAAGAACCTTTCTGGTTTGGCTTCGATCCAGCCTCCATTGATTGCCGTCACTTCCCCCGCTGGGATACTCCAGTAGTTCACATAGCCTATAAAGTGGTCCAGCCGAAGGTAGTCGTAAAAACTCAGTGCTTTCAAGAGCCGATTTCTAAACCACTGAAAATTATCGTCTTCCATTCGATCCCATCGATAAACTGGATTTCCCCAAAGTTGACCCTCATCACTAAATGCATCGGGAGGAACTCCAGCTACTTGAACCCGTTCACCGGACTTATCCAGGGAGAAGATTTCCTGATTTGCCCATACATCGGCACTTTCATAGGCCACATAAAGAGGAATATCACCGATCAACGAAATCCCAGCCTCTTTGATGTACTTCTTTAAAGCCTCGAACTGAGAGCAAAAGATAGCCTGCAATACAGCTACAGATTTCATGTGATCCGGATAGTTACGATACATCTCCCGATAGAGATCCACAGAATAGTGTTTATGAGCCTCGTCCCATCTAAACCAGGCCGTACTATGATAGAGCTCTGATAGGGTGTGGAACGTCATAAATGGCTTGATCCAGTCAGCTTCAGCAGCTATAAAATCTTCAATATCATGCAGCTTCAGATAGTTCTCTACCGCTATTGAAAAGAGCTCATCCTTGGCGCGATAAACAGCTTCATACACCACCTGATTTGATCTCGGAAGTTGGGCTGCGATCAGATCCTTCTTACTTATCAACCCGTCTTCATACAGACACTCAGGACTGATCAGATAGGGAAATGCGGCATAACTTGAGAGTGGATTATAAGGTGAGTTTCCATACCCACAATAGTTTATAGGGAGAATCTGCCACAGGTTGTACCCTTGTATTTTTAGCCAATCTACAAATTCAAAGGCAACAGGACCCAGATCGCCTATGCCATAATCTGTGGGTAATGAACTGAGATGTAATAATACGCCGCGTCCTTTCATGGAAGCAGTCTCTCTATCCTTTATTGGACTTTGGTTTCATTATTTGCAGAAGACAGATGCTTAGCAGAATTTCTGGCGTCGATTGAGTCAGCTTGAGCCTGGAATCTGCCTCAAGTATACTTTCAAAAATGCTCTTGATGCTAATACTCTTGTAACGATCGGCATAATCTAGATAGTCTTTCCGGTAGCTCAAAAAGATATCATTCATGTGTTTTGCGATTATCTCGTTGCTGGAAATGTGAGCTCTTTGCAGCAACTGAATCTTCCATATTGTCATAAAAAAACGTTGGATTTGCGAGAGAACTCCCAATGGTTCCCAGTCCGAGGCAATCATCGAATTCATCAGTCCTATCGCTTTGGGAGCGTCTTTCGATCCCAGTGCCCGGTAAAAATCAGCCAATGCCCCTGTGCGCGTGGTGCCCAAGCTCTCGTCGATATCCTTGACTGTGATGGCAGCACCGGGTTTTGTAAGCAGAAAGAGTTTGTTCAGCTCGTTATTAATGGTGCTATAGTCCAGCTCAATTCTGGAGAGAAACTCGTCCCTTGCTACAGGTTGCATGATTCGATTTTGGATCTTGAGTTCGGCATCGAGCCAGGCCCGAACTTCTCCCCCATGTTTAGGTGGATCACATTGTACGCAAATGGAGGCGTCCTTGATCTTTTTCCATGCTCCCACACGTAAATCTGGCTTTGTGCAGATAATGATCAAGCTTTGCTCCTCATCTGGATTTGCCAAATATCGGGCAATGGCCTCCAGGGCTTCTTTCTTGAGAAAATCTGCCGATCGAATCAGGATGAGCTTGGATTCGGAAAAGACAGAATATTCATCCAGATGCTCACTAATCATACCAGCTGTGGCCTCATCACCATAGATCAGCACCAAATCTGCAGCCTTCGTCTCGATCAACTTCTTCCGAATTCGCAATTGAGCACTTTCGAGCAAATAGGAATCTGCCCCCAAGAGCAGAAAACAGGATACTTTGGAGTAATCTATCCTTTGGCTTACAAATTGGGCATAGGTATAGGTTTCGCTCATCGTGCTATGATCAGGGCCATTGAGATTAACGATATGCTCCAGCAGTAATAGGCAAAGTATTTCAGTTTACTGGCCTGGATCAATCTGATGAGGATTGATATTACTAGATATCCGGATATAAAAGCGGCAATGAATCCTGCTATATAGGCAAACCACATATTCCCATCCAACTGAGAAAAGGCTTCCAGTTCCGAAATACTGGCGGCAATTATAGCAGGTATGGAGAGAAGAAATGAGAACTTGGCTGCATCCTTTCTCCTAACACCAGTATAGATAGAGCAGGCTATCGTAGTCCCGGATCTGGAAATCCCGGGGATAATGGCAAGACCCTGCCCCAGCCCGATCAGGATACTCCGCAGAGCCCCCATGGAGAATGCCGGCATACCTCTATCCTTGATATAGTCTGAAATATAGATTAGTGTCCCAGTTACTGTGAGCATCCCAGCTACTATCAAGGGCTGGTCGTATAGCGCTTTGAGCGGATTCTTGAAGATAACGTAGAATACAAAGGTGGCAAGAGTGGAGACACCAAGATACACGATTAACAGACGATTGTGTCTGTGCGGCTGATTTTCCACTGTAGGTCTCCACTTAAAGAGCGAAACAAACAGCTCCATCAGGCTTTCTCTGAAATAGACAATCACCGCAATCAAGGTACCCAGATGTAGAAATACTTCAAAAGCAATGTCGTTACTTTCCTTGATGCCCAAAAAGTGCTGTGCGAGTACCAGATGTCCAGAACTACTAACAGGTAGAAACTCTGTGAGCCCCTGGATCAAGCCCAAAAGAATTGATAGAAAAATGTTCATATTACCTCACAATATCTCGGGTACACTCTGCTGACCCAGCCTGGAAACTGGGACAATGGTGTAGCCAGATGCTTTCAGCCTCTGGACAAATCTTTTCAAATAATCCAGGTGGTCTTTCGTAAAACAGTGTGTAATGGCAATCACATGCGCATTCCTGGAGCTCAAATCGTTTATCTGAGCCATTTTTTTCTCAAAAGTATCGTTACTGAGATTGGGTGAATCTAGAAACACATCATTTCTGAATGCTGGAATATGAGTTTTCTGGGCAACGTTATAGGCTACGGAGATGTTTGAAGTACGGCTGTCCAGGAAGTACAGCCCACTTTTTTTGAGGCTATTCATCACTGGCTGCATTATGCTTTCGTCTGTAGTAGCGAGGCTACCCATGTGATTATTGGCTCCCGAACAAAGATTCATATCGCTGATGAACTTGCTCATCCTCCGCTCTATCTCCGTCTCACTCATAGTTACAAAGATTGCATTTCTCCCAGGATTGACGGCAGGATAGTTGAGAGGTTCCATTGGAATGTGAATCAGGGTTTCACGTCCCTGAGCAGCAGCTCTTCTCATAGTATCCTGACTATGAGGGGCATCTGGGAAGATGGCAAAGCATACCTCTGTATCCACTTCCAAAAATCCCTTCAGCAAATCACCACTGATATCACCAAAATCATCTACAACGATCGAAATCAGCTTCTTTTGAACCCTGCTACTATAGATTTTGCTATCGTAATATAGCTCTAGATTGTACGTAATGGGTGAGTCACTCATCGAAAACACTAGATATTGCCTGCCACTACGTTCACTTCCGCTTTCCAGTTTTCCATTTCGCTGTTCAACCTCTCCCTTGAAAATCATATTGGCAAACGTGAGATCCATCACGCTCCGATCAATGGCTACACTATAGTTTATCTGATCCCCTCTTTTCCGCCTTCTAAAGGCGTTATCAGGAATCCCAAGCTTACCAATGGCCGCGCCAATCGCCAAATCCAATTCAGAATCCGCATCTTTGACAATCTTAACTGGCAGAGATTCTTCTTCTTGGGGTTTGATATCTGCTGGGGCCTGACGCTTGGCTTTTATCCGTGGCTTCGGAGTTTGAGAACTCTCCGCCGTCTGCGCCGTCACTTCACTAGATTCATCCATTTCTGGTTGCGAAGACAACCAGAAAACTAATCCAAAAGCGACCAACCCAACGAAAAGCAGGATTCCAAGCGGTGTTCTCTTGTTTTTCTTTTTCCCTTTCTTGCGTTTTGGGGACTTCTTTTTTACCTTTGGCATCAATATCTCTTTATATTATAAAAGTAGTATTATACGTTCTTGATTGCTTCTTTTGAGCCATCTCCCTATTCAGGGGATGCAGACGTTGCATAAAACCATGTAGAGTCTTTACAATCGGAGCAAACAACAGATTGGAAGTAAGAAATGCTACAAATAGGACCCATACGTTGTGTAAAACGCCAACGCTACTGTAGGATTGACCGATGTGAAATCTAAGCGGGATGCCAATGGTATTACTCATCAGATCCAGTATCGGGGCTGCGACGATCAGAATGATCGCACGGTAGAGATAGACAGAGAAAATGATCATCAGGATAAGGCCAAGACTATACAAGGTAAACTTTTTCAGATCATTGCGCATATAAATCAAGAGGCCTGCCCAAGCCCGCTTTCGGCTATATCCAGACATGTAGTAATGCTTTAGCCACGAATGAATCAGGTAGTGATAAATGATAAGCATCACGCAGTAAACCTGAGTGACATATAGTAAAATGTATCTGAGAGGCATGTGGATAGCGTAAAAATACTTGAGAAAGGAGCTCAGCATAAAGATAGAGACAAGGGCGAAAAAGAGGACAATCAGCTGCTTGTGCAATTCGATGATGAACTCATATACAAATCTTGCCCTCTTTGGTTCCATCACAGTTCCAATATCGAAACTCATCCGCTTCAAGATCACAAAACCGACATATAAAAAGAGAAAGAGAAAAACCGTAAGCGGCAGATAGTGGATCCGATGCGTAAGAAGCCCCGATATCCATCGAGCCACGCTGAAGCCATCCAGCAAATAGAAAAGTGTCATCGGAACCAGAAAGATCTGAATCCCATTCCACTCTCCAAAGAGCACGTTTAACACTGATTCGAAAATTTTCTTTATCATCTAATCTCGATTTTTGCCGTCTTTTTAATTTGTGATTCATAAGCAGAAAAGAAGTCTATCTGTCAATAGCAAAAATACTCGCTAGATGAGTATGGTGGAGGTGGCGGGGATCGAACCCGCGTCCAAAGAACAGAATGAAAGCAAATCTACGTGTGTAGTTATCTTTAATCTTGAGCCTTGCGAGAAAGATAATCAGAACTGCAAAACTCCAGCCTATGGTCTTAGGCAGGTATTATAGGCTTCATACCTGCAGCGGCCTTACTGTTTCGACGCCCACTCCACTCCCGAAGGCACGAAGCGGGTGAACGTTAGCGGCTTAAGCTGCTAAAGCGTAATTGTTATTTGCATTTACATTTGGGTGCTACTTGATAACGGAGTATGATAGCATCTCCGACACGCATTACTCACCGTCTGATTCCCTGTCGAAACCAGATCACCCCCATATACGTTTGCTAAAGATCCGATTACAATCTATTTGAAAGCAGACTGTTGTCAAGCGCTTTCTATAACCTCAAGCTCAGAGAAACTCCTCCGATCACGTCTTCTCTATAAATATCAAAGGGGTTATGCTCCACGTCCCACTCATTTACCATCAAGCCAAAGAGCCTCAGGCAGGAGTGCCTTCCAAGAGACAGATAGATACTTAATCCGGGATTTAGTTTCTTTACATCAGTTTCCCCGCTTATCATCTGAAATCCCAATTGAGGCTGAACTCGAATAAAATCATAGTCCATTACGTTCGCCCTGAGTGTGAGCTCTTTGGTATCATTATCATAATCAGCCGTTGGAGTCTGGTGCAGATCATATTTGTAAGCCAGGTCGAGTCCCAGTAAGGGAGTCAGATTCAAGTTTATATCTGCCCGGAACGCGTGCTTGAAGTGTTCATCACCCCCATAGGAATAATCTTTATAAGTATCGTATCTGTAGCGCATTCCCATGAAGTATGAAATCCTGGAGTTTTGGCTCTGGGGCCGGATCGAGGGTGCAATTCCTTCCAGGAAGACAGGCTCGCTATACTGCGGATTTATGTCAGTCACATAGCTGTAAGCTATAATCCTGCTATTGGGGTAGGTAAAAGCTTCATCAGCCAGAAAATGGTTTTCGATCAAGCGTCCATAGTAATAGTTACCCACATCTTCCAAGTCATTGGCTTCATACTCAAATCCCAAGACAAGTTTCTGAGTATCGCTGACCACGTCTTTGCGCAACACCACTCTCAAGCTCCCGTAAATATCCTCAGTCTGTCTCCCATGGTTATACACAAAGTCTGGCGCTGCCGTAGTTTCTCTCTCGAGATTCAGGTTTTTTATATAAACCATGGCTTTGAAGGTTTTAGGATCTGGCAGTCCAATCCCCAGGCCATAGACCCTATGTGACAATTTATGCCGATAGAAGCTGCTCAGATAAGCATTTTCCACATCTACTTGAAGCAAATCATAGAAGAGCTCCAGTCCAATAAAGGGAGGGAGCATTACTGCAGCTTTGTTTTTGCTAAGCATTTGGTGGAGACGTAAATCGTCTACATCCTCTCGAAATATATACTCCGTAGATGTCATCAGATCGATATACCTGCTGAATACTCCCCTGTCATTATAGTTTGTACGCAGCATAACATACTGATCAGCGGGTAGATTTATCCCCTGAACAGGAAGGCTTTGCCGAAACTCAGGCCCTGTAGCCAGCAGACCTGATGCTATTAATACCATAAACAATATCAATTTTGTTTTCATAGACACCTCAGGGGACAAGCGAACAGTTTCTGGTTCAGTTGTCAAACTAATTTTCCAGGTTCAGTGATTGTACCCTCCAATTTGATGGGGGACTCAGCATCAGCGTTTAACTATTCACTTCGATTCCATTCCTGATAATGCTACGATTATCGGTAAGAATTTAATCCCATTTATTCCACATTGCATATCTGCCACTACAGAAGTTTTAGATCATGCTTCCTACTCACCCTCAAACCATCTTTTAGCATAAGTCCTGTAGGCTTCACCAAAACTTTCGTTTTACAGCAAACAAATCGGGCTATCAGGACTCATGCGATCACCGATAGCGCCTCCAATCGTACATTATACATCGTAAATTGTAAATCGATAGAGCGCAGCTCTTTTAACGTTTAACTCAATAAGATCCTGATGATCCAGTCATCTGCGTTCTATTCTATTTGGGCGAGCCACGTCTGAACACCCCAGGTCTTCACAAGTTCAACCCCGGGGACCCCGAGGCAAACATCGGGCGAGCCACGTCTCGCCCCTACTAACACGGTTGGTAGATACGGGATTATCGATAGAGCGCATCCAATCTTACATTGTACATCGTAAATTGTAAATCGATAGAGCGCAGCTCTTTTAACGTTTAACGTTTAACTCAAAAAAAGATCCAGCATATCCTGTCGATCCAGTCATCTGCGTTCTATTCAAATCCGCGTGCATCTGCGGTCTGCATACTAAATCTGCGCAAATCTGCGTGAGATAAGAATTGTAGCACGGAGCACTACGTTACATCAAGACTGCGCTCATTATAAACTCTTTTTTCTTGACTGTTTTGGCGTTTACGAGCACATGAAATGCCATACTAGAAGATTCATCAATACCATTTGAGGAACCATGAATAAAGATAAAAAAGCAATAGCCCTATTCTCTGGAGGGCTAGACAGCATCCTGAGTGTAAAGTACATGATGTCTTTGGGTTATGAAGTAATCCCAGTCTTTTTCAAGACCCCTTATCTTCCAGAGGTCAAAGCCTTGGAATACGCTGCAAAGAACGGCTTGAAACTGATCGTAAAAGATGTCAGTATAGAACATTTAGAAATGCTCAAGAATCCGCGCTATGGATTTGGCAAGAACATCAATCCCTGCATCGATTGCCACGCGCTGATGTTCAAACTTGCCGGAGATCTTTTACAGGAATATCAGGCAGACTTTTTGATCTCGGGTGAAGTCCTGGGCCAAAGGCCAATGTCTCAAAGGCGAGATGCCCTGGCAGCAGTTTCCAAAACCAGTGGATACAAAGACTTGCTGATCCGTCCGCTATCCCAAAAACTGTTATCAGACACGGCTCCTATCCGTTTGGGATGGATAGATAAAGAGGAAATGCTGGATTTTAGCGGTCGCGGACGCAGCAGACAAAAAGCCCTGGCTGCCACCCTGGGGGTCTTGCACTATCCCCATCCCGGAGGTGGATGCCTGCTTACCGATGCAAATTATACAATCCGACTCCAGGATCTCTTCTCTCATGACGAAGCTGAGCCCTACCAGATCGAATTACTCAAATATGGCCGTCATTTCAGGCTGAGCAATGGGGCAAAACTGATTGTGGGACGAGATGAAAGAGATAATGAAGCTCTGGAAGCCTCTTTCCAAAGAGGGCTACTGCTCTATACAGAACAATTCCCAGGGCCATTGGGAGTGCTGATCGCAGATAAATATAGCGAAGAACTCATTTTAGAAGCTGCTTCGATCTATCTCTATTACAATAAAAAGGCTCCCGATACCTGGACTGTGACTTATGCCGAAAAATATCCTCTTGACCGGAGCATCATGGTAAAAAAAGCTGATCTTGAAGATGTATTGGCTTCAATTATATCACTGGACAAGGAGAAATAGTGTTAAAGACCGAACAACACATCCTCTTCCCGGATTTCGCGACCAATAGCTGGTTGGTATGGGATGACGAGAGTAGGGAAGCTATGTTGATAGACCCGGGAGGAAAATCGGCACAGCTACTGGCAAGGGTGAAAGACCTGAAGCTCAAATACATCATTAATACCCATGGTCACGGCGATCACATCGGGGGAAACACCTATTTCAGCAATGCAACTGCTGCCATGCTCGCTATCCATGAAGCCGATGCAGCCATGCTGATTGACAATAGAAAGAATCTCAGTGCCTATATGGACATGCCTCTGGAGCTCAAAGCCGCTGATCTCCTTCTCCACGATGGAGATACGATCCAGATTGGCGGGTATCAGTTTGACGTAATCCATACACCGGGGCATACACCTGGTGGGATTTGCCTCTACTGTGACAAGCTTCTCTTTGCTGGCGATACTCTGTTTGAACAGAGCATCGGCCGAACTGATTTCCCGGGCGGAAGCCATCGCCAGTTAATTGACGCAATCAAGACTAAACTTTTCATCTTACCCGATGATACGGTAGTCTTCCCGGGTCACGGACCCAAGACCACCATCGGAATCGAAAAAAAGATCAACCCTTTTATAAAGTAGGACTTAAATGACTCATAACTTTGTTTTAATCCTGGACTTCGGCTCTCAATACACGCAGCTGATCGCACGTAACATCCGCTCCCTGAATATCTATTGCGAAATCCATCCCTATAACCTTTGCTGGGCAGAGATCACGGCCAGGAAACCCCAAGCTCTGATCCTCTCCGGCAGCCCTTTCAGTGTGAATAGTAGCGACGCCCCAATTCCGGACGACCGTATCTGGGATCTCGGCATACCAATCCTGGGGGTCTGCTATGGTATGCAGTTGATCGCCCATCATTGGGGGGGCAAAGTATGCAAAGCCCAGAAGAAAGAGTACGGTCATGCGGAGCTGCAAATTCTGAATCGGGTAGATCTATTCAAAGGTATGGATACCACCCAGATCGTATGGATGAGCCACGGCGATGCAGTAAGCCTTATGCCAGAAGGTTTTGAGGTGCTGGCAGTTACAAAGAACTCACCAAGTGCTGCTATCGCTGATGTTGCCCGCCAGATATATGCTATCCAGTTCCACCCCGAAGTGGTACACACAGCCAATGGGATAGAGATTTTCAAAAACTTCCTCTTTGATATCGCAGGATTGAAGGCAGATTGGACGGCTGGTTCTTTCATTGCAGAGAGTATCGAAAAGATACGGGCAGAAGTCGGAGATCAGAAAGTGATTTTGGGGCTCAGTGGCGGAGTGGATTCCTCCGTGGCAGCAGCCCTGCTCTATAAAGCCATCGGCAAACAGCTTATTCCGATCTTTGTCGATACAGGTTGCCAACGCTACAAAGAGGCTGAACGAGTGAAGGAGATGTTCCAGGCTGTGCCAGGTTTCGAAATTGATTTTGTGGATGCCTGCGACCTCTTTCTGGACAAACTGGAGGGTATTAGCAACCCAGAGACAAAACGTAAAATCATCGGAAATACCTTCATAGAAGTATTTGAGCAGGAAGCAAAGCGCTTTGAGGGCGTTCGCTTTCTCGCCCAGGGAACACTCTACCCGGATGTGATTGAAAGTGTTTCCTTCAAGGGCCCATCGGCAACGATCAAATCCCATCACAACGTAGGTGGCTTACCCGAAAAGATGAATATGAAGCTGGTCGAGCCCCTGCGCGAACTCTTTAAGGACGAGGTAAGAGCTGTAGGCCGTGAGCTGGGTTTGCCCGAAGAACTGATCGGCCGTCACCCCTTTCCTGGGCCTGGATTGGCAGTACGCATAATTGGAGCCCTGACAAGGGATAACGTTGCACTTCTTCAAGCAATAGATGAAGTCTTTATTAGCGAACTGAGGGCCTGGAATCTCTACGATAAGACCTGGCAGGCTTTCGCTGTCCTCCTACCCATCCAAACTGTGGGAGTCATGGGAGATGAGCGCACCTACGATCAGGTCTGTGCCCTGCGGGCAGTGAACAGCGTGGATGGCATGACAGCAGATTGGACGGAACTACCATACGACTTTCTAAAGAGGGTCTCAAACAGGATTATAAACGAGGTACAGGGAGTGAATCGCGTGGTCTACGACATTAGCTCCAAACCACCAGCAACCATTGAATGGGAGTAAGCCGTTTAAAGTATGGAACTAACTGTTTTCAGCGTTTATGAGGTCACACTTCATCTCAAGCAGGTGATCGAATCCCAGATTGAGGAAATGTACGTAAGCGGAGAAATCAGTAATTTTGTCCATCATTCTTCGGGACACATGTACTTTAACCTCAAAGATGCCAATGCCACGATGCGCTGCACTTTTTTCAAAGGTCAGAATTATGGTTTGCGTTTCCGGCCCCAAGATGGTATGCAAGTGGTCTGTTTTGGGAAACTTACAGTTTTTGAAAAGGGCGGTAGCTACAACCTCAATGTCAAAAATATGAGCCTCTCTGGCACTGGTAACCTGGCACTCCAATTTGAGCAGCTAAAACAAAAACTTCTCAAAGAGGGACTATTTGAGAATAATCGTAAGAGACCATTGCCGCGTCATCCTCAGAGGATCGGGATCGTAACCTCCCCCACTGCCGCAGCCCTGCAGGATATCAGAAACATTCTGGAGCGCCGTTATCCCGTCGAAGTCCTGGTTTATCCAGCTCTCGTCCAGGGGAATGAAGCGCCGGCAGCGATCCGGGCTGGAATTCGCTATTTCAATGGCATGAAGAATGTAGATTTGATCCTTATCACCAGGGGAGGCGGTTCTCAAGAAGACTTGTTCTGTTTCAATGATGAAGCTCTGGCCAGGGAGATTGCAGCGTCTGAACTACCCATAGTATCGGCTGTGGGACATGAGATCGATTTTACCATAGCGGATTTTGTGGCAGACCTTCGGGCTCCCACTCCCTCTGCCGCGGCGGAACTGATCGTTCCAGATAAAAAAGATATCCTCTCACATCTGGAATCCATGCGCAGGAGAATGCGTCTGGCGATGGACAATCGGATCAATCGCAGCACAACTCTGGTCCACCAAAGCCAGATGTCCCTATTCCGCTATCATCCAGAAAAGGTGTTGCAGAGCTATCAGCAGAGATTTGACCTGGCTTCAATGAAGCTTCAGGACATACATCATGTAATCCGCCAGAAGCGGATGATCTATGAGAATTCTAGGCTTAGGGCCCTGTCCCTGATGAATAGGAGTCTCATCAATAAGCTGCATAGAAACAGCCAGATTCTTACTGCTCTTGGTACAAGATTTGACAGCGTTTTCCATAAAAGGCTGGATGGCCTTCGGAAGAGATCTGAGGATCTGGAGCTAATCCTCCACCAGCAATCCCCCAAAGTGATCCTGCAAAGAGGCTATGCCATTGTCCAAAAAGAAGATAGATTGGTATCCAGTATAAAGGATATAAAGCTGAATGACAAGCTCAAAATAAGCCTCAAAGATGGAGATTTTGTTGCCAATGCCCAGATCTAGATTGCTCAATCAGGTACTATTCTGGCTGATGCTGCTGATACCATTGTGGATAAATGCCGAGGAGCGTTCTTTGTGGGTCATGCCCTGGAGTCTCACCTCCGCATCCAAAATCGATAGCATTATTCGGAATGCTGTGGAATCTGGCCATACGGAGCTACTCCTGGAGGTTCGCTATAGATCGGACGCACTTTATACGACAAACAGAAGATCCAGCCGTTTTCATAACCCCGAACCACGCAGTTATGTCCTGCCCAATGATGGTTTTGATCCATTGGCTTATGCCCTGGCAGAGGCCCACAAGCAGAACCTCAAGGTACAGGCATGGGTGGTAGTACTCAATGCTACGACGACGTCCAAGGATAGAATTGCAGAAAACTATATTTATAAGAATCATAACTCCTGGATCTCGCATGATAACAGCGGGAAAAAGATGCTCAATGCCGATCAATATGGGTATTACATAGATCCTGGGATACCAGAAGTTCAGGACTATCTGATAGAGGTTTTGTCCGACCTGGTGGATGGCTATCCGGAGCTTGACGGCCTGCATCTGGATTACATTCGCTACCCAAACGCCTCCATGGGCTTTCACCCCACTTCAAGAGCCAGATTTGAGGAATACAAACAGACAATGGGAGAACTCAGCTGGAATGAGTGGAGGCAGCTCAACGTAACAACGCTTGTGGCAAATCTCTATACCCGAATAAAAGAGATCAATCCCAGGATCATGCTCTCTGCTGCCGTGATCGCCAATTATAATGAGGCGGTCAATCTATATGCCCAGGCTTGGGAAGAATGGCTCCGGGAAGGCATAATTGATCGGATCTATCCGATGCTCTATAACATCGATAATGATGTCTTTGAACGGAATCTTCAGCGAATTGCTCTGATGCCCCGACACCAGGACATAATCATGGGGCTCCGGGCCTGGAACGCCAATGGAAACTCCCTGGCATCCAGCAATAGGGGCAAACGGAACACATATACCATCTCGGATGTGAAGCACAAGATAGATCTGGTGCGAAAGATTGGTTTTGGAGGGATTTCGCTCTTTAGCTACGAGAGTCTGATGCTCGATAATGCCCTCTTCGATCTTGCTGCGATCGCCTATCCTCCAAGTCTGGCGACTGTATATCCTCCAGGCCTTAGCATAGAGCCAGTTCGCCTGGAGAAGCAAAACACACCTGTCATCTCCATTAAAAGTGCAGATTCTACCTTTGTCCAACCCAAAGTAACCACCACGATTCCCAAATCGGTAACTCATGCCATTATTGATGTTTCCGAGGTCAAATGTGATGTGATACCTCAGGATGGAAAGTTCGTAATTAATCTCGACCTGCCCTCTGAAGGACGCTGGAAGTGGGAGGTTCGCACTTCTGAAAATTTCGTATTGTACCAGAGATACCGTTATTACCTCAAAGGGGATAACATAGATTATTGGAGCGGGGTGCTGGATAGTGGGGATCAAATCCAGCCGGGTGTTTATACCGTTCACCTCTATCAAGAGGGTCAGAAGTCCAAGATTTTGCCATTTATCTGGCAAAGTGAAGAGAGCAATGTCCAACCTCAGTAAACAGGCTGGAGTTCTTTCACTTACAGAGTTCATCCGCTTCTTCTTTAAGACTCTAATTGGAATAGCCCTGGCAAGAATCCTCACACAAGGGGATTATGGCAGTTACCGTCAGCTCTTCTTGATTTATGCAACCTTCTCCACGCTTCTGTTATTGGGGATTCCACAGAGTGTTCTGTACTTTTTACCGCGGGCCAATACTGAGGCAGAGCAGAAACTGATCATTACCCGAACTCTCAATCTCATCACTATGCTGGCGTTTGTGTTTTCTTCGGCTCTGGTGATCTTCAGGGCTCAGATTGCAGTACTCTTCAACAATCCAGAACTGGAGACCCTGCTCATAATCTATGGCGTTTATCCTCTCTTTGTATTTGTGACACAATTGTTTAGCTCCATTATGCTGGGAATGAAGCGAACAGATCGGGTAGCTAAATTTACCCTGTTTTGTATATGTTGCGATGTCATTATTGTTCTGGGAGCGGCTCTCATCTTTAGAAGCTTGCTCTATATTGTGAGCGGGGTGATGATATCGGCGCTGTTTCAATGGTTTTATGCTCAGTTCCAACTCCGGCGCTATACAGAGGTCTTTCATTTTGATAGAGAAGGTCTTAGGGCTCAGTTGCGCTATTCCATACCTCTGGGGCTATCCTCCATCATCGGGATGCTCACTGTTCAACTGGATAAAATTGTGATTTCCGGATACTTTACTCCAGAACAGTTTTCCGTGTTTTCCATTGGAGCAATGGAGCTACCCTTTATCGGGATCATGACAAACTCCGTCAATTCTGTAATCCTCCCTGCCCTCAGTTCGAAGCAGAGCCTGGAGGATTCCACAGCTCTCTATCGTGCCGCAGTTCGTAAAAACGCCCTGATTATCTTCCCAATAGCGCTCTATTGCGCTGTCTTTGCTGGAGACATCCTGGTTCTTCTTTACTCTGATCTGTATTCAGGTTCTGCACCTTATTTTCGGATCTATCTCCTACCCATAATTCTGCGTGTCGCGTCTTATGGTCTTCTATTCCAAGCATTTAACAAAACAAAAGTGATTCTCTATGTCTCCATTTTGACACTTGTGAGCAATTTGGGGCTAAATCTGTTCCTGGTGCGTCAGCTTGGCATGATTGGACCTGCAGTTTCAACTGTAGCAGTGAGTTACCTGAGCGTAGTAAGCTACTTGATCCTGATCCCAGGAATGATCAAAATCCCTCTGCGAGAGCTGTTCCCGCTTTCTGCCCTGGCAAAAACCATGGCCGCATCTCTTGCCTCCGGCCTGATTGTATATTATGCTTCCTCAATGCTGGATGGGCCTGTTCTCAGGCTCAGTGTCGGATTTGCCAGCTTTGGAGTGTCATACTTCCTGATTGGCAGGCTATTGGGCGCTCTGCTTCCTTATGATCTGAACCTGGCCAGGGCATTCGTTCTGGATCTGCTCAGGAAGGCCAGACTCTACAGATGAAAGCTCTTCTCATCTCCTATTACTTCCCGCCCCTGGGTGGGATTGCCTCCATCCGGGCCATGAAGTATGTGAAGTATCTACGCGCCAATGGCATAGAACCAATAGTCCTGACCGTCAACCCGTTCTTTGTGCGCTATCCCAAGGACAAGACTCTGCTGCAAGAGTTACCAGATGGCCTGCAATTCTACAGGTGTCGAACTCTGGATCCGAACTGGCTGCTGAAGATCCTCTATGGGTTCAAGCTTCACAGATTGGTGGAATTTCTGCGTAAAAGAATTCTAATCCCGGATCTGGAAGTTACCTGGCAGCCCTACGTTCGCAAAAAACTCCCTACCATCATCAAAGACAATCCGGACATCAAGATTGCCTTCATCTCTGCTGGCCCATTCTCGGCCCTTTCTGCGGGAAAGATACTGAAAAAAGACTTTGGGATTCCTTATGTCTGTGAGTTTCGGGATGAGTGGACGAACAACCCCGAGCGGATAAACATCAGCTACCCTGCCGCCTCCTTGCGTAGAGAACTGATGTGGGAGGCCGAGGCACTTATGAACTGCGCTGGGGTCGTGTATCTGACTGGGATCATGAGAGACAATTTCCTCTCCCGTTACCCCTTTCTGGAGCAAAGACCAGGGGCTGTGATCCCCAATGGATTTGACGAAAGTGATTTTTCGAATCTAGCTGAGGTTGGGAGGCCTGTGAAAAGCAAAGTCTTTCGCATCGTGTATTGTGGTAGCTTTTACGATAGACGCCAGCCGGATATGCTCTGGGACTCTGTGCTGAGGCTTTCAGACAGGAAGCTGCTGGATCTGGACAAGATCCACTTCGACATATATGGAAACAATACTATGAGGTTCGTACTGGGCAGGCATGTCAATAATGAGAAGATCAGACAGATCGTGCGCCTGCATCCCTTCCAGTCGCATGGTGATAGCATCAAAAGGATGCTTGAGGCGGATGCTCTATTGCTCTATATTACTAGCGGTAAGAACACAGAATCCATCCTGACAGGAAAGATCTTTGATTATATCCGCACCGGGAAGCCAATTCTCAGCCTCGTCCCGAGCAATGGCCTCGCTGCCGAAATTGTCCGGAAAAGCAATACCGGCTTTGTCGCAGAACCATCAGACCAGGATCAGACGGACATCGTTTTACTCAAACTCTACGAGCTGTGGAAAGACGATCTGCTCCATACGATCAAACCCAATAGCCAGTACATCTCGGGATTCACGAGAGAAAAGCTTACGCTCGATCTGGCCAATCTGCTGAAAAGGTGTGCCAATGAAACCTGAGGCAATCCTCGTCTCACCCACGAAAAGTACCTTCATAGACATAGATATAGAGATTCTGAGCCAGAGATACGATCTAAAATTGATAAACCTGGGACAAAACATGGGTAAAGGCCGATACCTGGCTTCGATGATTGGCATGACAGCTAGGATATTACTGAGCTTCAGAGTAAGACAGGTCTTCATCTGGTTTGCGGATTATCATGCCTTCTTTGCCGTCTGGGCAGCAAGAGTCAGCAACAAAAAGAGCATCGTCTTCATTGGCGGTTATGATGCTGTTCATTATCCCGAGCTGGGCATGGGAGTACACCAAAACAAGCTTCGAGGTATATGCAACAAAGCAGCCCTGAGAGCTTGCAACCTCATCATTGCCAACCACCAGGCCCTGATCTCTGCCACCAATACTTACTATGGAAAAGGTACTCATCAGGATGGTATATTGCGCTTTATCCCGGGCCTAAAGACCTCTACTGCAGTGGTGTTCAATGGGATCAGGATCCCCAGTTACAGTCTTCAAGACCGGGTTCGAGAGCCCGGATCAATAATCTGTGTGGGAAACACTCCCCGTTATCAGGACTTTATAAACAAGGGCTTTGATCTCTTGATCGAGGTCGCAAAACGAAATCCAGATTGGAATTTTACCTTTGTGGGCATTCATCCCAAGTGGATAGACAGATTGAAAGCCGAGTATGGGTTGGGAGAGCTAGCCAATCTCAAAATCCTGTCTCAGCTACCCCAAGCCCAACTGCTGGAGCTATTTACCAAGCACAGAGTTTACGTCCAGGCCTCCATCTCTGAAGGCATGCCAAACTCACTCATAGAAGCCATGTCCATGTGTTGTGTGCCGATAGGTTCAAACGTTTCTGGAATCCCGGAAGTGATAGGCAATCATGGGCTTATCCTGAAGCATAGATCGGTAGCAGAGCTGGAGAGTTTACTGGTAAAAGCGCTTAAAATGGAGAATAGTAAAGACATAAGGGACTACATAGTGGGCAAATTTGAGGTTGGGATTCGTAAAGACAGGCTGTTCGATATACTAGATCAGTACTCTATGGAGTAGTCCCCTGAAGCACTTCTTCGATCGCACCCATCAATTCATCCCGCATAAAAGGCTTCTGTAGAGTACATTTGGCACCAAGCTTTTTTGCCAGAGGGAGGTAACTGTCCGGGCCAAATCTGCCACCGCCAGACATCGCAATAATCTTAATCTCTGGCATCCTGGCTATCAATTCTTGAATAGTCTCAAGACCTTCTTTATCTGGCATAATAATATCTGTAAGTACTATGTCCGGCAGAAAAGTCTCACAGATACTGAGAGCAAGGTTTCCATCACCTGCTTGCTGAACTTCAAAACCAGCTTTTTCCAGCATCTGGACCAGCACATTTCTAAAGCTGGTATCATCCTCAATAATCAGAATCTTTACCATAATCCTCAAACTATTCCTTTCTTCGTACAAAACTCTTACCAAGTCTATAGCCATCCGCTGCACTGCTAACTATTCCACCCGCATACCCAGAGCCTTCACCACAGGCAAAGAGACCCGGATATCCGGCCAGGTGTAACCCAATCGGATCACGCTTCATCCGGATAGGACACGAAGTACGTGTCTCTGGCGCAATAAGGATTCCGTTATCCGTGAAGCCAGCAAATACTCCGTTAAAATTCTGTAAAGCTTTTTTTATAAGTCCTGAGATTTGAGGAGAGTACACCTGTTCCAAGGGAGATGCAATAGCTCCCAAGCGATAGGAGACCCGGGAAGAAAGCGATGCTCCAGAGCCGCGGATAAAGCTATGAGCTGTCTGAGCTGGAGCCTGGTAACCAGACAGAAAACAGGCGTTTTCGATAGTCTCCTGATACTTGATGCCATCCAGGGCCCCAGCACCATATATGCTACTATCAACTCCTGTGACAATCGCAGAATTGGCAAATTCAGCTGCCCTCGAGGCAAAACTCATCCCATTAGTGACAACCGTTCCTTCATCTGAAGAGGCCGGAATTACCTCTCCCCCAGGACACATACAAAAACTGTACACACCGCTTCTACGATCCACGAGCCGATATGAGGCAGCGCCCAGGAGTTTCTGCCATTTTGGGCTACCATGTACCACATGATTGATGTAGCTTTGCGGGTGTTCAATGCGAAATCCGACGGCAAAGCTCTTTTGCTCGATCGGAAGTCCGGCCTGGTACATCATTTCAAAAGTCTTACGGGCAGCATTTCCCAGAGCCAGGATTGCACATTGGGGCTGGTATGAGATGCCATTGATTGTAAGCTCGATCTGTCCTTTTGCCTTGATAGAGATGGATTCCAGCCTGTGACGGTAAAAGATCTGGCAGCCCTGTTCGAGTAGATAAGCTCTGATCCTGATTACCAGGGCACGTATGCCATCGGTTCCCAAATGAGGTAAGGCTTCGAATGAGATTTCTGGATCTGCTCCGAAGCGGGTCATGAGTTCGAATACTTTCCCCACGAAATGGTCTCGACCCCGGCTCGTAAGCTTACCATCGGAGAAAGCGCCAGCTCCACCCTCGCCAAATTGCACGTTACTCTGGGGATCAAGCAGTCCCCGAGTCCAGAAATCCTCCACGGCATTTGCTCTCTGATCTATCCTATCCCCCTGCTCGAATATCCAGGGCTGAAATCCCTGTTCCACCAAAGCCAGAGCACAAAACAAGCCCGCAGGGCCCATTCCAATAATAATAGGATTGGGGTCACTCAAAGAGCTTGGATTCATCTCTGGTATCTCTGGAAGGTGATACTCGCTCAGATCAGGATGAGATGCGGCCTTTGAAGAGATGTCCAACACAACGCTAAAATCGTAAACAGGGTGGTTTTTCCTGCGGAAATCGACAGCCTTGCGAAGGATCTGTTGCAGTTTGAAGGCAGAGAGGGGCAGTCTTAGCTTGCGACCGATTTCTCGATCGAGCTCGTAGTGTTCAGAGACGGGGAACCTGAGGTTTCGCAGTAAATAGATCATAAAAAAACAGAAAAGGACGCATTTACATGCGTCCTAAGACTGGTGGCAAGACCCAGAATCGAACTGGGGACACAAGGCTTTTCAGGCCTCTGCTCTACCGGCTGAGCTATCTCGCCGCGTGAGTTTCCATTTCTATTAAGTGCCATTTTCTGTCAAGAAATTGTTGGCTACTTTGTCAAGCAACTCTAGCAATCGCTTTGTATCTAATCAGTTAGACAGGTCTTCCAGCGTCATCGGGGAAAGCATCAGAATGGAATCTGAGGCATAGTCCTGCCACATTTCATAGAGTTTTAGATACTCGTGGGCATAGCTTTCCAGTAGATCTGTGGGCAACACAAAACTAAGTGGATTCTTTTCCATCTCGATGGGAATCCCTTTTTTGGTGGAAGATGAAGCATCGACCAGCCTGATCTTACCTTTGATACCAGTGAGGGTTCTCATCTCCTCCACAGCCTCATCCATGCCACCAAGGACATCGACCAAACCGTTCTCGAAAGCCTGGCTTCCAGTCCACACTCTTCCCTGGGCCAGCTCAAGAATCTGTTCCAGAGGCATGTTCCTCCCGGCGGCTACCTTACTGGTAAAGTCTTCATAGCTATGACGGATCATGGAGGTAACGATTTCTTTTTCATCATCTCGCCAGGTTCTGTGAATTGCACCCAGATCCGAGTGTTTACCCCTGGCTACGGTAGACCAATTGACCTTGACTTTTTTGAATAGATTCTCAGCATTAAACACCATGCCAACCACTCCAATGGAGCCGGTGATGGTAGTGGGATGGGCTACGATTCTATCTGCATTGCAGGCGATATAGTAACCACCAGAAGCGGCAGCACCCGTCATAGACACTACTATTGGCATTTTGTTTTCGATCTTGGCTAGCTCCAGCTCACGCCAGATAATATCAGAAGCCTGTGCAGAGCCACCGCCGCTATCGATGCGAAGGATAATGCCCTTGTAGTTCTTGTTTTTACGGGCAGCTCTAATCTTTTCGACTGTTGTCTCATGGGCGATTTTCTGGCCGACAGGCCCTTTACCCATCACAATATTTCCCTGGGCGTAGATTACAGCAATCTGAGTTTCCTTGGGTTTGGCCCAGTTGTAATCTAGATAGTCCTGCAATCCTGAAACCTTTTTACTGTGCCCAAAATCTTCTTTGAGCGTTTCATCCAATTGATCGAGATAGATCAGACGATCCACCAGGTTGGCATTCAAGGCATCAGAGGAGATATAATAGGGGCCTTCATCGATTATATCGGTAACGGCTTTGGCAAGTTTTTCGCCGCGTCCAGCTTCCATATTCGAGACGAGCTGGGCAAAAATACTATCCAGGAGTTCCTCGTACACGTGTCTTTCTGCGGGAGTCATCTCTTTTTCTGAGAACATGTTGGCAGCAGTCTTGTAGTCGTGACTTCTAAAGTTTATTACCTCGATACCCAAGGCATCCAGAGTTTCTTTAAAATATGGACTTTGGATGGCAAGACCCCGAAGATCGATGATGCCGTTTGGGTTCAAATAGATCTTATCTGCGATGCTGGAAGCGAAGATGTAGCCACCATTACTGATGTTGTCGTAGTAAAAAGCAAGCTGTTTACCCTGTGCTTTAAAGTCCTTCAGAGCAGCAATCAGCTCTTGCAGTAAAGAGATTGAAGCCGAGAAGGATGGATTTTGAACCAGGATACCATGCACAGCAGGGTCTTTTGCAGCTTTATTTACTTCCTTGATCAGGGATTCGATCGAAGTGGACTTGGCATCATATATCGAAAAGGGTCCCACCTTATACTTTGGTGCCCTGTATGTGACATATTGTCCCCTTAGCTTCATGTCGTACCAAGTCTTGGGAGTGATACCCAGGAAGGGCTTGAAGGACTTGTCAGTCAAATGCACATAGGCGATCCCGTAGTTATCGCCGTCTTTGATTCTGGCAATGGTACCAGCATCGATTTTTCTGGGGCTGAGGCTAAAGCTGAGCATAGCAGCTTCACTTTCCAGATTGTAGTTTGCCCCAAGCCGGATTCCATCGACGATCTGTGTGTTCAACCCGATCGTGGGTGACAGCATCTCATAATCGCCATCAACTTTATGGTAAGGCAGGTCAAGAGTGAGCTCTGCCCTATAGTCATTTATGGTGGGGACAAAGCTGAAGGGGCGAATACCAAAACCGACTCTGTATCCTGGAGAGCTCTTGTAGGGATGATCCAGGGTCATGGCAATGGATGCACTATTGTGGGGACGGTAGGCCAACCCCGTCTTGAAAGAGCCTTCCTCAAAGCTGGAATTGTTCCAGATGTATGAAGAGCCAAAGTACAAATTTCTGAACACGTGAGGTTCAAACATCTCGCTGCCCAGCGCGATATTGTGGACGTTGCTGCCATTGTTATACTCGTAAATGTAGGACAATCCATCCATATTGGCCAAAATCCAATAATGATTCTGAATGTCCTTTTTGTCGATCAGCTGAGCCCAGCCAATACCTTGGGGACTCTCTGTCCCGATCAGAGCCGGGTTTACTACTGGAGCAAACAGATTATCTGTAGTAGCGATTGAAGAATCAAGTTCGTAAATACTCTGAGCATAAGACAGAGCCGAGACCATCAAGATCACAATAAGGAACAGTGTTTTCTTTGTTCTGAACATTTTTCCTCCCTTTCCTTTGAACAAGTTTAAGTATCATACAGCAAGGTCAAGGCCAATTTTGCATCAATATTTAGCTTGCATCCTATCCCTCTATCTTTCAATACATTAGAAAGCTTCCCAAAACACAAGCAGCAGGATTTCACGCCCCATCAATATACGCTTTTATATCATTATGATATACGATTCATATAAAAGCCAGCAGTTCCGCCACACCCTCAAGGCCAGCTCCTACCCTAAAACTTTGTCATAGATCCCGCCACTCTCATAGCACGAGTCTTTTCCCCATGCCCGGATAAATCAGTTCTCAATATTGCATGATAAGCAACTCCCCACAAAGACGTTGACAGAAAGACGCGGGCTGCGCCTGTTGATCGTGCGAGGTGAATATGTTTACACTGGAACAGAAAGAACTGGAAGCATTGAAGACGTTGTTGGAGGCTCCTGATAGTGACGCGCTGGAAAACTCGGCCAAATACATCAAAGAAGTAGAGCATTATGTAAATAACTATGATTTTGGCAGAAACCATGCTGTGCTATGCCACGCTCTGAGCGGTCTGGGGGCAGCATACGGAAGAGAAGGTAATCTCTCCAGGGCTGCAGAGTATTTTGAAAAGGTTTTACAGGTCGCTACTGCCCATAGAATAACAGAAACTGTAAACATGACGCTGATAAACCTTTCGACCATTGAAGCCAGGAGAGGAAACTATTATTATGCCATAGAGACATGGCAGAAGCTGCTCAAGAGGAAGATCTCACTGCGGAACCGACTCTGCGTCCAGGGCAACCTCATCATTGCCTACAACATCACTGGTCAATATTCTAAAGCTCTACAAAATGGTTTCATGCTGATAGAGCGCCTGGAAAAGGAGAATTTTCCTGCGGAATACATCTCTGCTCTCACAAATCAGGGGTCGATCTACCACCGGCTGAGGGAATTCGATAAAGCGATCCAGTATTGGCATCAAGCTCTGGAATTGTCCGAGGAACTAAAGTCTACCCGCAATATCTGCACCATTTGCACAAATCTGAGCGTCGGATACTCCACCATCAAGCAGACAGACACAGCGCTAGAATACGCCAACCGCTGTCTGCAGCTCTACCAGGAATATGGGCCACAACAAGACCTTGCCAGCACCTACAACAATCTGGGCTCCATATACGAAGATGCGCAAGATTATGAAAATGCCCTTATACACTATAATAAAGCCCTGGAAATGATGTTCAGAGGTGAGGATCAGTCTCACGTATTTAACTGCCACCTGAATATCGCATCCATACTTTATCATTTCCAGCGTCATGAAGAGGCCATCGCCCATATCGATGAGGCAGTAAAATTTAAGAACTATGAAGACCTGGCAAACCTAAGAATGCGATGTTTCGAGCATTATACCAAAAACTTCAAAGCTCTGGGCAGATACAACGAAGCACTAGAATATGCAGAAAAGCTAAATGAAGAGCACCAAAAACGACTCGAGGACATGCAGGAAGGCATGATCTCAAAACCCGAGGCAGAGTATTATCGTCACAGGATAGTAGCTCAGACCAATCAGTACAAGGCAAAGAATCAAGAACTGCAAAAGCGAAACAGAATCATCAAACAAAAGACCTCCGCTCTCAAGATCGCAAACCTCAATCTTCACCAGAAAAACGAGATCCTGAGCAGACTTATTTCCGTTTTATCACACGACGTAAGATCACCCATCATCAATGTAGTACAGGTATTGGAGCTCATCAACCAGGGCACTCTTTCACCCGAGGAGAGTAAAACGATGCTCCTGGAACTTGAGAGCAATGGCAGAAGAGTCCTCACGTTCATCGGTAACCTGCTTTCATGGATTTCTGTGGAACGAAGCGGAGCCCGCGAAGAACAGTCTGCATCAGAAGTGGACATAATTATGCTCCTGAACAACGTGATCTCTCTCTATAAACCCATAGCAGATTACAAACACATAACACTTGAGACAACCATCGATTTACCCAGTCTCAAAGCCAGAATCAACGCCGATATCTTCAAGCTGGTGATCCGCAACATCCTGAGTAACGCGATAAAATTCACTCCCCCTGGTGGAGATGTCACTATCTCTGCAAGTGATGAGATCAATCACATCCACATTTCGATCTGCGACAGCGGCGCTGGCATGAATGAAGAACAGATAAAGAACCTGTTTAGTGGAAAGCTGCCCAGCTCAAAAGGTAGCAATCTCGAAGAAGGAATGGGGATTGGTTTCAAGCTTTGCCGGGATTACATCACGCAGTTGAGAGGGACAATCACTGTGGATAGTACGCCGGGAAAAGGATCTTGTTTCAGCGTATTCTTGCCTCTGAGCTAGCAGTTTGATCAATGTCATTTTGGATGATATGAAGATGGAGCCACTAATCCGCAAGGCAGCAATTGAAGATTGTACTCAGATTGCCAAAGTACATATTCAAAGCTGGCTGGAAACATATCCGGGCATTATGCCAGAGAAGAAGCTTGCGTCTTTGAACCTTGATTCCAGCAGAAGAAACTGGGAAAGTGCCATCCTGAGAGGCGATAGCTTTTTTGTAGCAGTAGTCGATGGCCATATTCAAGGCTTCTGCTGCGGAGCTGAGAACCGGCAGAATGAAGGCTGTGAGACAGGCTTGGGAGATAGTTGCAGTGCTGAGCTGGCGGCGCTCTATATCGTCCGGCAATACCAGAGTATAGGCCTGGGAAGATCACTCTTTGAAGCTCTGAAAAACGAATTTATCCAGCTTGGACACAAAACCATGGTTGCATGGGTGGCAGAGAAGAACCCATCCTGCGATTTTTATGCCAAAATGAACGGTACTCTTGTCGATAGAAAAGTCCTGCTTATCTGTGAAACAGACGTTCCAGTACTTGCCTATAGATATTTCCTGGATTAGACCGTTGGAGAACCTGATCCTGGGGACTTCCCCATGCCTGGATCATCAGCTAAGCGATTGCTGTAAGCTGCCTTACAGCCACTTCTTCCTCCGGAAATAGATAAGCATCCCTATAAAGATCAGGAGCATTATCCCCAGCGCTCCAAAGTAAGCGTTTTCCCAATGCAGCTCTGGCATATTGTCAAAATTCATGCCGTAAACACCTGCTATGAAAGTAAGCGGGATAAAGATAGTGGCGATAATCGTGAGGACTTTCATGATCTCATTCATGCGGTTTGAGACGCTGTTCATATATAGATCCAGCAACCCGGATACCGTATCCCGAAAGCTCTCAATCGTCTCCATCACTCTCAAAGTATGATCGTATAGGTCTCTGATATAAATCCCCAAACCCTGAGACAGAACAGGTTCTTCAATCTTCTCGAGCCGGTTCACCACCTCTCTCAGAGGATAAATGGAACGCCGGATATTGAGCATTTCTTTGCGACTGTGATGGATTTTGTTCAGGCTACGCTTGTCCGGTTTCTCAAGTAGTTCTGTTTCGATCTCAGTTAGCTGCTCACCTATGCTCTCCAACACCACAAAATAGTAGTCTACTATCGAATCCAGCAGTGCATAGAGCAGGTAGTCTGTCCCTTTTCTTCGGATCAGACCCTTGTTTTCTGTAATCCTGGTTCGAACGTACCCAAAGGCATCACCTGTGATTTCTTGAAAAGTTGCCAGGACTTTACCTTTCAAAAGAAAACTAACCTGTTCATAGCTAATCTCTTGATCCTCATTCTGTAGAGCCAGCATTTTAACGGCAAGATGGATATAATCGGCGTGTTCCTCGATCTTGGGACGCTGGTTCACACTGAGAATATCTTCAATTGTGAGCTTGTGGACACCCAGATACAGGCACAGTTGCTCAATTACTGCCACTTCGTGGAGTCCATCGATGTTTATCCAGCAATTTCCTTCGTAGGCCTCGATTGCTTTGAGTGCTTCAGATACAGTCTGTGGCTCATGCACAGACACATCGTCTTCCGAGTAGCAAATAAGAGTGATATCCACCGTTTTCATTTTCTGGATTCCAGTGAATATCAGAGATCCTGGAGATAGTCCCAGTTTGGCTTTGTGCTTCATTTGATGAGCATTCATCCGTCCTCCTTTGTCCAAGAACAAACAATGAACTGGATAATGGAGTTGTCAACCAAAATCAGGAAAAGACCAAAGGGAAGACCAAAGGGTCACATATAGTCAAGCGTGTATCAGACGTGTATCAAGCGTGTATCAAGCGTGTATCAAGTGTGTACTTATACACACCTGATAGAGGTGAGATTCAGGTTAGATACACTGTAGTCTATAAGGGAGAAGCTCGGCTACCAAACGCCATAAGTCATTGGTTGTTTTGACGTTGGGCATCCGTCACGCTTAACGCTTATGACTATTATTAAAAGAAGCGTCATGTCTTTTTAGAAACCGCAGAGAATCTCAATAAAAAAGACATCTTGGGTCGTTTATCTCTGTAAATGGAATGATTATTGCGCGTATATCCCATCAAAAAGACCTCATTGGAGTTACGTTGAAAAAGCTTTTGATCTTTGCCTTTTTGCTCGGTTTGCTGCTCCCCAGC
>CAZZCS010000018.1:0-31575 GCA_964652645.1 uncultured Candidatus Cloacimonadota bacterium | reverse complement strand
GTGGACATTTTGTCAATAGCTTATTTCAATACCGGATAATTAGTTAGCCAAACGCAAAAAGGCTCTGCCAGATTTGGCAGAGCCTTATATCTCTTTCTCTTATTGTTTGCTTACTTAATCATTACGACTTTTCTGGTGTTTTGGTAGTTACCTGCTGTCATGCGGACATAATAAGTGCCAGTGGATACGTTTCTACCGTTCTCATCCTGACCCTGCCACAAGGCACTGAAGGCACCAGGTTGCTTTTGCTCGTTGATCAAGGTCTTTACCAACTGACCTTTAATATTGTATATCTCAATCCTAACATCTGAAGGAGTGGCAATGTCGTATGCGATTCTGAGTGTAGGATTGAAGGGGTTGGGATAGGTGTTTCTCAGAGATGTCACCAACGGGATGATGGGCGGAGTGTCATCTCCATTTGTCACATTTACAGTTATTGGGCCAAAGAGACCAATTGTCCCGTTGATATCGACGCTCTGCAGCCAGTAGTAATAGGTGCCGTTGGCAGGAATCTCACGATCTTCAAACGCATAAACAGCCTGGCTGGATGTGTTTGTAGCCTGGATCAGAGGGCTTACAACAAGTGCGTTTGCCATGTTTTCCAGTTGCCCACGCAGTACGAAGAATCCATTAACTCCTGTTTCGGACTGAGTAATCCAATCCAAACGAACTCTTCCACCTGTTAAAAGAACCGCATTAAAGCTGGAAAGCTCTACAGGAAGTGTAGATCCCGAGCCATCGTCGAAGATGATCTCAATCTCGTTCTCCGCTTTGGTATATTGCTTTAACCCTCCAATCACGACAGAAACAGTATTGTTATCTTCGTCAATAACCGGTGAATTATTGATTGTCCAAGCCCCACCGTTGTATCTCCAGCCCACAGAAATCGGGTGATAACCCAGTCCTGAGTAATTTAGATTAAAGGTGCCATTGATAAAGCCAGCATTGGCTGAACCGATTGTGTAATGCATTCCTACATTGGGATAACCAAGACCAGTGGTACCATAGGCAACGTTTACTTCAATCTCGTATGGATCGCCAGTAAATGAGGCTGGGGCGATGGTAACGGATGGAGTTATGGTTGCTTCGCCTTGGACAAAACTGCCAACATTGATGGTTTGGGGATCTGTTCCATTGATTTGAGAGCTTCCAGTTCCAGCAGTAGTAGCATCTGTCGTTACAGTGACTGTAGCAGAATATGCACTGCTGAGGTCTGCATTGTCATCACAAATAGATCTGACTCTGTAGTAGTAGTTTGTATCTGGGTCTAGATTATTGATCACGATCGAAGAGGTTGTACCCATGTCTTTGGCCTCAAAGCCAGGTAAGTAGCTAGCGAATGATTCGCTGGTCGAAACATCAAGTATGTACCTGTTTGCCTGAGCTATCGGATTCCATTTGGGATTGATACTGGAGGTGGTGGTGGTACCCTCGACTGTAGTGGGTACAGGCAATCTGGACAGGACTGTCACAGTATAATGAGTTGTGCTTGTGTTTCCGTTGGTCAGGGTGTAGACAATCGGGGTTTCTGCGGAAGTGCTGAAATTGTTCGCTGTAACGCCTGAGGTCTGAACAGTTGACCCAATTTTCACATCAGCACTAGGCGCTGTAAAGGTAGCAACTAGATTCGTGAGAACCGTGCCATGTGGAACAATAACGCAAATCGTTTGGGCGTCATGATCAATCGTTCCAGAGACAGCCGGGTTACTAAAGGAATATGCAGTAATGGCAAGCGGAGTGGCACTGATCGATGCTTCAGGATCATCTGCATCGCTGGTATTTGAATAGTTTGCAGAAATCCTATAAGCGTAATGAGAACCAGTGGTAACAGCCGAATCGGTATAATAGTATGTGGTAGTGGCTGCTACATATGGTTCCGTTCTGATCAGGACATTATTTCGATAAATCCGATAGTTGCTTATTGCAGTACCAGATGTTTTTAAACCAAGAGGTTTGTCAAATGCAAGAACTACTTTATTATTGCCGACCGAATGCACTGTCAGGTTATCTACAGGATTATTGTGGAACAACATTCTAAATCCAGTAGGGGTTGTCTTTGCCTCGCTAACATTCTGCATGTTATAATCGGGGACAGTAACCTTGAGCGTGGTTGTATTATCTATAGATGAGGCTAGCTCGTGCTCCGTTGCATTGCCAGTAATTTGAATACTGATCTGACTATTAGAATTCCTGGTTATCGTACCAACAGACAGTCCATCCGGGAGACCGGAAACTGACACCCCTGTTACAGTAGCAGTAAAATCCGCATTGACAAGATTCACAAGAATATTGCCGGAGACTGAGCCATTATTAGCACCAGTTTCAACAACCTGGGTGGTGCTGGCATCTATACTGATAGAGGCAGCGGCCATTACCTGATCTGAATAGTCGCTGGTTACAGCCTCTCCTATCAATACCCCAGTAAGTGCCCTGGGAGTAACTTCAAACTTGATGAATCTATTGAGATCAGTAGTGGTCAAGGTATAAGTCTGGCTGGTAGCCCCAGTGATTGCAACATAAGCACCCAATGGATTGGCATCCGTGGATCTTAGCCATCTAAAGCTAGTTGCACCCTGAATATCGTCATCAGCATCTGAGTATACATAACTCCCAGTTAGGGTCTGCCCTACTCTGGCATGGGTAGCATTTGTTATAACAACATCAGAGGCTACTGGAGCGGTGTTTAAGTCAAGCTTAAGGTATGAGTAAAAAGGTGTGGAATCCTCATCCTCAGTTATCAATTCATCAGAGTAAACATATGTTGTTGTACCTGACCTTCCTCGTACTTGAGCAATAACCACAAAACTCAATGCACCATCTGGTGGGGATGGTAAGTCAAAACTAATCAGCTTGGTCACTACGTCGTTATAGTTCGCGTCAGACCAACTGGTTATTGTAACAAACTCATCGTATACATAGTTGTCCAAGTCACCGTCATCGCTTCCGATCCAAAAAACCATTAGTTTGTTCGGTTCAACCGAACCTGGACCACCAAGACTAACCCCTCTCTGTTTCCCAAAGGCTCCTGAAAATCCTGAGGTTTCATACTTAAGCTTAACAGATATCAGATCACCTTCCGCGACAGTCTGACTATCCTCAGCATTTGGGCCATTCAGCCCGATATAGTCCAATCTGATTGTTTGCGACATCAGAACACTATTTACTAGTAAGAATACAGCTAAAATCAATAATAGCCTAACTTTCATTGTTTCCTCCTATAATCGTATGATCTTGTTGTATTTTTTGCTATGTATTTATCAAACTCAAGCCTGATCGAGCTTTGGTCTAAACTTATGAATTCATTCTGCATAATAACTTTACCTCTATCTTAAAACTTCTATTGCACAAACTAATCAAGGCTAACCTTTTGTCAAGCAAAAACATATAAAGCACTCTGAAGTCTTTTGTTTGTTGAACAAGATCAACACTCTCCCTTATCAGTTCTTCTCTGTTCTGCAGTTTTAACAATAGCACGAAGTGCCATAGAAGCCTGAAATTATGAGGCTTATCAATACTTTGAAGCTGACGCACGGGCCTCATGCTATTGAAGCATGTTGATGGATTTCCTCAAATAATAAATCCAGAACAAAATCGCTGGGCAAAAAATAGATCTTGACAGAAAAGTGCCCGCTGTATTAGTTGACCAATACACTATATCAGCCGTCCTAGCGATAAGATAAAGAGGTAAGTATGAAAGCTTTTAGAGATGATGCTCCGATCTATCTTCAATTGCGTGAGCAGATTGAAGAGCTGATCCTCGAGCAAAGGCTCAATGTGGATGATGCAGTGCCATCCTTTCGATCCCTGGCCAAAGATTACGGGATCAACCCATTAACAGTTTCGAATGCCATAAACTCGCTAGTCGAAGAAGGAGTCCTCTATCGCAAAAGAGGTATTGGTATCTTCGTAAGCCCCCAGGCAAGAGAACACATAATCCATACTCGCAGTAAAAAATTCATCGATGATACCATCATCCCAAGCATCCAAAGAGCCCTAAAGCTTGAGATACCCAAGAGTGCACTAACTCAAATTCTAAATACCATTTATGGAGAGAAATCATGATAACCTTTCTTGATCAAAAAGTACCAATCCCTGATGCGTACTCAGTGCAAAACCTGAGCAAATACTATGGCAAGTTTAAGGCCCTGGATGAAGTTAACTTGCTTCTTCCTGAAGGTAAGATTATTGGATTACTGGGGAAGAATGGAGCCGGAAAATCCACCCTTATGCGTTGTATGCTGGGCTTTCTTCACCATGAGGGGCAGGTCTATCTCGATGCAAAACCTGTGACCCATCGGAGCCATCATGTCTTTGGAAAAGTAGGTTTCATTCCCGATGTAAGTGGTTTGGACGACAGGCTTACAGTGCGTCAGACGATCGAGTACATCAAAGGAGTCAATCCAAACTGGAACAACGATATCGCCAGCAAACTCCTTTCCATCAGCAATCTCCCCTCAGATAAGAAGGTGGGGAAACTCTCCAAGGGGATGAAGACAAAGCTATACCTGCTTATTACGATATCCCTCAATGTGAAGTTCTTATTACTCGATGAGCCTACGCTTGGACTGGACATTGCCTTTCGCAAGGAGTTTTTCAACATCATCCTGGGTGAGTTTTTCGACGAAACCAAGACTATTCTGATCTCTACTCATCAAGTGGAAGAGGTGGAAGACATCCTGCAGGAGATCATAATCATTGATTCCGGCAGAGTCATGCTGCATGAAGACATAGAAGCGCTGAAATCTCGAATGCGGATTGTCTCCTTACCCAAGGAAGAAAAAGAGAGACTAATGGCCTTCAAGCCCAAAGTTACCATGAGCACCTTGAGCTCCATCAGCGCTGTGCTCGAATCAAACATTGAAATTGATGGCGCAACATACGGAAGAGCAAGTCTCGCAGATATCTTTCTGGCCCTGGTTGGAGGTACACATGAAGCAGTTTAAAGCACTGATAAAAAAGGAATACGCTACTCATAAGAAAGTATTACTCACGCCTTTGTGGGTCTTAATTGGAGTTTATGTGCTAAATCTGGCCGGGATTTTCATAAACTGGATTCGCACAGGAAACATAAACATAGCAGCATACATAAACTTCTCGCATGCGAATCAGCCAAACTCTCTTATATGGATAATTTGCTACTTTGCAACCCTGTTCATTGGCTATATCGCGCTTTTCTCGTCGGCCGGACTCGCAGATTCATTGATAAACGATGACTATCGTAAAAAATGCGAGATACTGCATCTTTCCCAGCCAATCTCATTGATAAAGATCATGGCTGCCAAGCTGTATCTGGTGATTGTCGTGTCACTTATCATTACTTTGCTACTGTCGCTGCTAAACGCCCTCATCCTCTCCATCGCGCTGAAAGCAATGGCGGGCAGCAGCATCGGCATAGGCTTGATTGGGGCAATTCAAGGCTTCGCCTCCTTTGTCTGTTCTTTCCTGTTTGCCGTGACTTTGAGCTGGTTCCTGGCCACCATCTTCAAAAACAAGGGACTCCTGTACCCCATTTTGATCTTAGCAGGAATAGAGATCACGACAATCGTTCTGAACGGAGTGAATGGATGGAGCATCCCCTCCCTTGTATCCTATTTGATGCGCCTGGTGTTTGGTAACGTGACTTCTGGAACGATGTCACTGGCAGATCTAGCAGTGCCCATCAGAGTCGTAATCGATTCTCTTTGGAGTAAACTGCTCAGCACTGACAATCTCATGCGACTGATCTACAGCCTGCTGGCAGTCTCAGGCTCCTACTTCATTTACAAAAGGAGAGAAATCCGGTAGTTGTGAGAGTCCCGACCTGTTCTTAAAGAGGCATGGAAAGTTGTTCCATGCCTCTTTTTTAACATCGTGAATCTGCTTAGTATCTCTGGTTCCCATAGAGCTTCCAACTCCCTCTATGATAATAGAAAAAAGAGGCGTCTCCGAGCTCAGCTGGGGCCATATATGTCACAGTAGATCCGGTGGCTTCAAACACCATCCTGAAGCTGGCAGTTGCATAATCACCATTTACTACGACTTCAATATTTTCAATGGAAAGCAGCTGATACTCAGCCATCCGATTCAACCATAATTCTCTGAGTGTAAAGGGATTAAGCCCGTCATGCAGAAAGTCGTTATGCACCAGATTCATGATTGGGTAAACGTTTTTGAAGTTGAAAGATACAGAAATATCGTATAATAGATCTTTGATCTGGGAGATATCGGAGCTTTCTGGACTGGTCAGAAGACAAGAGGGCAGCAGCAGACACAAAAGCACCAGGAGCAAAAGACTCTTACTATGTACCAACCGGGTTTCTCCTGAGTGTGGCTACTGTCTCGACGTGCCAGGTCTGAGGGAACATATCAAACCCCTGCAGACTGCTAACCTCAAATCCTCTTTCCTGAAAACGTTCCAGATCTCTAGCCAGAGTCATAGGATTGCAACTCACGTAGATGATCTCTTTGATCTGTGAGACGGCAATCTGCTCGATAATGGATTGCTCCAACCCCTTGCGGGGTGGATCGAAGATGATTGTGTCATAATCCGTTAGCCCATCTTCTGCTGCCAGGCAATCCTCGACTTTGCCCTGGATAAAGGAAGCGTTCGTCACACCATTGAGAGATAAATTGAAGTTTGCATCCTCAACCGCTGCTTGATTGTCTTCAATCCCCAGGACGCACTGCGCGACATCGCTCAGGTAGAGTGCTATGGTGCCAATCCCACAGTATGCGTCTATAAGCTTAGATCCGGGCTTAAGCTTGGATTTGACATAATCATATAGCAGCTTTGTAACCACGCCATTCACTTGATAAAAGCTTTTGTAGTCTATCCTGTAGCGCATCTCCCCAATCCTGTCCATCAGATAGCTCTGCCCCCAAAGCACGAACTCTTCGTTGCCAAGTATAACGTTCGTAGGCTCTCTTTGGATGTTTTGGATGATGCCAACGACTGTCGGAAATGCCGATATCAGTTCCTTGACCAGCAATTTGCTAAAGGGTAAGCGCTTTGCCTTTGTGACCAGGATGATGAGCAACTCATTACCCTCAAGATTGGTTCTGATCCCGATATGCCGGAGAGTACCGCTTTGCATGGTCTCGTTATAGGCTTGGATTCCGGCCTTAGTGCAAATCTCCACGATTTTCCGGCAGATGGGATCGAAGCTCTGGTTTTGAATGCGACAATCCCGATGCGGGACTACCCGGTGCGAGAAGCGTTCGAATATTCCGTAAACGAGCCTGCCGTCTTGTTCCGAGACCGGTAGAAACACCTTGTTCCGGTAATGCTCTTTGCGGGGTGATCTTTGGACAAGGCAATCAAGACTAGATGACGATTCAGCGCTATGGTCATCCTTTGGTGATCCTGGCTTCAGCTTGTGAAAGGCCTGCATGAGCAGCTCTGTCTTGTATGCTATCTGCTGTTCATAAGTGCAATTCAGCCAATCACATCCACCACACCTCTGCTCTGGCCCAAAGGCCTCGCAAACAGGCTCAATATAGTCCTTTGAGCGAGCATAATAGTGAACAACACGGCCAAAAGCAATATCTTTGCGCAGATGAGTGAGTTCCACTTCTACGATGTCCCCCACCAAAGTGTAGGGGACAAATATCGTGCGGGAATCTGCATAGCCGATCCCATAGCCATTCATCCCAATTTTACGGATTTCTACTTTCACAATTTCTTACACGACTAGTTCTTGCAGTTTTCTGATCCGATCTTCAATATTGGGATGAGTCGCATAAATTGAAGCTCTGCGATGGTTATTGATCTTGGCCATAGCAAACGTGTCCTTTCGCTGATCCTGCGAATAGAACCGTTCTATCTTATCCAGAGCATTGATCATGTCCTGAGGACTGGTAGTATTAGCCGCTCCAAAATCCGCTCTATACTCACGCCATCTGGAATAGTAGCTGATGGGGATGTAAGCCAATAGCATCAAGACATTTTCAAACAGGACGATCAGAACCCATCTGCCCATAAAGCCCAGACCGCCCCGGCGATTATCACGGGATGCTGCATCAATGGCAAAGGCCAGGACTCTGGCAAAGAACATAACAAAGGTATTGGCAACGCCGACCAGGAGAGTCATTGTGACCATGTCCCCGTTTTTTATGTGCGACATTTCATGGGCAGCTACAGCAGCGATCTCAGCCTCGTCAAGATTGCCCAGTAAGGCACTGGAAAATGCTACCAGAGAGTTGTTTTGAGATGCTCCTGTTGCAAAGGCATTGACCTCTTTGGCCAGGTAGATACCGACTTCTGGCATCTTTAGTCCCATGCTACTAGCCATTTTTGCAATGGTGTCGTACAAATATAGCTCTACGGAATTGGCGTTCGAAGGATCAATGATTTTGATCCCATAGGCTTTTTTAGCTATAAACTTGCTCATCCGGAGCGAGATAAAGGATCCCGTCATACCAAAAATGGTGCATAGAATCAATAGTCCAAAGTAGCTCTGCGTATCTATCCCGATCAAAGACGAGATGATGCTTATAACGACTATTACCAACAAGTTAGTTAGTAAAAAAAGTCCGATTCTTTTCAGGCCGACCACATCGTACTCCTTATTTCAATAGTAACATTTTCCGGGTATTGCTATACTTGCCAGATCTCATTTTGTAGTAATAAACGCCGCTGGATACAGGATTTCCATTCTCATCATTGCCATTCCACTGAACAGTGTGATTGCCCGGGCTCATCATTGAATTGACTAGAGTTTTTATCTTTTGCCCCTTTACGTTGTAAATATCGATCACTGTCTGAGCTGGTTCTTTCACGCTGAAAACTATGGAGGTAGTAGGATTGAAAGGATTCGGATAGTTACCAGAAAGCGCTGTTACCAGGCTACTTACATCCTCTGGGTTCGAGACGACATTCACGACTACTGATTGGGTGGGCAAAGAGAGAAATCCTCCCATAAAGCGCGCCATCACATAGTAAGTATAGGTATCGCTGGTCGAAATGGTATCAGTATAATAAAACCCGTCGCCATCGATGTTGAAAACGTTTAGAATAGGTACATCATTTCTGTAAAGACAGTAGCCTTCCAGGCCATGAGGAAGCTCACGGGATTCGGGCATACTGTATGACCAATACAGATTTACCAGATTGGGGGATTCAAACTCTGCACTGATGTATACAGGAGCAGGGACATCATAGTAGGCCATGTCGCTCAAGCTGCGTGGGGTGATGAAGTTTCCGTTTGCCGTAGCTGTGGCAATACCTGCTATATCATTGAAATACAAGGGTATATCTGTACCTATATAATCCACATCAAAGAAGGCTGTTCTCAGATTGAAAGGCATATTGCTTTCAGCACTATTGATGTTGTAGACTTGTCCAGTGGCAAATTCTGATTGATCTGTAATAAAGAACATAGAGTTGAGCTTTACCATTCTTGCTTCATAAGCTTCAAAATTCGTTTCCAGTTCCATAACGGAAACTGTAAGTGGCTCTATGATATTTCCAGTCGAGCTGGCCGTGCCAGGATCAAGAGCAGGAGTAAACTGAAGCATGTTTCCATACTCGCTCAAAACTCCAACCAGACCTGTAATGCCATCACCTATGTTGTACTGCGTTGTAATTGAACCATTCGGATCGTCAATCAGGATTCCTGCTCCAGAGTCCTGGATAAAGATCTGATTACGATAGCTCTGTTTAAAGGTTACTATAACCTCTCCAGTGACTTTATAGACCTCTGATTCTAATGTCGACTGGCGTAGTTCAGCAAGATTTGATACAGGGGTTGGGAAGAAATAAGTCGCTGTGGAGATTGCCGAAGGATCAAAGCCATCAAGCACGGCAAATGCTTTCAGAGTCGTGTTCTCAGTGAGGCTGATAGGTGTCGAATATACTGGTGACCCCGTGGTCGGATCGCTTCCATCGAGAGTATAGTAGATTGTGGCCTCTGGGTTGTTGGTACTGATTACCACAGATATTGGTTGATAGTAACTCCCGCTTGGAGGATCGAAAGACGGGGAATTGGGAGCTCCTCCTGCATCTTCAAAGTCTGAGAGGAACCGGGCTGTAAAGAATTCGCCTTCAGCTCTGGAATTTGGGATACCTACTATGTTTTGTGGAGTGCCCGGAATGGGTGAGCCAATATAATTTACGTCGTAAAACGTAGTCCTGAATGAGTAATCATCGGCTCCATCTGTTGAGGGATATATCGTACCATTTACGAAGTTCCCCGTTCCAGTAATAGTGACTCCCATTACTCTTACCAGGCGGGCTTCGAAATCCTCAAAAGCATTGATTAGCTGATTGTAGCTCACTTCTAGCGGGAGCACAGGGTTGTTTGTGGATGTTGCCGGAGCGCCTGTGACTACGGGAGTAAACTGAAGCATGCCAGCATAGACATTGAGCCTGCCAGTGATACCTGTGATACCATCATAGAGGTTGTAAGTGGTCTGTAAAACGTTATTGAAATCATCAATAAGTATTGCCGCCGTAGCATCTTGCACGTACTTCTGATTTCTGTAAGTCTGGAGAAATGTGACGACTACCTCGCTATTCAAAGCATACACAGTTAAATTATCGGCAGGATAGGTTCTAAGAGTTGCTACATCAGGCACTTGGATTGGAAATGTGTAGGTCGCAGTAGAAACGTTGCTATTCAGGAATCCTGCAGCGGTTGCCATTGCCTTTAGAACTGTAGTTTGTGAGATGGTGATTGGAGCGGAATAGACCGCTGAATCAGTTGTTGGCACACTTCCATCGGTTGTGTAAAAAATCGTTGCATCTGGTGTGCTACACGAAATGGAAACAGTTTGAGGTTCGAAATAGAGACCAGTAACAGGGCTAAAAGTTGGTGTGGCGCAGGTGGGATCACCAGTTCCATAAGCAGTCCAGGTGATATTATCCACAGTAAACTGCCTGTTTACACTTCCACCCTGGATGTTTCGGATTTCGATGATGACATTGCCTTCAATGTTTATACCATCAACGCTGAAGACGTGAACTGTAGGGTCTCCTCCGGTTGGACTGCCGAAAATAATCGAATCTGCAATCCATTCATTGTTTATATAGAGTGCAGCTTGCCTATCCCCAGCGCCGGTATAAGCCTTACGAAGCTGCACCGAGAAGTTGCCAATCCCATTGGGAATGGGATTAGAATAAATCTTACTGGGAACTTCGGAGCGCCGCAGGATCATACCTGTACCATCAATAGAATTGTCATTGGTGCCTGCAACCGAGCCAGTGGCGTGCAAATAATTCCACGTGATTCCATTGTTCCCGACAAAGGAACCATCGATATATGAGGTTCCCGTGTAATCAAAATTGTCGAAAGTCTCCAAGCCCTGTCCGACTAGAGCTGAGAATAGCGCGAGAAGCGCTATCATGAGTAATGTAATTTGCTTCATTTCTTCTCCCTATTGGGTTTCAATTATTTATTTTCTGATTCTTTATATACTCGGAGCGTGGGATATGCCAAATCGATATCATCATGTCTGGCAAATTCTGTAAGAATCTCTTCCCAGATTGCCTGAGTAGTACCTCTTCGTTTTCGCACTTCTGTGAGATACCTGATCGTGAGTCGCACTCCACTATCCAATACATCTGTATAAACAGTTGGCGTAAGTTTGCTATAGAATATTAGAAACTTACGAGCGGTTTGCTGAAGCTCTTTTTCGACATTACCTGTAACTTGCAGGGCTTTTTCATTCACCACCGTTTGCAAAATATCCTTTGCTTTCTGCCAGTTACTCTCAAAGGTGATAAGTACAGGCACTTCATTCCATATAAATTTAAACCCGGCATCGTAGTTTGAGATTGGTTGAGTGAATACTAAGCCATTGGGGATATGTATCATACGGCCAGTGCTTTGATCCGCTTGAACCCAGTTTCCTATTTCCAGCATTGTAAACTGAAAGGGTCGTAAATCTATCACATCACCTGCTTTATCTCCTATCTGAATTCGGTTGCCTACCTCAAAAGGTTTTCGCCAAACTATAAATACCCACCCTGCAAGGTTTGATATCATGTCCTTCAGGGCAATCGCCAAACCTGCCGACAATAAGCCCAAAAATGTTGCTACAGATTGAATTCCTTCGAACCAGACCCGTCCCACAAGCATGAAGCCTATTATAAAAATCGTATATGAGCTCGTTTTCTTCCAGTTGAACCGACTGCGGATGTCTTCGACTTTTCTTTCGATAATTCGTTGCAAGATTCTGTGCAATATCCACAACACCAGAATAATGATAATCGAGGTGACTACATTCGAGACAGCACTCCTTTCCACAAGATACTTAAACTTCAAAACTGAATCGGCAATATTCACGTGTTCCGTCCATTGGGCAAGATGTTTGCTGTGGGATTGGCGATTAGTGTTCTTACATCCGATATGAACGCCATGATGTCGGTTTCTTTGGTTTCAAAAGAACACATTAGTCTGATCTCACCTCTTGTCTCGTCCCAGGTATAATACATGTATTTCTCTTGCAGAACACGATTTACGTCTGTTGGCAGGATCGCAAAGACAGCATTCACCTCTGTCTCTTGAGTCACACTTACAGCGTCGATCTTGCGAAGCTCTGAAGCCAGCATTCTTGCCATATTGTTTGCGTGTCTGGCATTGTGAAGCCATAAATCGTTTTTCAGATAAGCGTCGTACTGAGCAGAGATGTAACGCATCTTTGAGTATAACTGAGTGCTTTGCTTTCTGAAATAGATCAGGTCATGAGTCAAATCGGGGACAAACGAAACTATGGCCTCTCCAAACATCATGCCATTCTTTGTGCCTCCGAAGCTCAGTATATCTACTCCAACGTCCTTCGTCATCTCCTTCAGAGAGACACCAAGAGCAGCTGCAGCATTAGAAAGACGTGCCCCATCGACATGTAAAAAAAGCTTGTGACTATGTGCAAAAATTGCCAGGTCTCGCAACTCGTCAATTGTATAGAGAGTTCCATACTCTGTGCTTTGGGTAATTGAGAGGATGCGTTTTTGGGAGTGGTGCTGGTCTCCCCTACCATGCATATGCGGTAGAACCAACTCTGGGCTTAGTTTTCCGTTTGGTGTATCTATCACTAGCAGACGAGCTTGGGTAAACTTCTGAATTGCTCCACATTCATCCACATTTATATGAGAGCTATTAGCACAAATAACAGCATTAAATGACTGGATTAGTGCTTGTAAGGCTATGGCATTAGCTCCTGTCCCTGTCATAACAAACCAGATATCGCAATTACCACCGAAGAGCTCTTTCAGTCTGGCAGTTACAGACTCTGTAAGAGGATCATCCCCATAGCCAAAACAATATCCTTTGTTTGTCTCGTGAAGAGCACGCATCACATCTGGATGCACTCCACTATGGTTGTCACTGCCAAAGCTATATTGATACATTACTTCTCCTATATTTATCTACTTTATTTCATTATGGCATGGCATGCATTTCAGTCAATAAAAATCTCTTCTCAGACTACCTGATAAAAATAACTTGCTCAATTTCGTAGCTGTTGCAGGCTGTATTTTGGGACTTAATGCTACGTTATAATACGCTATAAAGGAGTTGTGATGCAACTAACAGAAAAGAAAACCGCCATTGGGATGGTGCATATACAGGCCTTACCCGGCAGTCCTCTCTGCCATCTCAGCATGACAGAGATCATTGATCAAGCTGTTCAAGAAGCTACTCTTCTCCAGAATTGTGGACTTGACGCCGTGTTATTGGAGAACATGCACGACATCCCCTATCTGAGACGTATTGTGGGAGAAGAAACGATAGCTTCAATGGCCGTACTAGCAGACCGGGTTCGAAAAGCCATAGATATACCTCTGGGTATCCAGATCCTGGCCGGGGCGAACAAAGCAGCTCTGGCAATAGCACAGGCAGCAGGCTTGGAATTTATCCGGGCGGAAGGATTTGTGTATGGACACCTTGCGGATGAGGGGTATATGGATAGCGATGCAGGAGAGCTCTTGCGCTATCGCAAAAACATTGGGGCTGATGAGGTCTTCATCTACACTGATATCAAGAAGAAACACTCCTCGCACGCCATCACTGCTGATGTGTCTATTGCAGAGACGGCAAAGGCTGCAGAGTTTTTTCTCTCTGATGGCCTGATCGTCAGTGGAAGGGGCACAGGAGAAGAATGCAACCTTGAAGACTTGGAGGCAGTAAGATCAGCATCCTCAATGCCTCTAATCATTGGGAGCGGTATCACTTATGAAAACATAGATAAATACTGGAACCTTGCTGATGCCTTTATTATTGGCTCTCACTTCAAGCTATCCGGATATTGGGGAAATGCCATTTCCGAAGAACGGGTCTTGAGATTTATGGAAAGATTTCACAGCATGCCGATTCAACAGTAGATCTGTGCCTCTCATAAGCATTGCCAGGTCAGTCATAAGAGATGAAGCAACTACTAGTATTATTGGAGAGCTCCATTTACTCAACTCATTCTGTAATGCATAAGTGCGCGCAAAATCTTATCCAATATTAACAGCGAATCATTGACAAAATTGTGACTTCAAAAAGTCTTGCTACTTCGTTGGGTTAGAATTAATAAAAAAAAAGAAAGAGAAATGAGAAAATACATAGTATCAATAGTCGGAAGACCAAACGTCGGGAAATCGACACTGTTTAATCGCCTGTGCCGAAAGCGAAAGGCCATTGTGGACTTTGAAGCCGGAGTCACTCGGGATCGCAAATATGAAGATGTCGAGTGGAACGGCAAGGTATTTAAGCTTGTCGATACGGGTGGGATTGTCTTTGATTCGGAAGAAAACATCGACAAGATGATCAAGCATCAAGCCCATCTCGCAATCGAAGAATCTGATGTAATTATTTTTTTAGTAGATTCCCAAACGGGCACTACCGACATAGACAAAGAAATAGCTAAAGTTCTTTATCCATACAGAGATAGAGTAATGCTGGTCGCCAATAAGACAGACAACGAAAAGCTAGAGTGGGACGTCTACGACTTCTTACAGCTTGGTTTTGGTGAAGCCTTTCCGATTTCTGCCAGCCAGGGACGAAATACTGGCAATTTTCTGGATGAGCTCCTGAAACTGGTGGCAGACACGGCAGATATAGATTACGAAGTCCAACCCGAAATCACCAGCATCGCAGTGGTAGGAAAACCGAATGTGGGGAAATCATCAATTGTAAACCGGCTCTTAGGCGGTGAACAGCAGATCGTAAATGACGAACCCGGCACTACCCGGGACTCCATCGATACTCGTTTTCGTTTTAACGGCAAGAGCTATATCCTGATTGATACGGCTGGCTTGAGACGTAAAACGAAAGTCAATTATGGAGTAGAATACTTCAGCACGATGCGTACCATTGATTCAGTTGACCGGGCCAATGTAGTGGTCATAGTGATTGCAGCGGATGAGCCCATATCCGTACAGGACGTAAAAATCGCATCTTATGCCAAGCGTAAAAACAAGGAAATTATGATTGTCTTCAATAAGTGGGATTTGGTGGAAAAAGACACATCGACCACAAGGGAGTTTATCACAACCCTGCATGAGCAAATGCCCTTCCTTCAATTTGCTCCGGTTGAATTCATCTCTGCGAAAACTGGCCAGCGAATCAATCGAGTTATGGAAAGAATAGCAAAGATCGAAGATGAGAGTGAAAAAAGGATATCGACTTCCGAGCTCAATCAATTTATGGAAAAGGTCATAGAGCGCAGGCCTCCCACTCATCCATCGGGGAAGCATGCAAAGATATATTATATTACTCAGGCTACAGTGAAACCTCCGACATTCATATTCTTCTGCAATAAGCCATCACTTATCACAGAAAATTACCGGAGATATCTACACAACCAACTCAGAGAAATGTTTGCCTTTGAAGGGGTAAGCATCAGACTTATATTCAAGGGGAGAACAAGTGATGATCGCAGCGAGCTTTAGTCCCATTGTTGGCGGATTGGTAATATTAGTGTCTTACCTGATTGGAAGTATCCCTATGGGTTTCCTGATTGGTAGCCTGTTTTACAAGAAAGACATTCGAAACAGTGGCAGTGGTAATATCGGTGCTACTAACGCTTTACGTAGCTTTGGAGCGACCACTGGAGTGATTGTATTGATTCTCGACATGCTAAAAGGATACGTAATGATACGTATAGCTCAGTTCCTGTTCCCTGGCATGAATGTAATGATCGTCGCTTGTGGAGCAGCAGTGATACTGGGACACGTATTTTCCATATTTCTTGGCTTTAAAGGAGGAAAAGGCGTGGCCACTTCCGGTGGAGTCTTTATGGCATTGGCACTAAATCCCTTAATAATTACTCTGATAGTTTTTGTGATTATCACAGCCATTACGAAGTATGTGTCCGTTGGATCTATCCTATCTGCTGTATGTTTTCATATTCTTGCTCTAGCGGAGCAAGTGATCTTTGTGACGAACAATATCCCTCTGGTAGTGTTTACAACCCTTACGGTCTTGATCTTGATCTACAAACACCAGGACAACTTGGCCAGGCTACTGAACGGTACCGAGAATAAAATATCATTCTCTAAAAGACGATAAACGAGGTAAAGCGATAAAATGTGTGGAATAATCGGTGTTTACGGGACAAGCAAAGCTCCCCAGCTCGCGGCATTGGGCATGTTTGCCGAACAACATAGAGGTCAGGAGAGCTGTGGCATGGCCGTAAGCGACGGCAAGGTCATTCGCCTGCACAAGAGCATGGGCTTGGTGAAAGAAGTATTCACAAACGACAGATTGGTGCAACTACCAGGAACGATCGCTATCGGGCATGTTCGTTACCCCACCAAGGGCTCTGCAACAGAATTCAATTCCCAGCCACATCTGGTAGAAACACTATCTGGGCCTACTTATGCTCTGGCTAGTAATGGCGACATTGTGAACTACAGGAGCGCAAGAAATCTTCTGGAAAGTAAAGGTATTTATTTCAATAGTGATAACGACGGTGAATTACTGGTAAAATACATTGCCTGGCAGGTAGAGATCCAGGGTCTGAGCATTATTGATGCCATCCGCGAGTTGATGAAAACCATCAAAGGAGCTTATTCCACAGTTCTTGCTACCCGTACAGAGCTTTATATGTTTCGTGATCCCCATAGTATTAGGCCGATGGTCTGGGGCATCAGTCCCGAAGGTTACGTTGCAGTTGCTTCCGAAAGCTGTGCTTTGGACACTTTGGACGTGATCGATCGTAAGGAAGTTCCTCCAGCAGGGATTATCCGCCTAACTGGAGAAGACATTACTGTGATTGAGAATGATCCCAATCTCTATCGAGCCATCAAGGAAGACAAACATTGCATCTTCGAACACATCTATTTTTCCAGACCAGACAGCCATCATTTCCACGAAAACATATATGAGGTCAGGGAAAGAATCGGCGCCCTGCTAGCAGCTTATGATTCAGAGCTCGAAGTGGATTGTGTGGTTGCCGTTCCAGACTCATCAAATTTCATTGCCTCTGGATATGCAAAGCAGAAGAATCTACCACTGTCATTAGGCTTGATCCGCAACCATTATGTGGGCAGAACCTTTATCAAACCAGAACAGACCATCCGGGACGAAAGCGTAAAACAGAAGTTCAATCCACTGCCCAACTTCTTTACAGATAAGAGAATTGTCTTGATAGACGATTCAATCGTAAGAGGTACAACGATTAGAAAAATCGTTAAAATGATCAAGGACGCTGGTGCAAAAGAGATTCACCTGCGGATAGGCTCGCCTCAGGTACGCTATTCCTGCTTTTATGGAATAGATACTCCCACAAGTGACGAATTGGTTGCCAACAATTACACCTTGGAAGAAATCAGACAACGTACTGGAGTTTCCTCCATCAAACACATAGTTCTAGAAGATTTGGCAAAGGCAGTACACAATCCCCAAGGCTATTGCTATGCTTGCTTCAATGGTGACTATCCTCTCAAAGTGAGTGAATGATGACCGAACTCGATCTAGATTGCTGGAAAGGCAAGAAGATTCTGGTGGTCGGCGATATTATGCTCGACCATTACATAAGTGGTAGAGTAGACAGGATATCGCCAGAAGCGCCTGTTCCTGTGATAGAAGTGAAGGATGAAGAATACAGGCTGGGAGGAGCTGCGAATGTTGCCTTAAATCTACAGGTTTTGGGCTCCATACCTGTACTCTTGGGAATAACCGGAATGGATGCTGCTGGGGCAAAACTGAATCTTACGCTAAACCAGTTTGATATCAGTACTGAGGCCATTTTTACAGATGCAAACAGGGTTACAACCCAGAAAACCCGCGTCAGTGCTGTGGGTCAACAGATTGTAAGACTCGATTATGAGAATCAATCAGAAATCAACCTGGAACTTGAGAATCGGATCATCGAGTGGTTACAAATAAATCTTAGTAGCTTCGATGCTGTAATTATAGAGGATTACAATAAAGGTCTACTCAGCTTGAATCTTATCCAAAGCCTAATCAGCCAGGCAAAACAAGCAGGTATTATCATCAGTGTGGACCCCAAACAGAGACACTTCTTCGACTACGTAGGAGTTGATGTGTTCAAACCAAATTTCGCTGAGATGCAAAAAAATCTCGGTATCAAATTTGAAAGTGATGAGGAGTTCTTCTCCTCTGCAGCGATACTGCAAGAACGAATTAAAGCTGAAGTCCTGATTGTAACTCGTGGTAGCAAGGGACTTTATATCTTCAGAGACCAAAAACTGCCAGTTCAGATCCCCACCTTTGCCAAGGAAGTTTATGATGTTTCTGGAGCTGGTGACACGGTAATCAGTGTATTGACTCTGGCCTATGCCAGTGGGTTCAGTATAATCGATGCAGCCACTATTGCCAATCATGCTGCGGGAGTGGTTTGTGGCAAGAGAGGCACTGCCACAGCTACAATCCCAGAAATTTATCAATCCTATCATGATCAAAGATAAACTTGTCTCACAAGATAGGGTTGCTTCTCTTGTCGGTCAAATCCGAAGGGAAGCTGGTAGGATCGTTTTTACGAACGGCTGCTTTGATGTGATTCACAGTGGTCATGTTCAATATCTGGAAGAAGCCAGGAAACTGGGAGATTTCTTGATCGTGGGACTAAATAGTGATGACTCTGTCAAAAGACTGAAAGGTCCAAAGCGACCTGTTAACAATCAGTCGGATCGTAGCATGGTACTGGCTGCTTTGGAATCTGTGAGCTATGTAGTAGTTTTTGAAGAAGATACACCTTATAATCTTATCAGCATGGTCGTTCCTGATGTATTGGTAAAAGGTGGAGATTGGAAGGATAATCAGATTATAGGTTCCGATCTGGTAAAAAGCAAGGGTGGGATTGTAAGGAGCCTCAGTTTTATTGAAGGCAAATCCAGTACCAGAATAATTAACTCTCTGAGAGACAGCAATGAGCAATGAAGAAAACCGGGAAGACCTTGGTACTGTCAAAGAAGTAATAGGAGAGACTGTAAGAGTCGAAGTCATTAGAGGTTCTGGCTGCAAGTCCTGTTCTCTGCACGGATTCTGTTTTACAGAGAGTACTCCAGCAGTGTTTCACCTGGAAAGCAAACTTGAACTTCAGGCCGGTGATCTGGTAAGGCTGGATATTGCACCCAAGCATCGGGTTCTTTCTTCATTCCTGGTATTTATGATGCCCATCGTTTTCCTCTTTGCGGGCTATGCGATAGCCAGTTTGTTTCTCTCTGAGCTGGTATCTGCTATCATTGGCTTTGCAGCACTAGGCCTCAGCTTTTTACCAATGAGAGTAGTAGATAAACGCTTGGGTAAAGCCCTTTCGGTTCACATCGCAGAAAAAGTAAATGAAGGTGAAAAATGAGAATCTCTTTAAATGAAATGGTTTTCTATGGCTTTCATGGCGTCTATGACGAAGAGCGTCGCCTGGGACAAAGATTTATTGTAACCATCCATCTTTATACCGACGCATCTCTTGATGCACAGATCCATAAGCTGGAAGATACAATCGACTACACACTGGTCTATGCCGATGTCAAAGAGATCATGGAAACACACCAGTTCCACTTGCTTGAGTTATGCGCGAATACGATATCGAAAAAGCTTCTTGAAGACTACCCTTTAGTCCATGAAGTCGGCGTATGCATTCAGAAACCATCTGTAGCCATCCAAGGTAGTTTGAAATCTGTAGAAGTTGAGATACAACGATGCAGATCATGAAGTCCTATCTTTGTCTTGGATCAAATATGGAAAACCCATTACTTCAATTGGCCACTGCCCGGCAGAAGCTGCTCCTGATCTCTGGACTTGATATTACTCGTACTTCTACAATAAAGAGAACTCCTGCTTATGGATACATCGACCAAGCTGATTTCTACAATCAAGTAGTGGAGTGTGAGTACAATGGGAGCGGCGAAAAACTACTGGAAGAGCTAAAAAACATCGAGACCACCATGGGACGAATCCAAACCTTCCGTTGGGGACCGAGACTGATAGATATTGATATCCTCTTGATCGGAGATTCGATTATCGAAACCGAAAGTTTGATCGTGCCACATCCAGATATGCCTAATAGACTGTTTGTCTTACAAATCCTCGATGAGCTTATCCCTGGCTTTAGGCACCCAGTTCTTGGCAAAACGATCCATGAGTTGTTGGTAGAGCTAGAATCAGGTGCATAGCAATGACACATAGACAAATAGAACTTAGCGAAAAATATCCCTATTTTACTGACACATTATTGTGTCGCATGGACTATAATAGATATTTCAATCTCATGGAGGAGATATGAGACCCCTTTCAGCCATAGTCTTGGCAGCCGGTAAAGGTACAAGAATGAAATCGAACCAACCCAAAGTGGCATTTAAACTTGCAGATAAGCCTATGATCCAACGAGTTGTGAATACGGCACTTCAGGTGGACTGTGCCAAGATATGTGTCGTTGTGGGGTTTCAAAAAGAGTCAGTTATTGCTGCTTTAGAAGAAAACGATAAGCTGACTTTTGCTGAACAGACAGAGCAACTTGGGACTGGTCATGCTGTGCTGATTACTGAAGAGCATTTTCAGGATGAAGAGTCTGATATTCTCATCCTTTGTGGAGACGTTCCCTTACTCACAGCCGCTACCATAGACCGGATTTATCAGATCCACAAAGAGCAAAACGCCTCATGCACTGTTCTTACCGCTTTTCTGGATGACGCAGGCAAGTATGGAAGAATCCTGAGAGACGAACAGAAACAGGTTTGTGGAATAGTTGAGTTTAAAGATGCAACTGATGAACAACGACAGATTAAAGAATTCAACACAGGAATCTACTGTTTCAATTCTGTTGATCTGTTTGCTGCATTAAAAAGCACTTCCAATAATAATCTACAGAATGAATACTACCTTACTGATACTCTGTCTATCTTGCGAGAACAGGGTAAGATTGTTAGTTCTGTAGTCCTAGAGAACTTGATGGAGGTTTCAGGAGTGAACTCTCAGGAGCAACTATCTGAACTGGAGGAGATCTTCTTGGACAGCATCAGGAAGAAGTGGTTGAACAATGGTGTAGTCATGCATAACCCATCGTCGATCCATATCGGAGATGACGTAAACCTGGCACAGGATGTAGAGATTGGAAGAAATTGCATCATAAAAGGGAGCTCAACCCTGGAGAGTGGATGTATTATCGGGCCGAATAGCTACATAGAAAGCTCACATATCAGCAATGACACAGTACTGCAGGGCTTTAACATTGTGATCAATGCTTTCGTTCCGGAGCATATGCTCATCCCCTACCATGATAAGATTGAAGAAGCCGATTATGAGTAAAAATGAATACCTTTATAGCCCTTGGAGATTAGAGTACATCATGTCTGAAAAGCCAGACTCCTGTATCCTATGCAACCATCAGAAACCTGAAAAAGACGAGGAAAACCTGATTGTCTGGCGGGCACAACATTGTTTTGTTATATTAAACCGGTACCCATACAACAATGGTCATTTGATGTTGGTGCCATATCAGCACTGTTCCAGACTCTCGGAGCTTGCTCCAGAGGCTCAGACAGAGTTAATGCTGATGCTTTCCAAATCTGAAACCTGTCTTTACAACGCTTACCACTGCGACGGAATAAATATTGGCATGAACCAGGGCAAGGCTGGCGGTGCTGGAATAGAAGAGCATTTACATTGGCACATCCTGCCTAGATGGATTGGGGATAACAATTTCATGAGTGTCGTCGCAGGGACCAGAGTTATTCCAGAACCATTTGAGAGAACCTTCGAGCTCCTTAGGGAAGAGTTTTCCAAACTATTGACTAGTAGAGAGTAACACGTTGGATTTGACAACAAACGACAGTTCAAATAATTGGAGCACAAAGAAGCTTTTCGTAGTAATCGCTTCAGTTATTGTTATCATGCTGTTGATTGTCATCTTTCTGCTTCGGACAGTATGGGGCTCAAATGGAAGCCTCATCAATCATGAAGCTGGGATGCCTGCCATCAAGGTACGTGTACTGAACGGCTGTGGTTATGTGAGATTAGCATCTGATTATGCTCACCACATCAGTGCGAAAAACATCGAAGTTGTGGAACTGGGAGATACTCCCCGTCCCATATATGATAAATCTGTAATAGTGGTAAGAAGAGAAGATGAAGTTGATTTGCAGCGGTTACAAAAAATGACTGGAATTAAACGTTTTACCTATGTGTTATCAGATGCGGCCAAAACGGACTTTGACATAATTATTGGCCGTGATTATGAAGAATACATGAAGTGATAACCCATTTTTTTAAGGAGGAATGATTGAATAATCAGATCAAAGTAGAGGCCATCATCGAATGGCTAACTGAAAAGAAAGCTGAAAACATCAAGCTCTATGATGTTGAAAATAAAACTGGATACACAGATGTTATTGTCGTCTGTGAAGGTTCTGCAGATGTGCACAACAGAGCGATAGCATCATATCTGATCGATATGGCAAAGGAGCATAAGCTCTCTGTCCTCAGTAAAGAGGGATTGGATTACGGACATTGGGTTCTGATCGATTTGGGAGATGTCGTGGTGCATATCTTCTTACCTCAGACCAGAGAGTTCTACAATATCGATGACCTGTTTGAAAAAGTCAAGAACGGGATTGAACAAGAGAGTTCTAAATGATTAAACAGATCCTATTGAATCATGTAAAACAAGTTATTGAATCACTCGATTTGGTTTCAGATAAAGAGTTCATCATCGAGGTACCGAACAATTCTGAGTTTGGAGATTACTCCACTAATGCAGCCCTGGTATTGGCTAAAGACAACAATAAGTCTCCACGTGACCTGGCAAATCTGCTCATCAAAGAGCTGAAGAAGAACAAAAACTACAAGAAAATAGAGATTGCAGGCCCTGGATTTATAAATTTCTTCCTCTCATCACATATGTATCAAAGCGTGCTTTGGGATATCTTCACGACTGGACTGGAATACGGTCAATCAGATCATGGTAACGGTGAAAAGGTACTCCTCGAGTTTGTAAGTGCAAATCCCACAGGTCCCTTAAACATTGTAAGTGCTCGTGCTGCAGCTTTCGGAGACACCATGTATCGCGTTATGAAGTATGTCGGTTTTGAGCCTGCTCGGGAATTTTATATAAACGATGCGGGAAATCAAGTCGACATCCTGGCTGAATCCGTTGAACTACGACTTCGTGAGTTACATGGCGAATCCATTGGGGATTTTCCCTTTGAAGCATATCATGGAGAATACGTCAAGCATCTAGCTCAAAAGCTGAATAGCGTCGAAGGTGTTAGAGTATTTATGCTTCCTGAAAAAGACAGAATGGATCATCTCAAGGAATTTGCTCTTTCCGAACTGCTTGAAATGCAGCGCATGAGCCTGGAGAGATTTGGCGTTACTTTCGAAGGATGGGTCTCAGAGAAGACTTTACGTATGGAAGGCGTCGTTGAAGAGGTACTTAGTTACCTGGCTGAGGCTGATTGCACGTTTGAAAAAGACGATGCTATCTGGTTTAGCTCGACCAAATTTGGTGACGACAAAGACAGAGTATTGATGAAATCTGATGGTTCCATCACCTATTTTGTCCCTGATCTTGCCTATCACCTCACAAAGATCCAGCGTGGGTTCACGACTCTAATAGACATTTTCGGTCCCGACCATCATGGCTATGTACCCCGTCTCAAAGCGGCTTTCAAAGCTCTTGGCTACGACGATAATATGCTTGAGATAATATTCCTCCAACAGGTCAACCTCTTTGAAAGTGGCGAGAAGGTCAAGATGTCCAAGCGGGCTGGAAAAATCGTCACAATGGATGATCTGATCTCGGTTGTCGGCAAGGACTCTGCCAGATACTTCTTTATCGCTAGAAAGGCAAATGCCCACTTGAATTTTGATTTGGAACTTGCACTGGCACAGAACAACGAGAACCCTGTCTATTACTGCCAGTATGCTCATGCCAGAATCTGCAGCATCCTAAAAAAGGCAAAAAAGGATAAGGTTCTACCCAAGTCTTTCAAACAAGACATGCTCTCGAAGCTCTCCAAACCAGAGGAACTGGCGTTGATCCAGAAGCTGGCATATTTGCCAGACTTACTGACATCCGTGGCTGACTACCGTGAGCCACATCGCATCACGAACTATCTTGAAGAACTTGCGGCCCAGTTCCACAAGTATTATGCGAAATTTCAGATTGTCAGCGAAAAAAGCAAAGAGCTCTCCCAGGCAAGGCTCCTCTTGATTAGTGCAGTGAAAAATGTGATGTTCATCTGTTTTGAACTAATGGGTATAAGTGCTCCAGAAAAAATGTAATCTACACAGTGGAAGTATTCAGTGACTATTTTTAGACCCCTGATTGATTCTGATATCCCATCTGTGATACATATCGAGCGATCTGTGTATTCAAACCCCTGGCCAGAAGATGCTTTTAGTGGCAGTATCCTGGATAAGGCATTCGTTATCGAACACGATGATAAGATCATTGGTTTTATTGTCTGCATTGTAGTTCTAGACGAGTGCTCGATCGTGAACATAGCGGTAGCACCAGACTATCAACATCAAGGTATTGGTAAAATGCTCCTGCAAGAGATGTTCAAGGTGATGGGAGAATCTGGAGTTGAAATCTTTTATCTTGATGTTCGGGAAACAAACATAGTGGCTCGTAGTCTTTATGAAAGCCTGGGATTCAAGAGAATCGCTCTCAGAAAGAACTACTATACAAAACCTGATGAAGATGCTGTGGTGATGTGTTTGGACAATTATGAAAAGATAACAGGAGAATGAGAAAATTGAAGGATTATGATTTTCTCGTAATTGGAAGCGGCATAGCGGGACTTGTGTATGCCCTGCAGGTGGCTAAACTTGGTAAGGTGGCGATTGTCACAAAAAAAAGCCTTTCTGATTGTAACACCGAATACGCTCAGGGTGGTATCGCCGCTGTGATCGGTGCTCAGGATAGTTTTGAACAACATATACAGGATACCTGGGTGGCAGGAGCAGAACTAGGGAAGAAAGAAGTAATCAGACACGTGATTCAGGAAGGACCAAAGCTAATCCAATATCTGATTGATATTGGCACAGATTTCACCAGAAACGATGTGAATTACGATAAGAGTCTGGAAAACCTGTCCCTCACCAAAGAGGGTGGCCACAGCCATCGCAGGGTAGCCTATGCCGCCGATTCAACAGGGCACCAGATCATGCAGGCCCTGATTATCAAATGTATTCAAACAGATTCCATAGAAGTTTTCGAGAATCACATCGCCGTTGATCTCATTACTCAACATCACATAGCTCAGGAGAATGGCTTTATCCCCGGGATTACTTGCTGGGGAGCTTATGTCATGAATTCCGAGACCAATCAGGTGCAGATCTTCAGATCTAAGAAGACTATGCTGGCAACTGGTGGAGCTTCTCTGGTTTATTCACATAATACAAACCCTGATGTTGCGACTGGTGATGGGATGGCGATGGCAAGACTGGCTGGAGCTAGACTGGCAAATATGGAATTTGTTCAGTTTCACCCGACCGCCTTCTATACTCCTGAAGGAGAAACATTTCTGATCAGTGAAGCCCTGAGAGGTGAAGGTGCAGTACTCAAACTCTCAGATGGTACTAGTTTCATGGATGCCTACCATCCGCTGGGAAACCTTGCCCCCCGTGATATTGTCTCCAGAGCCATTGACGCAGAGCTCAAGAAACGGGGAGAGAAGTATTGCTTTCTTGACGCCACTCACATACCAGAAACTACTCTTAACACTCACTTTCCTTATATTAAAAAAAGATGTTTGGATTACGGAATAAACTTTACTTCAGAGCCCATCCCTGTGGCTCCAGCAGCCCATTATTTTTGCGGTGGTGTTCTCTCAACGATAGATGGGCAAACAGATATCCGAAATCTGTTTGTGGCTGGTGAAGTGTCCTGCACTGGCCTGAATGGAGCCAACCGATTGGCTTCCAACTCCCTACTTGAGGCCCTTGTGGTGGCATACAATGCTGGGAACCATCCGTCGAACCAAGATGAGGTAAGCTTCCCCCCTATTCCCGAATGGAGAGAGATGGACGATTTCAACGAAAATGAATGGGTCGTGATATCTCATAATCGTGAGATCATTGGAACCATCATGCACGGATATGTCGGAATCAGACGGAGCCGCAGATTACTCAAATATGCTCTTTCACGAATGGAAAACATTTTCAACGAAGTGAACAATTTTTACCAACACAATGCCGTACGTAAGGAAGTAATCGAAACCAGAAATCTCGCTGTGATTGCCATATCTGTGATTAGATCTGCCCTTTCTCGAAAAGAGAGTCGAGGCGCACATTTCCTGATTGACTATCCAGAAAGAGATGACATTAACTACAAAACGGATACCATAATATGATAGGAAAGCAAGGTCTCTTTATCACATTCGAGGGAATTGAGGGTAGCGGGAAAAGCACTCAAGTCCAGATGCTTGATTCAGCTCTCCAACTTCGAGGTATTGAAACTTTCATAACTCGAGAACCGGGCGGGCCCAAGATTTCGGAATCCATTCGGGCAATTCTGCTGAATCCAGCGCATATGGAAATGCTTCCAGAGACTGAACTCCTTCTTTATATGGCAAGTAGGTCTCAGCATACCGGTCAATGGATATTACCTGCACTAGCCTCACACAAAGTTGTTCTATGCGACCGGTATAATGATTCGACCATTGCCTATCAAGGTGCCGCCAGAGACCTCAACCTCGATTTCATCGATAAGCTTGCGCATTTTGCAACCTTTGGCAGGAAACCAGATCTCACTTTTCTTATCGATCTTCCCGTCAAGGTTGGCCTTAAACGGATAGCAGAGCGAGCTCTGGACAGAATGGAGCTAGAGGACACCTCATTTCATGAAAAAGTAAGGGAACAGTACTTATTACTTGCCAAATCCGAGCCTCTTCGATATGTTGTCATTGATGGTGCACAGAGCCCTGATCTGATAAATCATCAAATCACAAGATCAGTTCTTTCATTACTAGGAGTGAATAAATGACTTTCAAGAAACAAAAAATCGCCCTAATCACAATTTTGGGAGTGTGGGTGCTAAGTGGCATCCTGCTCTTCAGCGCTAGTGAAGCATTTGCCCAAAGTCGTCCCAAGAAATCGGACTTATATTCTCAACTCCAACTTTTTAATGAGGTATTGATAAAACTAAAACAGACTTATGTTACCGACCTTGACGATGAAGAACTGATAAAAGCAGCCATAATAGGGATGTTGGGATCAGCAGATCCCCACACGTCATTTTTTACTCCAGATGATTTTGCCGATTTTACCACAAGTACCAAAGGGGAATTTGGAGGACTTGGGATTCAGATCGATAAGAAAGGTGATTATATAACGGTGGTATCACCGATCGAGGGTACTCCAGCATTCCGGATGGGAATCACGGCTGGAGATAGAATTATCAGAGTCGATGGAGAAAGTGTAGTCGCAGTAAGTACTGATGAGGCTATCAAAAAAATGCGCGGAGATGTGGGCACAAAAGTAATAATCACGATCTCCAGACCAGGCGTAGCAAAGCCTCTTGATTTCGAGATCATCCGCGAAGTCATAAAAATCAAAAGCGTTACTCACTACTTCATGCTCGACAACGGTGGAGGATACATCCGGATAAGCCAGTTCAATGAAAACACCACAAGAGAGCTAAGAGAAGCACTGGCAAGTCTGGAAGGCAATGGTATAAACGGTCTTATCATTGATCTCCGTTGGAATCCGGGTGGCTTATTAGATCAGGCAATCGATACCGTCAATGAGTTCATAGGTGCCAATAAACTCGTGGTTGAGACCAAAGGCAGACTTGAGAACACCAATAGACAGTATCATACCAGATTTAGAACTAAAGAACGTAACTACCCTATCATTGTCCTTGTAAACGAAGCATCAGCGTCTGCTTCAGAGATTTTTGCCGGTTCTCTTCAAGATTGGGACAAAGGCCTCGTTGTCGGCAAACCCACTTTTGGGAAAGGATCTGTTCAACAGCTCTTTCCTTTGAGCAACGGAAACGGAATCAAGATTACTACTTCCTACTATTACATCAAGAGTGGCAGATGCATTCACAAAGCAATCAATGACAGGCTCTTGAGAGGTGAAGCTGTTAGTAAAGACGAGATTGACAGTGAGGATGAGAAAAACCATCAAAACGTTTACTACACAGTCAATAACCGCAAAGTCTTCGGTGGGGGCGGCATTACGCCAGATATCGAAATCGAATCAGATTTGCTTACACAGTTCGGAGCAGAGTTAAGACGTAAAAACCTATTCTTTGATTTCGCTGTGGACTATTTAGTAGAACATGATCATAAGGTCTCCTCTGATATTGAGATCGATGACATCCTCTTTAATAAATTTCTGAGCTATGCCACTGATAAAGCCATAAGCTATACAAAAGCAGATGTTGACAGTGCAGCAGCTTACATCAAGAATACCATAAAAAGTGAACTGATAGGTAAAGTATATGGTGATACAGAAGCTTATAAGATCGCGATCAGACAGGACAAGCAACTTCAGCAGGCCATCGCGCTTTTGGAACGGTATCCCACCATGGCAGCCCTCTTTGAGCATGCCAGCTCGCTTCTCAGAGACTAACAATCTGGATATGGAGAACTAATGAGTACGAACCTTGAGCTTCAAGAAATGTCGATTTATGCAGTTGATGATGATGCGATTAACCTCAAGTTACTTAGCACAATTCTATCACAAAGTGGTTTTACTAATGTCAAGATCTTTTACTCTGGAGAAGCGATGCTCACCGCATCCGAGGAAAATATCCCCAGTCTGATTCTACTGGATATTATGATGCCCGGAATTAGTGGGTACGACGTATTGCAAGCTGTAAAGGGAAACCCCAAAATGGCCCATGTTCCCGTTATTATGATTACTGCTGCTCCACTTGAAGAGGAACTCGAGCCACTAAGGAAAAGCTTTGATCTGGGTGCTATGGATTATATTGCAAAACCTTTTTCAGCAATTGAGCTAGTTGTGAGAGTAAAGTCTGCACTCAAGATCGAGAAACAGAGGCAAGACTTGGAGATGGCAGGTGCAAAGATTAGATCACTAGAAAAGCTACTTCCCATCTGTTCATATTGTAAAAAAGTCCGAACGGATCAAAACTATTGGGAAGAGGTCGAAGTTTACATTTCTGAACATACCGATACCATGTTCAGTCATAGTATCTGCCCAACTTGCTACAAAACCCACATCAAGCCTCAGCTTGATGAACTGAAAAAGAATAAGTAGGTAAGAGAGCGAGTTATCTCCAAACCAGGAGTTCTTGCTTGAGCTGATAGTATACATCCAGTACTTCTGGAAGCTTTGCCAGTATATCTGCGATGGAGCTCACTCTTAGCCATTGCTCCAGTCTAATCGCTTCTTCAGGTGGGTAGTCTCTATCGGCGTATCTGATTCCAAAATCAACCTTCTGTGGTCTGTATTTCAGGTTAAGCAAGATCACAACACTGCGGTTGATGAACTGCAAATAACCCATATGTGCTGCAATCCAATTCTTCCGGGCAAGAGCTTTCTTTGTTTCCCTGATAGAGATAAATTCATATTCAGTGGCAATAGCATAGAAACGCTTACGCATCTGATCTATCTGATGATCACTTGTGGGGGTCGAATCGTAGATCCCAAGCTTATCAAAATATACAATGGCCTTTCCATGCCTGTCCTGCTCCATAAGTTTTGAAGGATTGCTCTTTGAAACAATGGCAATATCACAATAGAAGTAGTCTCCTGTCTCCTTTAAAAAATAGAAGCATTGAGACATTTTATGCCAGGTAGGCTCTGGGACTCGAAAAGAACTTTCTATCCCATACCTGAGTTCAAAATGCTTATCAATCACCTGAAACAGATAGTTGGCATCTTCCCCTTCAGATACGATAATCAGATCCAAATCAGAATATTCATCAACGAAACCCGTGGCCGCAGAACCTCCCTCCCATGCAGCAATGGCACATTCTTCATTCTTCAATACATCAATCAAAGCCAGTAATATTTCGTTTCTTGAGTACATCTCTTACTTCATTCCGAACCAGTTTCCATCATTCATATCGGACTCAAACTGCTGACGGTCTCCATCCTCTTTGATAAGTTTACCGGCATCTATAGCCATATGATAGAACTTTGTAAACTCTTCCCTGGACTGGTTCAGGGCATGGGCTCTTGCCATTGCCTCATAGGCATACGCAAGGTCCCAATCTTGAGCGCCGATCTCTTGTGCCTTTATCAGTGCATTCTCCGCATGATACAGGGCTTCTTCTTTGTGATTGAGCAACGTGTATGTATGAGCTATCATCCATTCTCCACGCAGAATATTCACCGGTTCTCCGATCTGACGCCAATGAAACAGAGAGGCATGAACCATATTTATCAAGCGAGATTCTTCATCTCTACTGCGGTCTGGCTTTTCCAATAACTCCCATGAGGCATTGAATAGGGCCGGGGCCATTGTCGCATGGAATTGCTTCATTTCTTCTGGTTTCATTGGTTTCTCCTTTGTTGCTTTAGAAATCAGAGGGTTTATCAAGATCAAACAGACGATCATCGTCAGAACAAGATAACTAAACTTCATTAATGCTCCTTGATAAAGCAAAGTCCGGCTTTCACCGGACTTTGCATTGTCATTTATGTCTATTGAGACAGTTTTTTATAGTACTCGTATCTGTCCTTGAGCCATGCTTCAGCCTCAGCTCTAAACGCCTTGACACGATCCGGGAATACTTTATTAATCGAGGAATAACGTTTCTCGCTCTCAATGAATTCAAGAACGTCACCGTTTGGTTCCTTGCTATCCAGAGTAAGAGGGTTTTTACCTTGGGCCTTGTTCAATGGATTATAGCGATAGAGCAGCCAGTAGCCGGTCTCGACAGCTCTCTTCTCGTGCTTCATGGCCTGGCTCATGTCTATGCCGTGATTTATGCAAGGAGCGTAAGCAATAATGATAGCTGGGCCAGGATATGCTTCAGCTTCCATAATGGCCTGCAGGGCCTGGTTTTTGTTGTATCCCATTGCAATGCTGGCAACATACACATAACCGTAAGTCATCATCATCATACCAAGGTCTTTCTTTGTAGTCCCCTTACCAGCTTCTGCGAATCTGGCTACTGAACCCAAAGGTGTAGATTTACTTGCCTGACCACCAGTATTAGAATAGACTTCGGTATCCAGCACGAATATGTTTACGTTCTTGTTAGAAGCCTTCACATGATCC
>CAZZCS010000017.1:0-31967 GCA_964652645.1 uncultured Candidatus Cloacimonadota bacterium | reverse complement strand
GCTCCCTGGTACGGACATAATCATCTATTTCAGTATCGCTGAGACTGCCAAATACTACCTTGCTGCGCTCGTAGTCACAGAGATATCGATTTTGGGTGCAGAGGCAGATGGAGCTATATACATAGTGGGTATTTCCAGAGAGGATGCGAAGAAACTCTCGGGCTTGGGACTCATCTTCTGGTTTTCCCAAAATCCTGCCGTTTATTGATACTACAGTATCAGAGGCGACAATCAGGGCACTGGAATTGACTTTTGCAGAGATCGCTCTGGCTTTGTTCAGAGCATTATTCTTTGCCTGGACATAGGGCTTCTCGTTGGTGATTGGCTCCTCTATATCTGCAGGCAGACAGAGTGAGCTGATACCCAGCAACTCAAACAACTGCTTTCGCCGTGGAGAAGCAGATGCCAAAATGACAGTTTTTCCTTTTAATATATTATGTATCATTCATTTAATCCTTTGTTGCAAGATACGATAGTAGCTGCTTCAGTCAACATATTTCTGGAACCACACAAAAATCTCTTGCCTTAAAGACTATGATGATAAAACCTTGTTTCATTAAAAAACCCTATCCAGGAGGATAAAAATGGAACGCGTTCATAATTTTAACGCAGGACCTGCAGTGCTTCCAGAGGAAGTAATGCGAGAAGCACAGGCCGATTTCTTTAACTACAAAGGAATGGGCTTATCAGTTATGGAAATGAGCCATCGTAGTAAAGAGTATCAAGCCATTATCGATGAGACTCAAGCTGCAATCAAACGTGTTTACAATCTCGGCGACGACTATGAAGTTCTCTTTCTTCAGGGTGGAGCCAGCATGCAATTCTTGATGGTGCCAATGAACTTCGCATCAGAAGGCAAGGTTGCAAACTATATCAACACCGGTGTATGGGCCAAAAAAGCAATAGGTGAAGCCAAGAAAATCGGAAAAGCAGTTCACGTAGCAGCTTCTTCAGACGATCAGAACTTCTCCTACATCCCCAAAACCTGGACTCTATCCGAGAATCCAGCTTACCTGCATATTACAACCAACAATACGATCTTTGGTACTGAGTGGATGATTGATCCTGAAACTCCTGCCGGAGTGCCACTTATAGCCGATATGTCTTCAAACTTTATGAGCAAACCCATCGATGTCCAAAAATACGACATGATCTATGCTGGTGCTCAGAAGAATGTAGGCCCATCTGGCTGTGTAGTCGTGATCATCCGCAAGAGCCTCTTGGAAAAGGTTAATGCCGGCCTCCCCACGATGCTGGATTATAACACTCATGCCAAGAACGGATCCATGTTTAACACACCTCCTACCTTTACCATCTATATGATCGGCCTGGTAGTAAAATGGATCGAAGATTTTGGTGGTCTTCAGAAGATAGCCATCAATAATCAGGTAAAAGCAGATTACATCTACAATGCCATTGATGCCTCCAATGGTTTCTATAAAGGAACCGTAGCCAAGGAAGATCGCTCGTTGATGAATATCACCTTCCGTCTGCCCAGTGAAGAACTGGAAGCCCTCTTTATCAGCGAAGCCAAGAAACTTGGGATGATCGGCCTCAAAGGTCATAGAGACGTGGGTGGTTGCCGCGCTTCCACTTACAATTCATTGCCACTTCCTGCAGCTCATGCTCTGGCAGAGTTCATGCAGGACTTTCGTACGAAACACGAATAAGATTCAATAGCTATATAGTATCGGAGTTCGGGTACTGAAAAGCCCCGGACTCCGGTATGTTAAAGTGGGTTAAACAGTTAAAATGGGAAAGCTATGTCTTTGATCAAGTTATTCTTCCAGGGCGGAATCCTGATGTACGTCCTCTTTGTTATCTCGATTATAGTGCTGAGTATTGTAATCGAAAAGTATCGCTTACTAAAGCGAATTTCAGGATTGAATCACAAGCTGTACGACTCGATGCAGCAACACGATAAGCTGGATAACATCATCTCGATTATCAAGATTTACGGCACAGAATGCCCTCTTGGAGCTATGCTGGAAAAGCTTGTAAAACCTCATACAACAGACCTGGCCCTGATCAGGGAAAGCATGGAATCCACCGCAAATCTGGAGCTTCACAAGCTTGAAAAGGGGATGGGTTGGCTCTCTACCTTTGCTGCTGTCGCTCCCTTGATCGGATTTTTGGGTACAGTCATCGGAATGGTGAGAGTGTTTATGACAATCGAGACCCAGTCGCAAAGTGGTGTGGATATAAACCTGCTGGCCGGCGGTATCTGGGAAGCCATGCTCACCACGATTGGTGGTCTGGTGGTAGGCATCATTACTATTATCTTTTACAACGACCTGGTGCAGAGACTGGAAGAGATCGCCAAGGATTTGAACGATCATGCCATCGAGTATATTATTAAAATTCAGGGCCTGAAGACTGAGACATTAGCAAAATGAAGATCCAGTTATCCAAAAAGAAGATTAGCACCACCCTATTGATTTCAATGACGGACGTGATCTTTTTGCTGATAATATTCTTGTTGATCTCGTCGAATTTTGTGTCTCAGACCGGACTTCCCATACGCTTACCGGGCTCTGTTTCATCCGTTCGTCAAACCCATCAGGTGATCCATATTTTGTACCAGGGCACAGATTCTGTGCTCTTCAACGGGGCAACTGTAAGGCTCGAAAACTTAAGCGATCAGCTCAGGGCTGCCTTCGTATCATCAGAGCAGGTAGTGCGCCTATCTGCAGATAAAGACACCTCTTTACAAACCTTGATATCACTCATGGATAGCATCCGCGGAGTGGGTTTTGAAAAAATCTTTGTCGCTACTGAAGCACAATCCGATCGTTAAACAGCTTTCTTCGCCAAGGCTTGTGGAAGTTTTGCGGAAACCTTGGGTCTTGTCTGCTGCTATCCATCTGTTCTTGCTGTTGGGCCTGGCATTGACGATCGTTCAGCCCAAACACCAGATCAAGTGGCACAGCTTTGAATGGGAGCAAATTTATAGTGTTCCTCTTCCGGAAACTCGCGGTGCCAGCAAGGCTGATGAGATTCAGGAGGACGTGGGAGTATTGCCCGTCGCATCTGATGAGCTTGAGACCGAAGAGAGTGCTGCGCCTGTCGAAGCGGCAGAACCTCTGGAAGGTAGAAGTGAGCTCATCGAGCTACCAAGGCTGGCTCCCCGGCAAAAGACTCAGGCCAATACCGATCTGCCAGTCCCAACCCGTGGGGTATCTCATTTGAGAGATGTGCCTCTTGGGGGCAGCAGAGGCCAGGGAAGCACAAAGGATGGTTTTGGGACAGATTTTGAGGGGCAGGGAGTTAATATCCTCCAGCGGGTCGTACCAACAGTGGATGTAAGTAAATATGGGACAGTGACTATGCAGTTCAGACTCAGCTCTGAAGGCCGGGTTCTGCCCGAGAGTATATCGGTTTCTTCCTTCACCGCTTCGGAGTATTTGCAGGCTTCAATGAAGGCCCTCGAGCAGTGGAGGTTTTCCTTCCTTGGCAGGTATGATCCCAACAAGATCTATAAGATTACCTTTGTCTTCAACCCGAGCTAAGTATCATGATATTTAGTAAGTTACCCAAGCTAATGGGAATCCTGAACGTTACAGAGGATTCTTTCTCTGATGGCTCACTCTATCTGAATAGGGATAAGGCTGTTCAGCATGCCCTGCAGATGATCGCAGCAGGAGCTGATATCATTGATATAGGAGCCGAATCCACCAGGCCTGGTTCACGGCCCATCGATCCAGAACAGGAGCTGATGCGGGTCGTCCCTATTGTCTCGATGCTGAGAGAACATGAAAATCTCCAAAATATCCAAATATCCATAGATACGAGGAACAGCCAGGTAGCCAAATCTGCACTCGACGCCGGGGCAGATATGATAAACGACATTTCAGCTCTGAGACACGATCCCCAGATGGTGGACGTCCTGGCCTCACATCCCACTGCCAGGCTTGTCCTGATGCATATGCAAGGGAGTCCCCAGACCATGCAGATCAATCCTGTATATGAGAATGTACTGAGCGAGGTCTATGCCTTCTTTGAAGAGAGGATTCACTTTGCTGGCACGAATGGAATCTGCCCAAGCAGGATCATTATCGATCCTGGTATAGGCTTTGGGAAAAACCTGGAGCACAATCTTACTCTGATAGCAAATCTCAAGCTCTTTCGGAAACTGGGTTGCGATCTGTTACTGGGGGCCTCGCGAAAGAGCTTTATCAACCAGATCTCCAGCTCTGATCCCAATCAAAGAATTGGGGGCACGCTAGCAGCAGCGCTATATGCTTTGCTCCAGGAAACTGATATTATCAGAATCCACGATGTCCATATCCACAAGCAGTTTTTCCAAGTATTGCAAGCCATACAGGCAGAGGAGCTCCTATGACCTTTCTAGTTCCCCGTATCAAAGACATTATCGACATAATAATTATTGCCTTCGTGATCTATCAATCACTCCAAATAGTTCGCAAATCCGGAGCCTATCAGGTGCTTTATGGCCTCATCTTGGTCCTTTTTGTGTACCTCGCTGCCGTTGTCTTTGGTCTGAAGATGGTCTCATCTGTCCTCAATGCGCTCCGGAATTACTGGATCCTCGCTCTTATCATCTTGTTCCAACCAGAAATCCGCTCCATTTTGGCCAGGCTCAATATTTCCAGAGAACTAGGTGGTGCCCTCCGTAAACAAGAAAAGAGAGCTTTCTATGGTGCCCTGATCGATGCTATTTCATCGATGGCCTTCAGGCGTACCGGTGCTCTCATCGTTATCGAGAATAAACGCAAGCTAAATGAGTATATCCAGTCGGGGGAGATGCTGGATTCTGCAATCTCGCTTCGCCTCATCCTGGCGATTTTCAACACCCGGTCGGTACTGCACGACGGTGCTATCATTATCCGCAAGGATAGGATCATGGCGGCAAAAGTCGTCTTACCCCTATCCAAAAACCCTCAGTATGTGAAAAAGCTCGGGACCCGGCATCTGGCTGGGATTGGTATCACCGAAATCAGCGATGCAATAGCCATTATTGTCTCGGAGCAGACAGGCAAGACCTCGATTGCTCAAGCCGGACAGATTCAGATGGGTATCGCCTTCGAAGAGCTGATGCAGATTGTATCTGATGCGACCAGATAGCAAAAGCGGGGAAGTTGATCTACAACGCCCAGTACTCATCGGGATTACTGGTTCCATCGGTAGTGGTAAAAGCACAGTCGCAGCTCTGATAGCTCAGCAATATCAGGTTGTGAATGCGGATAGCGTGGCAAACGAGATCCTTGATACTCCATCCTGCCAATCTGCCATCAAAGAGCGGTGGGGAGAGGACATCCTGAAAGATAGCAAGGCAGATCGCAAGGCAATTGCAGATATCGTATTCAATAATCCATCCGAGCTTCTCTTTCTCAATCAACTCGTTCATCCATTAGTACTGGAGCAGTTTGAGCAGATTGTAAGAGCTAGCAAAGAGAAGTATATCTTCTTTGAGGTTCCGCTTTTATTTGAAGCTGGTCTCAGAGAGTGTTTTGATTTTGTCCTGCTCATTAGCGCAGGTCAAGAGATCCGGCTCCAGCGAGTCTTAAAACGCGGTAACCAGAGCGAAGACGAGATCAGAGGCCGCATGGCAGCTCAAATGAATGATGAAGAGAAGGTAGGGCATTCCGATCTCATTATTCACAACGAATCGGATATCCTGCACCTGAGCTCTCAAGTCTCCATTTTGTTGGATCAGATCCAATCAATTACTCGCAGGCATATCAGACCTTTTCTCTAATCCACTCTCAATCCTGCAATCTCAGCATAATACTCTGTCGCACTCAAAACGATTATCTTCACGCTATCGCATACCTCCCGTTCCGCTACGCTGCAAATAGAGCTTATCCAGACTTTGGCCCTTGAATCAGTGTAAAGATCAAAAGTCAGATGAAGGCGCAGCCCTATAAACACCTCTCTATCTCAGCTGTATCTCGCCTGTATCAGGTGTGTTTGAGAACACACTTGATACACGCCTGATACACGCTTGATACACGTCTGATATACGGCTGACTCTATAGCGGAAGCAGAACTTCAATGTGTTGGAGCCCCATCTCGATATGAGTGGGGTGGAACTGGAGACGACCAATCATAGCCCATAATCTCGATACCTGGTACCCAATTTCCCATATCTATGGATGTACAACGCTCTCATCAGTCGATGATAGACATGTGCAGCAAACAAAAAATGCCGGATCCAGGATCCGGCATATTGAGATACTCGAGGTTATTTTACTTCATTAGCATTGCTTTACGAGTCTGGTTATAATCCTTGGTCTCCAATCGATACAGGTATATACCTGAGGCGACGGATCTATTGTTCATGTCTTTCCCGTCCCACACAATCGAGTGTTTACCTGCGGGGATGTGCTCGTTGACTAGTCTTCTTACCAGCTGTCCTTTGAGGTTGTAAACCTGCAGTTTTACTGGGCCTGAGGTTTTGGTAGAGAAGGCGATCGTGGTCGTGGGGTTAAATGGATTGGGGTAATTATGATAGAGCATATTCACAAGCGGAGTATGATTGTCGGGAGTGGTATCCGTGTAGGGATAGTCGAAAGATAGAGTCTCTGTGGATACGCTCTCGCCTTCGTTGTAATAGGCTCTGATATAGTACTGGTAGCTGCCAATCTCGGAGATCAATTCGGTGTACAAGGTCTCAGTAGTTTGAGCGTAGAGCTCAAATTTATCTGCATGTACGCGCTTATAGATATTGTAACCCAGGAGTGCGAATTCAGGATCCATAGGAGCCTGCCAGGTAATGCTAAGATTGGATTCATTGAAGCTGAAGGCAGGATTCAGGGCAGGAGATAGATAGCCCAGATGGAAATCCTGAGTCACGATCGGATTGTAGATCCCGGTTGCTATGCTATTGGTCGTTTGAGAAACATAACCAGCAGCAGAAGCAGTCAGTTGGTGGTTTCCAGCTGGCAAGTATAGCTCGTAATTTGCATCTTCTGTAGGGTGAACAGCCATTCCATTCGTAGCCTTGATGAGGAGCTTGTTTGGCTCAAAATCAGGGTTGGATGAGGAGACATTTCCACTGATCATGGAGGCAAATTCGATATGACCGGTGGTGGAAACATCATCGATGAACCAACCTTGTCCGTTGACCATCCCATCAGAGGCAAAAGTCCATTTGAAGCGGACATTTTGATTGCTATAGGAAGAAAGATCAAATCTGGCCAAAGTCCAATCCGTGAGCGTTCCGCTGTATCCAGCTTCCCCCAGAGCAGTTACATTCTGGTGAGTGTAGCCATTTTCTGGGTGAATCAGGGTCCAGGAACTACCGTTATTCGTAGATATCTTGAGATTTCCTCCATCATAGGTGGCTTCCATTTCGTAGCGATGGTAGAACTCCAGGACGAAGTTTTGGACTACATAAATCTCTGGTGAAGTGAGTGAATACAGCGCTGAGGAAGGATATTGAGTGTTTAGTCTTGTGCCCCAAACCTTAGTTCCCGAATGAGCTCCGGCGTAGGTGGAGACTCCCCATTCCCAGGCATTGGTCGTGGGGTTGGAGACAAAGCCGCCATTATCAGCTTCAAAGTTTGCATTCATGCCAGTAGTCCCACAGCTTATAGTAATCGTTTCATTGACCGGAGCCAGTAAATCTCCCAGGAAGGTAAGATACATGGTGATATACGTTCCATTGGGGATATCTTCAGAGAGGCTAACGAGATAGACAGCCTGGATACTGGTGTCGGTGGGGATTACATCCAGAATCTGCTCTGGATTGTGAATAGTGACACGGGTGTCGCTGCAGAAGATATTACTGGTCAGGTTGCGTGCCTCGACCGGAGAGTTATTTGTGTAGTTCGCTATCAGTTTGAAAGTCTCTCCAGGTTCTATGATGCCGTTGGCATTGGCAAGGAAGTCATTCATATACAGAGTTGTAATCTCGATGCTGGGTCTGCGAACGACCAGAGGAATGTTATATTGCCAGCTATTTCCGCTGATTTCGATGTTGCAAAGCAGGTTGATTGTGTGATTTGCCGGGCAATCCTCAGAAATCAGCAGCTTGATCGGGTTAATGTTCACAGCTTCAGAGCTTCCTTCGATATCGCGATATGAGGTAGTATCATTTACTACCGTGACATAGTTGTTCACTACTTCGGTAGAGAGGCTTACATTGAAGGCGGTATTGAGCCCAAGGTTGCTCAGCTTGAGTCCGATCTCGACCATTTCTCCCGGTTCGATTACTCCGTTTCCATTTGTCTCAGAAACAATAGTCTCAGAGATTACTATGTAAGGGCTTTGATGCAACACTGGAACGGTTGTAATCAGAATCGCCTTTTCGTGAGACAGAGGCGCAGCGGCAGTGGGATATACATTGTTGTATGTGTATTCCAAACCGCGGGTATTGGTATGATCTTTAATTCCAATGGAGGCGTAGTTCCCATGGTAAGGAGTGTAGCCGCCTGAGCCAATATCTACGTTATTGAAGACTTTATATTGGATCTTGATCATACCATCGCCCAAGCCAGTTGGGTAAAACATGGGGTCGTAGAAGATCACCTGGAAGGTTTCTTCGGAGGTTCTGTTGTATCCATTGCGCAGCTTATGGTACTGGATGATAAACGTATGATCCACGGCATTATAATATTTATAAACGCCTGCATCATTGATTATGATGAGGTCGTCCCAAAACGCAGCAATCATAGGAGCAGCACCATTGGGGCCGGGAAGCCGGTAGTTTCTAAAATCGCCATTTTCAGTGATACCCATGGCAATGAAACCATTTGTGCATACAGTTATCTGTTCGTAATCCAGACCATAGAATCTGAAGGGGAAGGGAAGCTGAACTACTGCCAGAGCAGTAGATCCTACCTGGTCTCCTTCATTTCCGGAAGTGCCAGCATCATTGAGGGGGATGAGCTCTCCAAAGCCACCCAAGCTGGGATGAATCTCCTGCCATTCGTATTCTGGGCAATCTGGGAATCCTGTATCCTGCCAGTCGTAGATCAAGTATCCATAAGAATCCGGACCTAGAGGAGTCGTCACACTTGGAGTTCCGATGTTCAGATTGTATGAAATCGTCTGCTCAAATCCTGCATCGTTGTAGAGCCTGAAGCGCAAAGGCATCTGCATCCCAGGGACAACTAGAGGACGGGCAAAAACAGTGAAGGGGACGCTGCTGCTGGCAGTCAAACCAGCTGGAATCGTTCCAAAGGACGAGAGAGAATCCACGATGAGCAAGAGATCATTCAAAGAGCTGAGCTCTGCCATGAGGCCATCGATGCTCAGAGTAGAATCATTTCTCAGGGTGATGCTTATAAAACCGTTCTCTCCAGGATCCAGAACGTTGTTTGTGCCAGCTGTTATATTGATGGAGTGAATACTCATCGTAGCATTTACAATCTGTACGTGGAAAGGTAGTGAGTATTCGTTTGATGCACTATCAGTAAGGCTGAGAATAAATCTTACATCATGCAGGGCAGGAGTATTGCTGTTTACTATAAATACTAGTTCATCATCACAAAAGGCAATGCCACCAGCTGAAATCGAGGGGAAGGTAGTCTCAGAGTGGAGGGGATCGATGCTCACGAGTGGGTCATCCGTAGAGAGTACTCCAGTAATACCTGAAAGTGTCGCAGAGGTAGTATTTTTGATGCTGAGGGTGAGTGATATAGTTTCATTGGGATTGGCGACACCATTGGCGTTACCATTGATGGAGTCGTCCAGAATGCTTGTTTCAAACACCAGGGAGCCAGCTGCATCGATGCTGGAGTTTACCTGGATTGGTTTGGTATCTGGCGCAGAAGCTGTGAAGATCAGATTGCCGCTCAGGTTTTCTGGCAGAACCAGAGAGATCATGCCATATTGGTCTGTAAATCCTTTTGCTGCTACAGTTTGAGTGCTCACTGCGAAGACAGTTACAGATATATTTGGGATAGGGTTGGAGTCTTCATCTGTTACAAAGGCGTCTACCATATGGGTTCCAGCCGGAATGCTGGCAGGGACATCCAGGTAAATGGATTTGGGTATGCCCACAAAAACCTCTACGCTGGGATCTCCCATCAGATTGCACCAGTGGGCAAAATAGTTCGCCTGATTTGAGTTTGTGGCATGGTAAACGTTGTATATGTTTAGTCTTCCGTTCAGAAGAGCTTCGCCCATGGTTCTCATTCCGTGAGTAAAAATACCATCAAAGATACCGGTGGTCAAAGAGTTGTTAAAACCAGTATGCGTGCCGGAAGTTGCCATTCCGATTGCTGTAAGAGCACCGCTTGGAGTTGCCGATGTTCCCAGCCTGATAAATGCCTCCGAGGTCGAAGTACCATTGGCAAACGAGCCTGTACTACAGGTAATAATCACAGAATGGGGCAGTTTATATCCGTTGATGAGGCTTGAAGATGGACTCCAGCTGCTCATTCCAATATAGCCGCGATAATTGAAAAAACCCACGCCCTGATTGATTCCTGAATTCATGGTGGAGCTGTAACCTCCAGAGTAGTTTTCGATAAAGGAATACTCTGGATGGGCTTGCTTGGCTCTTTCTTTGATAAATTTATTTGTGTAAATGGTAGAAATACCAGAGCTGGAAGGATCGCCAATTAGTAGCATTCTATCCAACCAGGCCGCAGCTGCGGGGCTGTTATTAATGTTCTTCTCGTAGGCGAAGACTTTGTTTACCAATACGTCAAACTGTGAGGCGTTTTCAACCGACATTCTTCCGATGAAGATGTCTCCCAACAGGTCTGAACCTGCTAGATGGGTATAGGGATAATCTCCTTCTCCGTTGTAACCTGAGAGTGATTCATACCAGGTGGGAACGCTGATACTGCCACCGACATCTCCCACCAGAATCACAAAGTCTGGTCTTGTGACTGGATTATCGTACAGGTTTTGGAGGTAGTTTCGGATTTGTGTATTGGAAGAACCGGCTACCGAAGTGCTGGCAACCTGTACGTCGAAACCCTTCTGACGCTTCCAGGCCACAAACTCGTTCAGCTTTTGGAGAAAGGTCTGGTCGGTACTATTGCCGTGGATGATCTGAATCTTTGGGTTTACAGGAGCAAGGTCGGTGTCTCGGTAATACTCAAAATTTGCCAGAGTCGAGGCGTACAGCTTTTCATATACAGGGCTATACGCATGATAGCTATCCAGCTCATTAATGGAGGGTTCAGAATTGAAATCTATCTGCACTTCCAGATCTTCCACCACTCTCAGAGTATTGCTCTGAGCATCCCATTGAATGGGGAAGAGGCTGATCTGTAAAACCCGAAAATCGCGCAGGATGGCAGGTTCTGAGTACTCAATCAATTTGCCTGGCAACACACCGGACTTTGGGTAGTCGCTGGATTTGAAATCGGAGCTCGAATCTACATAGGGTCTCACGTTTACATTATCATAAGTGTGGACTCTGCCTTCGTTCACTCTAATTTGGAAGTTCCCTCTGGGAGGGATGACAATGGTAGTGCTGTAAAAAGGTATTTCGGGTTGACCTTCAGTTTCGAGCTTACTGAAGCCATCGATATGGACTTCTTTGAAAGATACATTGTCGATGTCGACATTATTTAGCTCCAAGCTGGAAGAATTGAGGTTCAGGACTACGCGAGAGTTCGTCTGAGATATACTCATAGGAGTCTGTTGCGTATTTGCTGATGCTAGAAGAAACACACACATAAGGCTAAAGACAATCGAAAGAACTAGGTTTTTTTTCATTTGATCCTTCTGTAATATTAGTATATATTAAAAAAACCTGAAGCAGAGCTCCAGGTTTCAAATTAAATTCCTTATCGGACAATCCGATAAAACAGCATTCCCTCATCCCGTCCTGCTACAACAATGTTGTTGCCGTAAAAACGGGCATCATTGGCATAACCGCAGGAAGTAATTCTCTGAAGGAGTTTTGGTTCGTGTGGATTTGTGACATCAAAGAGATACGCGCCACCGCTGTTTGAGGCGATCACGACCATGTCGTTCAGAGCGTCAACGCCTGTGGCATAACCAACAGTACTGAAATTACTGATCCAAACGGGGTTGTTGTGATCAGTGATATCGACTACGTTCAGTCCTCCCTGACGGGATGCGACGTAGGCATAGTTACCCATGATCTGGACTCGCTGAGCCTCTCCAGGGAAAGCGACCTGGCCAACTATCTGTCCCTGTTCACGGTCAAATATCACCAGGCCTCTTTGCTGGGCAGCGATATAGACATAATCTTCAGTAAAATCAATCCCTTGAGCCGTAGCAATCGAGGTAAACAAGTTCGTAGCCCCCAGCCATTCACCTGCCGAAGAGTTATAAGTAGCACGGCTGACGTTGCTGGAAATGCTGTACATCCCCTCTACATCCACGCCCATAAAGGGAGAACTGATAGAGTGAAACTCCATATGACGCAGATTTTGGGTGCCTCCCATTATGGTAAAAGTTTGTTTCAGGGTATCCATATCAGCAGTACTGATAATTTTGATACCGTCTGTACCTTCTACTTCGTTGACAAACAAGACGTTATGTTCTGGCACAATGGATATATTCTTGATTCTTCTGATGCTGACTACTGAACCATCGGTTGCTAAAATGGAGGTGTACCAGCGTTGCTCATGAGTATTGAGGTCAAATGTGGAAAACCCTCCCTGATCCAGAGCCACAAATGCGTGGGTGGGGCTTACAACTAAATCAATCGGGTTGCCGATTACAGGTACTCGAGCAAGTAAACTAACGACTTCATTCTCCTTCCAGGCGGTGCTGCGTTTGGCACAACTACTGACAAGCAGAGCAGTTACAAGTAACAAGGCTATAAGGTACTTATACCTCATATGAGATCCTCCATCTATGTATCATATATTTTCTAAGCTTTATTGGCACTATAAATGCAATAATCATTCCTTTTGAGACTTTTATTGGGCTGGGAATCATGTCGATGATGATAATGTAGTTTTTAATTGACATCTTCGCTTGATAATCCTTCAATGTAAAAAAGAAAAAAATGGAGCGAAAAAGTTGGAGAACCTATATACAGTACTAGTTGGTGGGAAAGCGGGTGAAGGTGTAAAGAAAGCTGCCCAGGTCGTAGCCGCGATCATGCAGCACTATAAAAGACACACCTTTCAAATGGATGACTATCAGAGCCTGATCAAGGGAGGTCACAACTTCTCTGTAGTTAGCTCTAATGTAGCGGAAGTATTCAATTCTTATGACAGGGCAGATCTTATAATCTGCTTTGATCAAAGAAGTATAGATGAACACCAGGACAAGCTAAGGCCTCAGGGTTTGCTGTTTTTCAATGGCGATGTTTCACAATCAGACAGCGGAATTGGTATTCCTTTTACCTCTCTGGCTAAGAAGCATTTAGGCCCAAAATCCAATATCAGCGTTGCTGTTCCAGCCATATTTTGTGCTCTTATCAGGAGTGGTGAAGAGCTGCTGGATAAGATTATAACAAAGTACTACAAGAAAAGCCTGGAGGGCAGTATTGCCTTTGCCAGGGAAGTATATGAGCTGGTTCTTTACCAGAGCATGCAGGTTACTCTAATCAATGGCAAGACAATATCGAAACAATTCTCTGGTAATCAATTGGTCTCCCTGGGAGCATGGACTGCAGGACTGGATGTGTACTATAGTTACCCTATGACTCCTGCGTCGTCGATTCTGCATTATCTGGCCAGTAAACAAAATGAACTGGGTGTATATGCTATTCACACCGAGAGTGAACTTGCTGCCATAAACATGGCAATAGGATCGGTTTTTGCGGGAGCTAAAGCGGCTGTGGGAAGCAGCGCCGGCGGGTTTGCCCTGATGCAAGAGGGCTTTTCTCTGGCTGGTATGGCCGAGGTTCCACTGCTCACGATTCTATCTTCCCGTCCTGGTCCCGCCACTGGCGTATCCACCTATACTGCCCAGGAGGATCTGGTCTTCGCTCTAGGCCAGGGACATGGAGAGTTTTGCAGGATTGTGGCAAGTCCGGATTCTCACGAAAGAGCTTTTTCTCTGGCAGCGGAACTGCTGTCCTTGGCCTGGGAACTGCAAATTCCGACTATTCTGCTCACAGAGAAGCATCTCTCTGAAAGTATCAAGACCACTACGATAGTCCCGGATGATGCTCCCTTTACTGCTGTCAAAGAGGGTGAAGAAAATATTGAATATGAAAGATACCGCCACAGCCCGGATGGGGTATCTCCTCTGATCTTTCCACCTACGGATTCTGTAATCAAATGGAACTCTCACGAGCATCTCGAAAGCGGACTCAGAACAGATAAAGCAGATGCCATGGTAAGCATGAAGGATAAACGTTTCCTGAAGTACCAATCCTGCAAGAAGGCTGTGGCAAAGTATGCTCAAGTTGCCCAGTATGGTGAAGGAGTTAAAGTCGTGTTTGCTTATGGATCCACGGTAATGGAGCTACGCGAAGCTGCAAAGCATGTGAAAGAAGCGATCAGGATAGTTGCCCCCATCTATTTGGAGCCCTTCCCGCTGGATGAGCTAAAGGAGTTTGTGGGCTGTGAGGCAGTAGTGGTAGAGCACAATCAAAGTGCCTCTCTGGCAGAGTTACTAAAGATCAAACTGGGCATAAGTGTCAAAGCCTCAATCCTGAAGTATGATGGAAGGGCATTTGATCCAGAAGACCTGGCACGTAGATTGATGGAGGTGTATGATGCGTAGTTTGGAAACTCCAAAAGAGAACACCTGGTGTAGTGGATGCGGTAATTTTGGTATTTTGAGTGCCTTCAAGAAATCTCTGGGCCTCCTGGAGACAGATGGGATTCCTCTATCGGATGTTGTGATTACCTGTGGAATCGGGTGTCATGGTAAGATATTTGATTACTTGAATATCTCTGGCTTCTATGGTTTGCATGGCAGAGCTCTGTGTCTGGCTCAGGGTATCAAGATAGCCAATCCCAAGCTCCAAGTAGTGACCTTTGGAGGGGATGGGGATTCTTTGGGTGAAGGATTGGAGCACACCATGTTCGCGGCCAAACGTAATGCAGATGTAACTCTAATTCTCCACAATAACGGCACTTACGGGCTCACAACAGGTCAGTTCTCTCCGCTTTCAGAGCGAGGTTACAGGGGTTTATCGACACCTTCAGGGAATATCGAAACCCCATTTAACGCGCTTGGACTGATGCTGGAAGCAGGAGCCACCTTCATTGCCAGAACTTATTCTGCAAAACCAGATCACCTTGCCGAGACCATCCGAGCAGCTGTTTTGCACAGAGGATTCTCTTTTGTGGAGGTTCTGCAGCCCTGTGTAAGCTATAACAACACTTATCAACAATACAATCAAAGAGTGAAGATGCTTGATGTAGTTCCCAAGGACGATATCCAGGCTCTCATTCTAGCCCGGGAAACAGAAAACATCTACCTTGGTGTTTTCAAGACGGTAGAAAAACCCATCTTCAGCGGTGAGTTGTACAGAGACTCAAACCCGGTTATGGACAGTACCGCTGCCCAGGAGAGGCGACGGAGAATCGTTGATCTGCTTGAAAGGGAGTAATAATGCGAAGTGTTTCAATCTGTAAGAACGAAAAGGGTTCCATCCTCTTCGGGATAATCCTGATTCTTATCATTATCGTTATTACCACGATCTTTAGTTTAGTAGATAAAAAGGAACAGGAAACCAGGGATTTTGGATACAGCCGTGATCCCGATAGATTTGATGAGACTAAGGATGCCTCAATGTTTAACGATGATGATTTTATCGGTACCAGCCAGTCGCAACAGATGTATCAACCACTGTTCCGGACAGAGGAAGATATAGAGGCAGATTTGAAGAAAGAGGAAGAAAAAGCCCCGACAAATTCGTTTTATCGACCCCCAACAGGAGCCGAGAAGAGAAGGAAACAGTCCTCACAAAGCTCTCCCAGGATAAGGCCCTAAATGAGATTAGACAAATCTGCATTGGTTCGATTCATCATCCAGATCCTTTCCTTTGCCATTTTTGCCTTCATCTTCGCCATAATAATTAGTGTTGGCAAATTTGCGGCTCACGAATTCTGCCCTTACGCAGTAGTCTGTTTCGGCTTGAATAGATTCGGGTTTATCAGGCTCACGCAAGCCCTCTTTGCCTATGCAATAGCAGCAGGTTTTGCCATTGGAGTTTTTACAGTTTTCTTTGGTAGGAAGTTCTGTGGCTATATCTGCCCTCTGGGGACTTTGCAGGAGGCTATTTATCGCTTTGACCGTAAAAGAAGCTATAAGAAGAACAGACTTCCATACTATCTGGAAAGAAAACTCAGATTTCTCAAGTATGTGGTTTTGGCCATGACGGTAGTATTAGTTCTCCGGGGATTGGGCTATCGCTATATGGTTGCCTGCCCGGTGATGAGCATCTCCAGGCTTCCCGTTTTGGGGATCAGAGGAGCTATAGTATTGTCCATCATCGTAATCGGTGGTTTCTTCGTGGAGCGATTGTGGTGCAGGTTCATCTGCCCTTATGCTGCTCTATTGAATATATTTCAATGGTTGGGCAAGCTCTTTGGCCTCAAGCGTAGCAAAATATTTCGCAATATCGAAAAATGCAATGAATGTGGTGTCTGCAGTGCTTACTGTCCGATGAATATAAACATTCTGGAAAATGAGTTCGTCGAGGATGCCAACTGTATCTACTGCCACATGTGCGTGGGAGTTTGTCCCAAAAAAGGAATTTCAGAGGCCTAAACATGTTTGATCGAATTCTTCGAGTACTATTTATTGTGGCTCTATTCTCAATCTTAGCCATGCAGATCATCTTCCTGGTTCAGAAAAACAGATCAAAACCGCTAGTTGTAAAAACAGTGGATCAAACCTCACTGCTTGAGCAAAGCGAGATAAAGGCTGAGCCGGGGAATGATGTAGTCGAGATTCCAGAGCTGCAACAACCCCCAAAACAGGAGAAACGGATCTCCGAAAACGTGAAAGCTGAGCCTGCCAAGTATGTAGTGAACCCTGATAAATGCATCAGCTGCCAGCTCTGTGTTTCGGCTTGCCCGGTAGGGGCGATCACGATGAGAGATGGTGTTGCCGTGATAGATTCTACCAAGTGTATTGGCTGTGGGATTTGTGCAGATGGTGATAATAATACCTTTGCCGGATGCCCTGTCCAGGCCATCGATAAATCTCGCTAGAGATTTATGACCCCTAATCTGAGATACCGTCCAGATGCGTCTGAGTGGCCGTGATTGTCATCATCTGGTTAAGCGGAGTGTCCTGATTGGTGTAAATTCTCACAAAATGGTCAGATAGGGCTGTAGTCTGTTCACCAATCCGATCTTCAGCGATTCCTCGCAGGAGAGTCTTTTTGCGGATCAATCTATCTCTATATTCGCCCTTCATCTTTTCACTCAAAGCTGAGAGTGTCTTGCTTCGCTGATTAGTAATAGTCCCATGAACCTGGTCCTTCATTTTGGCAGCTTGAGTACCCTTTCTTTTAGAATAGGTAAAGACGTGCAAATATGAGACTTCAAGAGACTGGATTAGCTCAAGAGTCTCTTCAAACTCTAAAGCTGTCTCTCCAGGAAATGCTGTGATCACATCCATGCCAATTGCAACATCTTCATAGCGACTGCGGATGCTGGCGATCAATCGAGTAAGGTCTGCAGTTTTGTATCTGCGTCCCATACGCTGCAGAACGCTATCTGAACCGGATTGGAGCGGGATATGAAAATGAGGACACACTTTATCCAGCGCAAAGACAAGATCAAGCAGATCCTCTGTGATCAATTGTGGCTCAATTGAGCTGAGTCGGATGAGTTCCAGCCCCTCCAGAGCGTCTAAAGCCTTTATCACGTCTTTCAGCGTTCTGGACTGATCGCGATAGAGACCGAGGTTGATACCCCCCAGGACAATCTCTTTATAAGCATTTGTCACTAACACTCGAGCCTGATTTACTACATCATCAAATCTGCATGATCGACTGTGGCCTCTGGCGTATGGCACAGCACAGTAGGAGCAGTAGAAATCGCAGCCATCCTGAATCTTCTGAAAGGCTCGAGTTCGATCCAACATCCCCGAAAAAGGAATGTGATGGTATGAATCTGCCTCCATGATGTCAGTGAAATTATAATCTAAAGTATCCAGCCAGGCAGAAACGTCTGTCTTGTACTGATTGTCGATGATGAGATCCAGGCCCTCAAGCTCTTTCAGCTCTTCAAAACTGCGCTGGGAGTAACAGCCTGTTACAAAGATGCGGAGAGTGGGCTTGGTCTCTTTGAGCTGGAGAGCTTTGCGAATGAGATTGCGGCTTTTGTAATCCGTTCTGTTTGTGACAGTACAGGTGTTGATGAAAATCAGGTCTGCTTCTTCCATCGTACTGAATTCGTAGCCTAGCCTATGAAAATGATCTGCTACGACGGCGCTTTCATGTTGGTTGACCTTGCAGCCCAGGGTGGTGATGTGAAGCTTTTTCATCTGAGAGGACTACAAGCCAAAGAACTCTCGTATGGCGCGTGCGTAAAGCCTATGCTCTACTGTTAAAACTTCTGAGGCAATCTCATGTGGGGACTGGCAATGTGAAACGTCTGCTACTTCCTGTGCTATGATGCGTCCGTGATCGTAGATCGGATCGACCAGGTGAATGGAGGCTCCTGATACCTTTTCCCGATTTGCATATACGGCTTCATGGACTGCCATGCCATACATCCCCTTACCTCCATAGGCGGGAAGCAGGGCGGGATGAATGTTTAGTAATGGTATATCGGCAGATTTGCAAAATGAAGCGGAGAGGAGTTTTAAAAAGCCAGCAAGAGCCAGAAGGTCAATATTGAAAGACCTCAGATGCTCCAATAGTCGCTGTTCGAAAGCGTTTCCATCTCTGTAGGGCAGGTAGATTGATTTGATCTCCAGCTGCTGGCAAAGATCATGAATGGGTGCATTTTTGCGGGTATGAACCACGAAACTGATCTCGATAGGTAAGTGCTCATCCTGAAAGTACTGAGCCATGGCTCTCATATTGGAGCCACGGCTCAATCCGCTGGTCAAGACGGCTATTTTATAGGTTTTAGGTTCAATTCGTTCCATTGTTGCTCGGGCACTTCACTGGGAGCTTCAGTCATCAGATCTGTAGCTTTAAGGGTTTTGGGGAAAGCTATCACGTCGCGGATGGAATCTGCTCCGCTCATAATCATCACGAGTCTATCCAATCCGGGAGCTATGCCCCCGTGAGGAGGTGTTCCATACTTTAAAGCGTCCAGGAAGAAGCCAAAACGATCTCTCAGTTCCGCTTCATCAAAGCCCAAGACGTCGAAAATCTTCTTCTGGATGTCGTAGCGGTGACAACGGATGCTCCCCGAAGAGAGTTCCATTCCATTGCAGACAAGATCATACAGTTGACCTTTGATCTCTCCGATCTTAGAAGGGTCATCCAGCCAGGGGATATGTTCTTCTCTGGGTAGAGTAAACATGTGATGGGCAGGTTCCCAGCGCTTTTGATCCTCGTTCCATTGGAAGAGGGGGAAATCTGTAATCCAGACGAAATCGTAACTATCTTTGAAGATCAGATTCTGAGTATTGGCTATATGCATTCTGATGGCGGAGAGGATCTTGCAACTCAGCTCATAACTATCGGCAGCGATGGCTAGCATATCACCGTTCTCAGCCTTGGCAAGAGAGATCATATCACTTGCTTCCTGAGGGCTCAGGAATTTACTGATGCCTGCTTCCAAAGCGCCATTATTGACCTTGGCAAAGGCCAGGCCTTTTCCACCATTGTGTTTGGCGATATCGATCAGTTCGTCCTGCTGTTTTCTGGTGAGGGAAGCTCCTCCGGGAATGGAGATACATTTGATACAGCCAGAAGAATCGAGGGCAGATCTGAACACTTGGAACTCTGATTGCTGCAGGATTTTACTGATATCGCAGAGTTCAATTCCGAAACGCGTATCTGGTTTATCGCATCCGTATCTATCCATCGCCTCCTGGTAGCTCAGTCTTTTGAAAGGCGACTCAAGTTTGATATTCAACACATCGTTGAAGAGCCGCAGCATCAGTCCCTCGAGGAGTTCGAAGATTTGCTCCATGGAAGCAAAACTCATCTCGATATCGAGCTGGGTAAATTCTGGTTGACGGTCTGCGCGTAAATCCTCATCCCTGAAACAGCGTGCAATCTGATAGTATCTGTCGTATCCAGCAATCATGAGTAGCTGTTTGAAGATCTGGGGGGATTGGGGCAGAGCGTAGAATTTCCCAGGGTGAATCCGGCTGGGGACTAAGTAGTCTCTGGCTCCTTCGGGAGTACTTTTCATCAGGATCGGAGTCTCTATATCATAAAAATCCCGCTCGTTCAGATAGTTCCTGATAACGGAAGTAATCTTGTGCCTCATCAGGATTATGTTCTTCAATTTATCTCTGCGCAGATCAAGATATCGATAGGTAAGACGCAGATCTTCTTCTGCCAGAGCTGCTTCGTTGATTTGGATCGGAAGCGGTGGGGTATCGTTCAGGAGGATGCAATCGCTCGCCAGAATTTCTACTTCACCTGTGGGCATGTTGGTGTTGATGTTCCGCTCCTCGCGTGCTTGGACGACTCCCTTGATAGCGATAACATACTCGTTTCTGATTCTTTCCGCTTTGGCAAAGGCTTGCTCATGTTCTGGCGGCACTACAATCTGGACTAAGCCTCTCACGTCCCGAAGGTCGATAAAGATCAGGCCTCCCAGATCTCGTCTCTTATGTACCCATCCCATGATGGTAACGGGAGCATTCAGGTGTTCAATTCTAAGATCGCCACAGTAGTGGCTACGCTTTAGATCTCCAAAATGATCTATCATATTGGGCATTCCTTAATTACTATATTTATCAGTACATTTTGATCTGTTCGAAGACAGCATCAATTTTCTTGATTTCTTCTCCAATGGGTTCTATCATATAACACTTATCCAGATAAGCATGGTCTGGATAGATGTAATGGTTTGCTCTTGTTTCTTCATCAAGCATTTCATAAGCCTTGAGGTTGGGAGTCGGGAACTGGGTATACTCGGCATTTCTCAGGGCATTTTCCGGGTTTGTAAGGAAGTCTATAAATTTGTGCGCCAGATCCTTATTCTGGGAGGATTTCAGGATCACCATGCTATCCATCCAGAGACTTGCTCCTTCCACCGGCAGGATAAAGCCCAGATTTTCATTTTCAGAAATCTGCTGCAGAGCGTCACCGTTGTAAGCCTGTGCCAGCCAGGTAGTGCCATCTGGAACTTCATTTTTGTAAGAGTCGGAGTCGAACTGAGTAATGTTTTTATCCCATTGCAAGAGAATCTTAGTAGCAGCTTCCATAGCCATTTCAGAGGTATCGTTCAGACTATAGCCAGCAGTAATAAGGGCTGCTCCTACCACTTCACGAGCATCATCGAGCATAGTTATCTTGTTTTTACCCTTGAAAAACTCATGTCCGATTACATTCCAGGATGCTGAATTTACCAGTTCTTCCGGAACATATTGCTTGTTGTAGATTAGTCCCGTGAGACCCCAGAAGTATGGCACAGAATACTCATTTCCAGGATCAAAAGACTTAGCCTTGGCAAGTAGATCTGGATCCAGAGTCTCGAAATAGCTAATCTGATCCCTATTAATAGGCTCCAGTAAACCTGCCTGAGCCAGAATACTCACATGATCTCCACTTGGGAAGACGACATCAAAAGACTCTCTGGAGCTCTTGATCTTGGTAAGCATGTTTTCGTTTGAATCGTATGTTGAATAACGAATCCGGCAATTGTGTTCCTTCTCAAATTCGGAAATAAGGTCTGGATCAATATAATCGCTCCAGTTAAAAATATAGAGAACCTGTCTGGAACCTTTCCCGCAGGAACTAAGTACAAGAACCAACGCTACCGCGATGATAAGTAAGAGATGTTTCTTCATGATATTCCTCCCATCATTATGAATTTTGGTGGTAGATAACATCTGCGTCCTTTATGCCTTTTGGAAGATTGATCCAGTTTAATAACAGCCATCCTATGACAAAAAAGAACATTAATGATAAAATTGACCAACGCATATCTTTGGTGCGATGCGCTATCCAACCATATAAGATTGGACCTATAATTGAAGATAGACGACCTGTCAAGGTATAAAATCCAAAAAACTCTGCCTGCTTGTCCTTGGGCGTCAATATGGAAAGCATGGTTCTGCTGTTTGCCTGGCTGCTGCCGATTGCCATTCCGGCCAGGAGCCCTACGAAGTAATACTCTGTAGCAGTCCTGCAGAAAAATGCCCAGATCACTACCACAATCCATATCATGATAGAAAGTGAAAGCGAGAGTTTTACATTGTACTTATCGCTCATCCAGCCAAATATAGCAGCCCCAAGGATGGAAGTAAACTGGGCCAGGATAAAATACACGATCATGTTTTGCATGGTCATGCCAAATCGTTCAATCCCATAGATGGAGGCAAAGACAATCACTGTTGTGATACCGTCATTATAGATGAAGTGGCTGATGAGGTATTTCACCAGTTCTGGCAAGCGCCTGATGTTACTTAGCGAATATGAAACTCTTTGGTAGGCTACTCTGAGGTAGTTTGTCCTTTTGGAAGGTTTTTTCACTTCTCTCAGCCAAAAGAAAGTGACAAGAGAGAAAATAAAGAGATGAACAGCTATAGTGGGGAAGACCAAACGCACATTCAGGTTCCCTGCAGGGCTTACGAAATTGATCAAGGCGAGGGAAACCAGCAAAGACAGCAATCCTCCCACATAGCCCAAAGCCCAGCCATAGCCAGACACCTTTCCGATATCGCCCTTTCTACTGATCTCTGGTAAGAAGGCATCATAGAATACATTGGCGCTGTTGAAGCCATAGTTTGCAATTACGAAGAAGACCATCCCCAACACAATACTGCCTTCCCGCACAAAGAAGAGCAGGAAAGTGAAAATCACTGTTAACCAGCAATTGAAGAAGAGGAACTTTTTCTTGGAGCGTGAATAATCCGCTACTGCTCCAAAGATGGGGGCAGTGATCGCGACAAGGGTCATGGACAGCCCGACGGCCCGTCCCCAGAGCAGTTCTCCATAACCACTATCGCCTCCGACTACGACATTCATGAAGTAAACACTATAAACGACACTTACAATGATCGTGGTGAAGGCAGAATTGGCAAAGTCGTAAAACATCCAGCCGATTATGCTTTTAGTAAGCTTAAGCTTCATTGGCACTCTCCCAAGGTTTGAACTGGGAAATTCTTCCAGATTTGCGTGATGTCACGTCTGGGAGATGCGATCAGGATTTGATATCTCTTATCGACAGCATCTCTAATCTCACTTGCCCGCGTCAAATCTAACTCCGCGAAGATATCATCGAAAAGAAGGATGGGCTTGATACCCGTAACTTCCTCAATCAGATGTGCCTGGATCAGCTTCAGATTGATCACTCTGCTTCTTTTTTGGCCTTGAGAACCAAAAAAGCGAAGATTCCTATCTCCCATGTCAAATACGTAATCATCCACATGAGCTCCGATCAAACTCCTCTGATAGTGCTTCTCACGCGGCTCCAACTTGTGTATCAGGGCTGCGAGGTAAGTATGTGAGTAGTCTTGGGGCTCCGCTTTGTAACTATATAAATACTTGATTTCAGTGCTGTCCTGAGGATTATAGGCAGGAGCATTCCACTTTTGATTGAGGAGGGCAAGATACTTTTTTCGATAAGCAAGCACCTCAAGATAGGCCTCTATGAACCTGGTATCCCAGATGTTTTTTTCGGTGAGATCGTATGTCTTTTTTAGCAAGGCATTACGCTGCTCTACGATGTGAAGATAGGCCCGTAGAATAGTGATGTAATCCGGGAAGAGCTGTGAAATGGCAAGATCAAAGTACTGTCTACGCCAGCGGGGACTGCCATTGATCAGGATCAGATCATCGGGAGCACAATAGATGATCTTCACAGAGTTGAAAAGAGTAGAAAGCTGTTTTACAGGGTTGTTGTCCATGCGAAGCTGCTTCTTTTTGTGGCGATAGCTCAAGTTCAGGGACAAGCTCAGGCCAATATCCAGGTGAAACAATCCCTGCAAACAGAAGGAGCTACTATCAAAGTGAAGCAATTGCTCATCGTGGTGGAATCTGATTGATTTACCAAAACCACAATAGGCAATTGCTTCTAATAGGTTTGTCTTTCCAGAGCCATTGGGTCCGATAATCAAAGATCCCAAAGGGTCAAAGTAAAACTCTCTTGTCTGGTAGCTTCTATAATTTTGTAAGCTTATTTTCTCAAGATACAATCTTTATGACCGTAAAGGCATCAAAAGGAATGTCACTTCCTGGTTTTCAGGAACACCCTCGTTGAAGATCATAAGAGGGTCGCGGGATGAGCCAAGGTTGATCTTTACTTTGTCTGTATCAACGGCATCCAGAATGGCAATCATGTATTTGAAATTGAAAGATACACTGGTGGCTGAGCCTTGATAACTGTAGTTTTCCATTACCTGTTTGGCCTCACCAGTGTCTCTATTTATCGTATTGATCTCAAATCTGTCCAGATCAATCTCAAACTTGATTCTCAAGTTATCATCCGGAGCGACAAGCGCTACCCTGCGAATCGAGGCTCTGAGGGCATCCCTATCTATGATAATAGTGTTTGGCAGGTCTGCCATAAAAGCCTTCTGATAGTCTGGATATTTGTGTTCCAGAATCTGAGAAAAGACGGTGAACATTCCGTAAGAGAACATAATTCTGTTATTATCGATGATTACACGAAGCTCTTTATTTGCACTATCATAGATCTTCTGCATAAAATTAAGAGTCTTTACGGGGATTATTCTCTCGATGAGTTCATCGTGCTGGGCTTCCGTGAAGATATTGTCTTCCAATTGCTCACTTTTAGCAGATTGATTGCCGATCAGAGCTTGCTGAACTTTGATCTCGGCGACTTTGCGTCCATCTGTGGCTGCCATCAGGTGGTGATCGGGTTTAATGGCCCAGCATACACCTGTAAGCACGGCTCTATTTACGTCTGTGGAAACAGCAAAAGAGGTTTTGGAGACCATTCTATGGAATAGCTCTGCATCTGCCATGATAGCATTATCTAGCTTTCTGGGAGGCAGTACCGGAAAAAGAGTATGATCTGCACACATCAGGCTAAAATCGATTTTGCCACATTGAATTCTGATCAACTCTTCGTCTTTGTAAATGTTTATAATGGCATCGGGCATAGAGGAGATGATTTCATTAAAGTGACGTGCTGCAATGGCTGTAGTGCCACTCTCGCTTACGTTTGCAGGGAATTCAACAATAACTGTGAGCTCCAAATCTGAAGCTGTCACCTGCACCATATTTGTATCGGCATCGACAGAAATTAAATAGTTTACGAGGATCGGAGTGGTGATCTTACTTGGTACAATCGTGGCCAGGTGTTGGATGTTGTGTAATAAATCCTTTTTTTCTATGGCTAGTCTCATCTTTACCCCTTTGGAAATAATATTCTGTTGCCACTGTTTTTCAGTTTCCAAATTCCGTCAATAAGATTTTCAGATAGACTTAGAGGGTACTATCAACATAGTTACTGAACAAAATCCTTGACGAAAAATCCACTCTTCTACACTTGCAGAAAATAAACCTTTAATCTGACCCAGTGAGGTAGAAAGGAGAAAGAATGGATAACACCCCACAATTTTTAGGACGCAACGTCTTCGATCTCGATGATTATTCTGCTGAAGAGATCCTCTACATTCTCGAAGCTGCCAAAGGCATGAAAGAAATCAACCTGCGGGAATACAAAAAAATCCCAACTCTTCGTGGAAAGACAATTTGCACCCTCTTTGTCGAAAATAGCACCCGGACACGTATGTCATTTGAGCTTGCTGCAAGTCGCCTCAGTGCTGATGTAGTAAGCTTTCAGGCAAGTGTATCGGCACTCCAGAAAGGTGAAAGCCTGCAAGACACAGTTTACACTCTCGATGCAATGGGAATCGATCTCTATTGCATCCGTCACAGTAGTCCTGGTAGTCCACAGCTCGTTCACAAGTATTCTGGCAAGCCAGTCATCAATGGCGGTGATGGACGGCATGCCCATCCCACTCAGGCCTTATTGGATATTTTCTCGATCTGGGAAAGGACTGGTGATCTGAAAGGACTGAAGATCGCCATCGTAGGCGATATTCTCAATAGCCGCGTCGTTCGCTCCAATTTGATCGGAATGAAGAAATTGGGAGCAGAAGTTACTGTCTGTGGCCCACGTACGCTGATGCCAGGATATATGGAAGAAATCTACGGTTGCAAAGTCGAGTACGATCTCCAGGCAGCGCTCAAGGATGCAGACGTCGTGATGGGTCTGAGAATGCAATTGGAACGCCAGACCGAGGGTCTGTTCCCAAGCCTGGAAGAATACACAAAGCACTATGTACTATCCAAAGAAACCATCAAACACGCCAAGAAAGATGCCTTGATCATGCATCCCGGCCCCATGAATAGAGGGATCGAGATTTTGCCGGAAATTGCTGACGGCCAACAGAGTATTATCGTGGAACAGGTTGCCAATGGCGTTGCCATCAGGATGGCTTTGATGTTCTTGATTCTGGGTGGAAAGGCATAAGGAGGTTATGATGAAAACACTTATAAAAAACGGAAAGGCTTACATTGATGGATCCTTTGTCGATACCGACATCATGCTTGAAGACACACAAATTTCAAAAATCGCCGGGCAGATCACAGACCAGGCAGATGAAATCATAGATGCCAGTGGAAAGTATGTGTTTCCCGGCTTTGTTGATCTCCATGCCCACCTCAGAGATCCCGGACAGACTTATAAAGAAGATATTATTACAGGAACCAAAGCTGCTGCCAAAGGTGGATTTACCACAATCTGTGCCATGCCAAATACTGATCCCGTGATAGATAACATCGCTGCCGTGGAGTATATCCAACGTCGGGCAAACGATTTGGGATACTGCAAGGTAAGAGTTATCGGAGCCATGACCAAGAAATCGGAAGGCTTGGAGATATCCGAGATGGCTACCATGAAATCTGGTGGAATAGTTGCCGTCAGTGACGATGGAAAATGCGTTCAAAATGCCAGATTGATGATGAACTGCATGAAGTATGCAGTAAACTTTGACCTCCCCATCATCATTCATGCCGAAGATTACAACCTGGCTGGAAAGGGTCAGATCCATGGTGGAAAAGTATCTGCCAGGATCGGTCTCAGCGGCATCCCAGCCCTGGCCGAGGAAATGATAATCTCCCGGGACATTATGCTCGCAGAGAGCACAAAAGCAAGGCTGCACGTGGCTCACGTATCTTCACGTGGATCTCTGGAACTCATAAAAATCGCCAAGGACAAAGGCCTCAAGGTCACCTGCGAAGTAACTCCCCATCACTTGTTACTCAATGAAGAGGCTACAGTTACTTTCAATACAAATATGAAGATGAAGCCACCCCTCAGATCTGAGCTGGATCGCAAAGCCCTGGTGCAAGCCCTGAAAGATGGCTTGATAGATTGTATTGCCACAGATCACGCCCCTCATGCGGATTACGAGAAAGAACGCGAGTTTGACCATGCTCCCTTTGGAGTAATAGGGTTCGAGACGGCTTTTGCGGTGTTGTATCAGAATCTGGTACTTACAGGTGAAATCAGCCTCGAGAGATTGATCGAAACCATGAGCATCATACCTGCCAGGATCATGGATCTTCCAGCTTCGGGCCTTAGCCTGGGCAACAAAGCAGACATCGTAATCGTAGACACAAATCAGAAAATCAGGATCGACACAGATTCACTCTTGTCCAAAAGCAAGAATTCTCCCTGGCTCGGCGAAGAGTTGCAGGGGAAGGTCGTCTGTACCTTATGTGAAGGACACGTCACCTATAGGGCAGAGGACTAAAGAGCGATATCGTAATGTACAAAACAGTCAGAATCGAAAAAAAAGAAAACCTGAATCCCGATTATTTCATCCTCTGGATCAAAGATAGCGAACTGGCAAAGCAGACTCAATGCGGCCAGTTCTACGAGCTCAAACCGCAGAGAGGCCCGGGTTTGAGAAAGCCGATAAGCGTCTATGACGTAGAGAAAGATTTTATTGGATTCTTTATAAAGCAGATCGGTAAGGGTACAGCCAGACTGGCAAAACTCAATAGCGGTGACTTCCTGGATCTGATCGGCCCGCTTGGTGTACCCTTTCCGATTGTCAAGAAACAGAAGATAGCCCTTGTGAGCGGAGGGATTGGATACCCACCCTTATGGTACTTGCGTAAGAAGCTTCACAAGCAAAACACTGTCTATTGGCTGCACGGCGGAAACTCTAAAGCTGATATCTTCCCCTGTGACGAGATCTGGACAGTGGACGGCAGCTTAGGCAATACTGGCTTCGTAACCAGCGGTCTGGATGCAGTCTTGAAATACGGTGAATTTGATCTCATTTATGCCTGTGGCCCGGAGCCTATGCTCAAAGCAGTAGCAGAGATAGCCAGGAAGCATGAAGTCAGACTCATCGTCTCCATGGAAGCCTACATGGCCTGTGGGATTGGCGTTTGCCACGGCTGCGTCGTACCCACTGGTAAGATTGAGAACGTAGTGTACAAGACCGTTTGCAAGGACGGCGCTGTGTTTGAGGCAGACGAGATTTGCTGGGAGGCTTTATGAACAGGCTCCAGACCTCGCTCGGAAAGCTCGCCCTCCAAAACCCAGTCACTGTTGCCTCCGGGACTTACGGGACGGAATATAATTCCTTCTACGATCTAAATATCCTGGGCGCTTATGTATCAAAGACCATCACGATGCTACCCAAACAGGGTAATCCACCACCCAGGTTGTACGAGACAGAGGCCGGTTTGCTGAATTCTATTGGACTCCAGAATCCCGGCTTGGAAGGATTTATCCAGGATGTACTGCCAGAGCTTCGCACCAAACTCAAGGTGCCCCTGATCGTGAGTTATTCTGGCTCCACTATAGATGAATTTGTCGAGATGCTAAAAGTTTTGGATGGGGAAGAGGGGATTGCTGGCTACGAGGTAAACATCTCCTGCCCAAACGTGGAAAACGAAGGTATAGCCTTTGGAGTGGATGCCGACGTGGTCTATACTCTGAGCAGCAAACTCTCAGCCCTCACGGATCGAGAACTGATCATCAAGCTTTCGCCCAATGTCACGGATATTGCCGCGATTGCCAGAGCAGCAGAGCGGGGAGGGGCAGATAGCCTGGCCCTGATCAACACCCTGCTGGGCATGGCAATTGACCCTAAAACCGGCAAATCCCGGATTAAAAGAGGTATCTGCGGCTACAGCGGAATTGCTATCAAACCAGTCGCCCTGGCCCTTACCTATAAGGTGGCTCAGGCAGTCAAAATCCCAATCCTGGCAATGGGAGGTATCTACAACTGGCAGGATGCGCTCGAATTCATCTATGCCGGAGCAGCAGCAGTTGCCATCGGTACTGGTAATTTTATAAACCCGATGGCCGTTCCGGAGATGATAGATGGACTGGAAAAGTTTATTATTGAAGAGGATAAAAGTATAGAACAGCTTGTGGGATCAGTCACGTTCTAAACCTGAGAAACCATATTAGGGCAGCCTTCTAAGCGCTTTTATGAGAGGCTGTCCTCCTTTTTTTTATAATTCAATACCGACTCTATCGATATGTTCTATTAAACCAACTTCCTTGATATCCTCGTATCTCAAGAGGTCTATTTTCCAGGGGAGATTAAGCTCGTCGAGATTTACCAGCAGAGTCTTCAAGCTCCGATCTGAAAGATTCGGTGCTTTCAAGCATAGATCTATATCTGAACTGTATTTGTAGTTTCCTTTGGCCCTGGACCCGAAGAGGATGATAGTAGATACTGCCATCTCAGATCTCAGTACCCAAAGGATTCTATCCCATATCTCCTGATTGATGCCATATAAGAGTTTATCAGTCTTCATCAAGTTTACTTTCTAAATAGTTTTTTAACTGAATCAAACAAGGATAATAAAGCTCCCGGATATCTTTTCCGATCTCAAGTGCTTTGCTACTGTCATAGATATGGGAAGTCAAGTTTCTAGACAATATCATTTCCATCCAGATCTCACCTTCGGTAATGAGATTGTTGCTGAAAGCAAGCCGGATTGCTTCTTTGGATCCAACAATGTCCGTGAAACCTTTGTTCTCCAGATAGTCCTTCAATGTTTTCCAGGCCAGCTCAAAGGTGTATTCGAAACGTTGGATCATGCCCTCTATCTCAAGATCTGATGGATCATCAATGCAAACGGCCATTGCCAATAAGGCCAAAGCTCTCTTATAATTACTGAATCTCTGTTTCCAGCGTTGATCGGTAGTCATAGCATCTCCTCTATTAAAGCTCATGGAGTGATAATATTATTGCTTGCTATCCACGTCAAGTTCTTTGTAACCAGATACCTCCCAGGCAGACAACCCTCTATCATACATCTATCTCACCTGTATCAAGTGGGTTCGAGAACACACTTGATACACGCCTGATACACGCTTGATACACGCTTGACTATAAGCACTGAGTCCAGATGAGCCTGGGATATTTGGATATTTCTGATATTTTGAGGGACTGCATGATCGTCTTTTGAGACCATCTTAGTCCTTCTCTACAAAAAATATATCGCTATACCCCCTCGATAATGAAAAACGTATTTGCTTTATCATGATAATAGCATATTGTTTTAGTAGGCAATACAAAAAATAGCAGGAGTTGGTTATGTTTAACAAAAAGACATTTGATAAATACAGTCCTCTGGACAACAAGATGTACCAGATATTAGATGCCGAGGGCAAAGTTCTCGACAGCAAGTGGAAAACAGACCTGAAAGACGAGCAAATAGTTCAGGCTTACAAAGACTTGCTTTTTGAACGCACAGCAGATCACATGGCTGTAAGCTATCAAAGGCAAGGACGCATGTACACCTATCCTCCAAACCTGGGTCAGGAAGCGATCCATATCGCAGCAGGAATGGTGATGCAGGAAGAAGACTGGTTAGTCCCAGCTTTTCGGGAGCTAGGGGCCTGGCTGGCCAAGGGTGTATCCCTTTGGGAGATCTTCTTGTACTTCAAAGGTAACGAAGATGGTTCCAAATTTTTGAATGCCAGACGCATGCTTCCAGTATCCGTTCCCATTGCATCTCAATTGATCCACGCAACAGGCCTGGGCTACTCCATGAAGTATCAGGGAGAAAAAGCTGCCGTATTTGGCTTTGTAGGAGACGGAGGTACCTCCGAAGGTGATTTCCATGAGGCCCTAAATTTTGCGGCAGTATGGGAAGTGCCGGTGGTCTTTGTGGTGCAGAACAATCAGTTCGCCATTTCAGTACCCCTCAAAATGCAAACCAAATCCAAGAACCTGGCCATCAAAGGGATAGCCTACGACGTTGATTCCATTCTGGTCGATGGTAACGACTTCTTTGCCATGTATGAGGTATTGGCTTATGCACGTGATTACGCATTAAAGGAGAACAAACCTCTGCTCATAGAAGCTAAAACCTATAGAAAGGGAGCTCATACAACTTCTGATGATCCCACCCGTTATCGCACCAAAGAAGAGGAAGAGGATTGGGATGCCAAGGATCCAGCCAAGAGGTTGAAAGCTTATCTGATCGATCGGGGTTTGTGGAAAATCGAGGATGAGCCAGAGTTGATAGCATCTTACAAAAAGAAGATTGATGCAGATTTTGAAAAAGCCGAAAACTACCAGGACTACAAGCTTGACGATGTGTTTGGCTTTATGTACGAAGAGATACCGGATGAACTGAAGAGGCAGAAGAACGCCTATCAAAACTTTCTGAACCAGATGGGAGGCAAAGCATGAAAGTCATGAATATGGTAAATGCGATAAATGATGCGCTTGATATCAAGCTCGCTGAAGATAAAAACGTGGTAGTGTACGGCGAGGACGTAGGAGTAGAAGGTGGAGTCTTCAGAGTGACTGAAGGCCTGCAGCTCAAACACGGAGCCAATCGGGTGTTTGATAGTCCTCTGGCCGAATCTGGTATAGCAGGCACAGCTTTGGGAATGGCCATATCCGGAATGAAGCCAGTGATCGAAATGCAGTTCGACGGCTTTGTCTATCCTGCCATGAATCAGATCCTCTCCCATATTGCCAGATTTAGAAATAGAACCAGAGGAAAGTTTAATGTCCCGCTGGTGATTCGCATTCCCTAC
>CAZZCS010000016.1:9377-33049 GCA_964652645.1 uncultured Candidatus Cloacimonadota bacterium | reverse complement strand
CAGGGAAGCTATGCTGCCGCAGACAGGCGTAAAAATCTTCATTTATGGTAGGTTCTTTCATGCCAAATTCATTGGCAAACCTTTTGGCAAAATATGAGGTGAGGGTTTCCAAGTCTGAGAGGCGTTCCCTCAAAGGCAAAAGATGGATTTCCAGCTTGTTAAGCCGAAAATGTAAATCCAGGCGGTATCTATTTTCTTTGATCAGCTTAGAAATGCTCTGATTTGAGCTGCTGATAATCCGGCACTGGATTTTAATATCCTGGTTACTGCCTACGGGTTGGATCGTTTGGGTTTCGATTGCACGCAGTAGCTTCGCTTGCAGTTCCATTGGCATCTCGGAGATTTCATCCAGGAAGAGGCTTCCTTTATCAGCCAGTTCAAACTTGCCTTTTTTGTCCTCGATAGCACCGGTAAAGGCACCCCGCTTGTGCCCAAACAGTTCGCTCTCGATCAGATTTGGTGAAATTGCGGCAGCATTGATTGCCACCATGTTTCTGCCGGTATTGCTTTCGGTATGGATGAGCCGGGCGATCAGCTCTTTGCCGGTTCCGGATTCACCGGTGATAAACACGTTTGTGAAAGGGTAACGGGCTGCCATCAAAGCGGCTGATATGGCAGCTTTGATAGAAGGATGATCTCCGATCAGGGGCAGGTTATGTCTCCTATCTCTGCTCACTGAACCCTCAGAACACCGGCTTTTGATCTTTACGAAGTCATATTGAAGCAGCTCAAGTTGTTTCTGGTAATTTCGGCTCTGTATGGTGAAGTTTTCCTGGAAATTGATTTGATGGCTTTGATCGAGCAATTCCAGAGCATAAAAGGCTTCCTGGTAGTTTTCCATAGCCTCATACAATCTAGCTTTGGTCCGGTAGGCAAAGAGCAAGTATTGGTGGTTTTTCGCTTGCTCAAAGTACTCTATTGCCTTGGTAATGTTTTGCTCTGCCTCCCTGAACTTCTCCAAATCAATCATTGCATTGGTCAGATTTACTTGTAGCCTGGCCTTTCTTTCAAAGTCTTGTAGAGCTTCAGATCTTGCAATGTTGGCTTCCATCATCTCGATAGCCTCATCCTGACGATCGCAAGAACACAGCACTCGAGCCAGATTGTCCTGGGTTCGATAGGCCAGATCCGATGATTCAATCCCGCACTTCTGCGCTAAGCCCAGGCACTTCTTGAAGATCAGTACTCCTTCTTGCAAGTATCTCAAATTTACCTTGCATAATCCCAAGTTCATCATGATAGGAAGCAATAGATTTATATAATTCTGTTTTTCAGCCAGAGTAAACGCTTCTTGTAAGCACTCATGACCCTTTTGGGGATCACGGAGCATTGAAGTGATAATCCCTTGAAGGGAGCTCATCTGGCAATAGAAGCTTGGATTATCTTTTTTATTGATGAGTTCCCTGATCATTAGCAAATGCTTGTTTGCCATGTCCGGAAGGCCATGCTTCATGTATAACATGGTATAGTTTATGTAGATTTCCAGCTTGAGATCGTCAAGGTTTTCCTCCATTGCGTCCTGCATCGCCTCGCGAAGCATACCCTCGCTAACGAACAAAGGCTGTCCAGAATCCGTGTCCATCGCTTTGATTATCTTCAGGTTAGCTTTCACTGCTCTGGAACTGCTTTGCCGACATTGATCCTCTGCCAGGCTCAAGAATTGATTTCTTTGCTCTACTGACCATCCGGTAAAATTGAAGATGTTATATAGCGCAATGTAGGTTCGGGCAGCTATCATGTGGTTTGATTTTGCCGCTGCTGTGGAAGCAATGCATTCCCAAGTGTCTGAGGCTTCTTTGTATGCTCCGGTAGTTGCAAGGGCTTGTCCCCTCAGATACTCGATCTCTTCATGGCTGAGAGCTGCAAATCTTGCTTTGGAATTCTTCAGCTCTTTCAGAAAGCTGACTGGCTGGTTTATAACCTTGTGTTGCAACTGAAAAAAATCGCGATACTCATGTTCTTTTTGCATACATAAATCCTTATCTGGTATTGTTTATCCATGGTGAAATCATTTGTGCTTCGCAAATCGGAGAAGCCGGACTCATTGATAAGAGACCTCGAAGCTCGAATAGTGAAATCATATTCTTATCTCCTCTTGTGCAAATGGTACGTTATCTCAAATCTGACTGGTCACCACTGCACATCGCGAGCTAAAAAATGTCAATAAAAATGTCTGAGCTGCTACATAGCTGCCCGTGAGAGACGACATATTTTTGCCGATATAAACCCTCACTGAAAACATCAAAGCCAATCACCAAAACTTCAAATGTCCAAGCCCGAAAGATTATGAGCCAGACGAATCATATATCCATTGTATGCTAACTTCCTTCAGATCAATATATTGTGGAAAAACGTCAGATTTCTAAGAATCATTGGGAATGTACAAATCCAACAAGGATGATGTGTCTAATCATATCGTATTAGTTAACTGTGTGATAGCATCAATTGCTCAAGTGAGTGCAATTTGAAGTTTTAAGTGAGGGTTTACAACGAGCGTTATCTGAATTACGCTCTATCCCCCCAAAAACTGATAATCCTTGACTATATCTGACCCTCATATTTGTTGATACACTTAGATTTGCATTAGAAACACGTTAAGGAAAGAGCATGGAATACCAAATCCCCCGCGGGACTTATGATATCCTTCCGGAGAATAGCTGGCTCTGGCAGACTCTGGAGAACACTTTTGAAGAGGTAGCTCGCGTCTATGGATACGAGCTGATCCGAACCCCCATCTTCGAGCAGAGCAGTCTGTTCGAGCGGAGCTCAGGAGAAAGCTCGGACATCGTACAAAAAGAAATGTACCGGTTTTTGGACCGTAAGGAGAGGAGCTTTGCCCTGCGTCCGGAAGGCACAGCCCCAGTCGTCCGCAGCTATGTAGAGAACCGGCTGGATCTCAAATCCAGGATCAGCAAGCTTTTCTATAGCGGACCCATGTTTCGTTACGACCGGCCGCAAGCAGGACGCTACCGTCAGTTTTACCAGTATGGAATCGAGCTGATCGGCTCTGATCATCCCTATTTTGATGCCGAAGTGATAGCCCTGCAATGGGCCTTTCTTTCCAAACTGGGACTCAAAGACATCCGGCTGGAGCTCAACAGCGTTGGCTGCTCCACCTGTGCTGAAAGCTATGAGAAGGCTTTACAGGAATTCTTCAGACCCAAACTCAAGGATCTGTGCCCAGATTGTCAGCAGCGTTTTGAGCAAAAGCCACGCCGTCTGCTGGACTGCAAGATCCCATCCTGCAAAGAGCTTAGCATCGGTGCACCCATACAGCTCGACTACCTGGATGATGATTGCAAAGCCCATTTTGAGCAGGTTTGCAACTATCTGGAACAGCAAAAGGTACCCTATACCATAAACCCCAAAATCGTGAGAGGATTGGATTATTATACCAATACCGCCTTTGAATTTATCAACGATGCTCTGGGAGCTCAGAACTCCATCGCCGGGGGAGGCAGGTACAACGGCCTGATCAAACAGATCTGCGGTCGCAGCGTCCCCGCTATAGGTTTTGCAGGTGGCTGGGAAAGACTCATGCTCTCACTCGAAAAAGCTGGCATCCAGCTATCCGAAAGGGCAAAGCCAGATGCGTACTTCATCGTATTGGGCACTTCTGCCCTCCCAGCAGCCATGACGCTGCTGCAGGACTTGCGAAATCTGGGTATCTACTGTGAGTACGACCCCGAAAAGACCTCGCTCAAGGCCCAGTTCAAGGCAGCAGATGCCTGTGGTGCCGCCAATGCTATCGTGCTGGGAGATAATGAAATAACAGAGAAGATAATCGTAGTGAAGAAACTGAAAACATCATTACAGCAGAATCTGAGCCTGCAGGATCCGGAGCTTATTGCCAAAACGCTGCGCTAACTATAGCAAAGTGTATTATATTATAGATACAAACCAAACTGAGGATTGAGGAGAGAGGATCGTGAGCTGGTTGATCGGCAGCGTGTGCAAGGCAGGAAACCCCGCCCAATACAGGGGGATCGTGCCCAGCTCTCCTATAGTGGAGCTTCACACGTCCAAGATCTGGCTGGCAGCCGGAGGAGCTTCCCCCACATTTCTGAGCGGTACGCTGGCGGACGGTAAGACCTACGTCGTCCTGGGCTATCCCCTTGCCTGTGATACGAATGGCTACCGGCATCTGCACAAGCCAGATCTCGAAACCATCCTCCTCGACGAAGCCAATACCAGAGCTCTGGACGGCAGATACCTCATCCTGATTACAGACGGCAAGACCATCTGTGCCTTCAACGACCCTCTGGCCAAGCGAAGTCTCTTTATCCATGAAGACGGGGATCAAATCTTCTTTTGTTCAAATCTCAAGCTGCTCAAACAGGCTGTAAACCCAGCCATAGATTTTGGCAAACTCGGCATCTACTGGCACAGCATGCACCCTCTCAGCAAGCAGAAATACGCTCCGACCCTCAATAGCTATTACCATAAGGTACGCACCATGGGCAGCGCGGCCAAGCTCATGATCGACAGCAAAGTGCATCTGGAGACCCGCCTCTTTCTCCCGGATCAGAACAGGCAAGATCCGATCGGCCTGATCCGAACTGCTGCCCTGGCTCCTCTTGAAAGTGGAAAAACCATCGCCCTCTCCATCTCCGGCGGCTTCGATATGAGAGCACTGCTGGCTGTTTATCTCAAAGCAGGAGCCCACATTGTGGCGTTTCACAGAGGGAACAAGGAAGATCTGGACTATCAGATTCCAAGCCAGATGGCTGCCAGATTTGGCTTTAAGATACAGAACATCAGCTATCAAGAAACCGAATGGCAGGATTCCTGGGCCCAGATATTGGACTGGATGTCTGCCTCTCTCATCACTATGAATCCCATGAATGCGGCTTACAAGCAATACACTCAGATGATTGCCACAGAAGCAGATACGATGGTGAGCGGTTGTTTTGGAGAATTGCTGCGCTTCAGGCTATATGCTGCCCACATGGCGAGCTTGATCTCTCTGGGCAAGGTCACTGTGTCTGATTTTAGTAAGCAACTGCACAACTATACGCCTTGCATCTTCCAGCCGGAGATCTGCTCTCAGCTTTCCGAGGGCTTTGAAAGAGATCTTCGGGAAGCCTGCAGCCAGATGCCGCCCTCCCAGCAGATGAATAATCCCAAATGGATGAATCTCTTCCATTTACGCTATACCAATTTTACCAAAGTGATGCCCCAAGTGGCCGAGCTGGATTCGGTTCTTCTGGACTTCATGCCCTGGCTCCAGAGCAGGGCGCTATCCCAACATTGGAACTACAGCACAGCTTACCAGCTCAATGAAAGCGTGCATCGAGGCCTCGTGGCCCAGGACTGCCCGGCCCTGAAACAGTACCCACTGGTATTGGCAAATATCACAGCTCCCTACCACAACCGCCAGTATCAGGTGAAGCTAAAATACTGGCTGGCAAATAGAAATGGAGTGGTCCGACAACACAGCACAGACATCTTTTTGCAGAGATACAAGAGCCAGATCCACGATCTCATGGCCTCGACAAAAGTTCGCACCTATGCCCCCTACGACCTGGCCCGGCTCGATAAATCCTTCGATGAATACCATAGAGGCATGCTCCACCATCGTGATACCCTCTTGAGCTGGCTGGCCTTCGAGCTCGGGCGCTGAGCTATATCTTCTTTCTTTTCAACAGATTTGCATTGGTCACCACACTCACAGAACTGATTGCCATAGCGCTCTCTGCCACCACGGGATGGAGTACTCCAAAGATCGCCAGGGGGATTGCAATCAGGTTGTAAAAAAAGGCCCAAAACAGGTTTTGCTTGATCTTTTTGAAGGTCTGATTGGAGAGATTGATCGCTGTGATCAGAGACTGTAAGTTGTTCCTTACGATCGTGATATCGGCTGCTTCAATGGCAATATCGGTACCCTGCCCCATCGCAATCCCGATATCGGCAGCTTTGAGCGCCGGCGCATCGTTTATCCCGTCACCCACCATGGCCACTGCCCCATACTTTGCCTTCAGCTTTATCACCTCGTCGGCCTTGTCTTTTGGCAATACCTCTGCCAGCACGATCTCTATCCCGCATTGATCCGCAATTGCTTTGGCTGTTCTGCTGTTATCCCCGCTGATCATCACGGGGGTGATACTCAGTTGCTTGAGCTGAGCTATCACGTCTTTTGCCTCTTCTTTGATCTTATCTGCGATCAAGAGTGCTCCCAACACTTGCTCTTCGTCAAAGAGATAAACAGCAGTGGCATAAGGCGATGCCTCCTGGACGAGCTGCTTCTGAGCCGCAGTGATCTCCAGCCCATTTTCCTGAATGTAGGCCAGATTACCGATGTAATGGAGCGAGCTTTGAACCTGCGCTTTGATACCTTTCCCAGTATCGGCTTTGGTCTCACTCACCTCCAGAAGATCAAGTTTGCGCTCCCTGGCAGCGCGGACAATTGCAGCTCCCAGAGGGTGTTCGCTGCCTGCTTCGATCGATGCTGCGAGCTTTAGAACCTTCTGTTCATCTGCTCCCATGGCAATGATTTGGATCAGATCCGGCTTGCCGTGGGTCAGAGTTCCAGTTTTATCAAACACGATGGCCCGGATATCTTTCATCCTCTGCAGAGCCTCGCCGTTGCGAATCAGAATCCCTCTATTGGCCCCGATTCCACTGCCCACCATCAGAGCTGTGGGCGTAGCAAGCCCCAAAGCACAAGGGCAAGCAATCACCAGTACCGCTATGGAAGCCATGAGCGCAGAGGCAAGCCCCTCGGTCTTGATCGTGAGATTGATGAATTGGGTAAAGAAACCTGCAACCGCCTGCATGGCCCCCGGAAAGATCATCCACAGGGCAAAGGTCGCAAGCGCTAGCACCAGGATAATGGGGACAAAGATCGCAGTAATCTTATCTGCCAGCACCTGGATGGGGACTTTGGAATGCTGTGCCTCCTGCACCAGACGGATTACCTGAGCCAAAAAGGTGTCACCTCCGATCCTGGTAGCCTTCACGCGGATCAGGCCATCGACATTGAGGGTTGCGCCCAGGACGCTATCTCCCTTCTTGCGCAATACCGGCATGGATTCACCCGTGGCCATGGATTCATCTATGGAGGTGATTCCATCTACGATGCTTCCATCGGTGGGAACTTTCATGCCTGGCTTTACAATAAACTCGTCTCCAAGCTTGATCTTGTGGATCGGAACCTCGATCTCCTGCCCGTTTTCAATGATAATAGCAGTCTTTACTCCCAGGTTCATCAGCTTGCGGATTGCCTCGGAAGCCTTGCCCCGAGCTCGAAACTCGAGATACCTGCCAGTTAGATGAAAGGCCAGTATCATGGCTGCAATACCGGCAAAGGCATGGCCCGGGATGCCTTTCATAAACATGGAAAGAGGCATGGTGAGCAGCGAAGCCAAGGTACCCATGGCGATCAGGACATCCATATTGGCAGAGCCGCTCTTCACGGATTTGAAAGCGGATACATACACGCCCCGGGCTGGGAAAATCATCGCCAGGACGGATAGGGAAAACATCAACCAGCTATCGAAATGGTGACCCACTATCATCTTGCCCCAGATCATGTGCGGCAGCATAAAGACGGTGACCACTATCGTGATCAACCAGGTAATCCACATCCGCTTCCGGGCGACCTTCATCGCCAGGATATGCTCGTCTTCGGTAATGATTATATCTTCCCGGATCTCGAATCCGAGCTTTTGGATCGTCTCTTCTACCTGCTTCAAATCTAGCTTTTTGTCATCAAAGACGATGCTCGCCTCTTCCAGTGTGAGATTTACGTGGGCCAGGCTGACTCCCGGCAGTTGGTTCAGGGCTTTTTCTACTCTGGAACTGCATCCAGCACAGTGCATTCCGGATATACCTATGTTTTTTTCTTTCTTCATGATGGTTTCCTCATGCAGATATGATATTCGGTATTTGAGACAAGACAAACAGTATTGGGAAGCGGAGACGTCCCCTCTCCACAAAGACCGGAGGTCTTTCAAACGTCATCGTAGCATTGGAATGTTACGTTACGGGGCTACGCTGCGCACTATCCCCTCAAGCCAGCCCATTTACACCTGTTAGCTCACCAACGAAAAAGCCACCATTTCTGGTGGCTTTATGTACTATGAAAGGTTAGGCGTCTTACTTCGTAGCTGCTTCCAATTCCTGGAAAGCCTGAGAAGCTTTGAACTGGTTGTAGAGAGCTTCTTCGTTACGAATCTGATTGGCGAGGTTCTTGTTCACTTCTTTTTTGGGTATTTTCATCTGGATCCAGGTTCTGTAGCGTCTTCCGCCATCTTCCTGAACCATTCTGGTTTCCATGAGGCCGGGCATTACACCGGAGAAACGGGCGTTTGATACGGCTTTTACCACACTCTGGGAGAGGGCAAGAACCTGAGGATCTTTTACACCGGCTTCTTCTTCATAGTTTTTGATCATACCTTTGACTTCAGTTTCGACAAACTGAGCAGCTTCGAGCAGGGCATTGGCTTTGGCAGCGTCCATGGAAGCGGTTTCGCTCACTTTGGTGGATTGACCATAGGTGCATACGTAGGCTTCATCAGTCTGTGAAAACCACCATGCCGGGCGGTAAACCATTACTCCGTCTGGGGACGGGCCAGTAGATTTGTTGCCACCGCATGCAGCCAGAGACAGCAGCAGAAGCGTTGCGACGAGGGCGATAACAAGTTTCGATGTTTTCATGTTAAACCTCCATTTTTCGTTATCGAATATTGTTTTCATTCTGTATCCAAGATACTGTATTTATCGGAATTAGCTTTCCGGATCTATCAATATTAAAGACTTTCCACAGCGTCCCTGCCTGCCCAGCCGGGATCGAATAGGTCTGCAATAAACGATTCTCGGCATAGACCTGAACCAAGGCACCGCTCCGGGATAGGGCTTGCGAGGAAGCGCTATGTCTGTTGCTATAATCATGCACAGCATAGAGATACTCGCCGGCGGCTGGCTTGTAGATCGTGATCGTCTCGGGGCCATAGCCGTTTGTATCGTCACGATCCAGAAAATCCCTTCCGCCTATTAAGATGCGATTTCTGTACCAAATGTGAAAATTTCCACCATCGGGATTGGGGCCACTGAGGTGGGCGTCCAGATCGGCAGGACGTGAACCCCAGGTGAGCACGATTCGATATTCTTTTACTTCAGGAGAGAGGGCTACCACATATTCGATGGGGTTTTCGTCGAAACCCATACGGACAGGATAGGAGGTGCCTATGAAGCCAGGCTTGGAGATGCTTAGCTGGTAGTTCCCAATCTCGGCCGGGAAAAAGGCAAAGCCATCGGCATCCGTCTGGCGTGGAGCAAACTGCTCCTCCCCACCGGAGAGAACGATATCGGCATTGGGAACCGGCTTACCATCAACGGCATTTAGCACTTGGGTCAGCACCACTTTTGTGCGGGGATAAAAGCGGATCTCCTGATCGATCAGACCTGTCGAGGCATCCAGGGTAAAGACTTTACAGGTGAGCCCCATTCCCCTATCTATGGTATAGCTGCCCAATAGCCTGGAGCCTTGATACACAGTGACTTGGGGCTTGGCTTTCTGGATGAGGGAATAGTCTGGATTGATGTCGTCATCGGCAAATTTGTCGCGTATCCAAAAAGAATAGAAGCCTCGTTTTGAGAAGATGTCAAACGATTGAGAGCCCCCATACATGGCACTCTCACCCGCAGAGGTGACCAGGCCTTCCAGGATAGAACCCCTGGCAATCCCCTGAAGATAGGCAGTCTGGCCATCTACCTGGGCACTGAGTATGCCGTTTAGCTCTCCGCTCATCTCGTCCCAGTTCAGTTTGATCGTGTACTCAGACCTGGCAAAAAGAGCTCCTGCAATCAGTACCATGTAGAAAGTAAACATTAACGATTTTTTCATATCCATTTCCGATTACTATGCTGAAATTTATCAACAAGATGTCAAGACAATTTTGCTAGCCCCTGCGTCTGTACTGCTGTTGCCTGCTTAGATGCTCTTCGTAACTGCTTGAAAAAACGTTTCTTCCCTTTTTATCGGCAAAGAAATAGAGATAGCCGTGCGTGCTGGGGGTTCTCACTGCCTGAAGCGATGAGATGGTGGGATTGCAGATCGGGGTGGGTGGCAGACCTGTCGCCAGATAGGTGTTGTAAGGGGATTGGATCGATGTGTCCTCGTAGGTGAGCACCGCTCTTCTGATCCCACGCCGCTCCAGGATGTAGTCCACAGTGGGGCACGAAGCCAGCCGCATACCATATTTGAGCCGATTCAGAAACACACCTGCGATAACAGGTTTTTCGTCCGGGTAAATCGCTTCCTTCTCGACAATTGAGGCCAGGATCAGGTCTTTGTAGAAAGCTGTACTATCCGCAATCGTAAGTCCTGAGGCGTTGTATCTTTGCCAAAACAGCCGCACTTGAGCGCTCAGGATTTGTTCGGGGCTTTGTCCTATATCAAATCTGTAGGTCTCTGGATAGAGAAAACCTTCTATGCTATTGGCCTTGAAGCCTGTCACCCGGCGCACAAAGGCAGTATCGGTGGCAACAGAATAAAGCTCATCAAAACTCGCCAGGCCGCTGGCATCGATCCGTTTCAGGGTTCTATACAGCGAAAACCCTTCCGGGATGGTGATGTTTATGGATTCGCTTTTACCCTCCCTGAGGATGCGGATTGTATCCAGGAGTCCCACCCGGCCTTCAAAGACGTAGGTTCCCTTTTTGAGATAACGATCTGCCCTGCTGAACCTTACCAGCTCGATAAAGACAAATCTGCTCCGGATCAGTCCCAGCGTGCTGAGCTTATCACCAATTGTGCGGGCCGTATCGCCAGATTCGATTACGAGGATCTTGCTCTCTGTGCTCACAGGGAACATACTAATGGCTCCAAAGATCAGAGATCCCAATAGGAGCATGAGAAGGATAGCTGCGCTGAGTTTGATCGTGTCAGACATATTCTAATTGCTTTCCAGATAGCTTTTTAGGATCATGCAAGCCGCCATGGCGTCGATCATCGTTCTCGCCTTTTTCCAGTCGTAACCCATACTTTTGAGGGCGCGATTGGCCTCCACTGTGCTGAGGGTCTCGTTCCATTCCAGGACGGGGATGTCTAGCGACTCGACCAGGACATTCTTGAAGGCGATTGTCTCCTCCGTTTTGGCTGTAGTGCTGCCATCCAGGGCATAAGGAATCCCCAGGAGGAGCATGCCAGCGCTGTGTTCTGCGATGAGAGAATTGATCGCCGAGATCACGTCACTCTGGCTGGTATTGGCAATTGTGCAGAGGGGTTTGGCAATAATACGCATGGGATCACTAATGGCTACGCCTATGCGAACGCTGCCATAGTCCAGTGCCAAAATGCGATATTCCTGGCTCACAGGTTTGATTCGTCTCTCCAGATCACGATCTGCCAGCGATTGTTTTGGGGGCGCAGGTAAAACCGGGCAATGCCACTGGCTGTGAGAGAGGAACTGATCGTGTTGAACTGAAGCTGAAGATCGAAGCCACAGGGGATCACGACCCAGTTTTCATGACCAATCTCAGGATCAAGCTCCCACAGTTCCTGAGGTGGTACACTCAGCCTCAGAACTATCTGATCCGGAGGAGGATAGACTCCATCGCTGGAGCCGTAGTTGAAGAGGTTGTCGGTAAACTCCAGTTCCTGTTCCAGACCCCACCAGGAGTCTTTGATGCCGTCGTTATTGACGTCAATCCCGATCAGATCGACTTCCGAGGAGATCAGTTCAAAGCGAAAGTCTTCTGCCAGTACGGATTTATAAAGTTCCAGGTTTTTCTGGGTATAGGCCAGTTCCAGGTTATTCAAAACGTCGAGAGGGGTTTTATTACTCACGCCGGTGTTATCTTCATGGCGCAGCTTGGGACGGAAGGGGTTTGAGCAGCCCGCAAGGGTCAGAATTGCCAATAGCAGCACAAGACAGGTGAGGGATTTACATCGCAATGTCATACTTCAATTTCCCCCAGGTAGGGTTCTGGCTGTTTCGATAGTCGTACCAATATCTGATCTTCCAGATCCCGTTTTCCTTGCGGAAGTGAATCTCGAGATTACCGCGGTATTGATACTGGATGGCATTACGATATACCTGTAACACATAGCTGCGATATATCTTTACCTCATTCTCGCCGATATCGTCGCTTTGCGCCACTTCGCTAAAGTCCGGGATCATGGTATCTGCCCAATTATGAAGGTCGTAGAGGACATTCCGCTCCTGATCTCTGTTCCAGTAAGTGCCGATATTGTAATCGTTTACATCCTGAGCCGAGAAGAAAAAGCGAAAGTCTTCGGTAAATTGAGTTTCGTACCTGTCCCAGTTCTGAAACTCGGTGTAGGCATAATAGATGTTTTCCAGATTCTGTTCCCATGTAATACAGGGTTCATTCCACTTTGATGGCTTCACGGGTTCTTCCGAATCCCGCAGCTCAAAAAAGTTGCAGCTGCAGAGCAGCATCAGCAGTATTGGTAACAGAATATATCTCATAATCCCATATATCGTTAGAGTGAAGAAACTGTCAAGACCTTTCGCTTTCGGTGCTGAGCTGGGCGGCGGCGGTTTCAAGCTCGAAAGCGGCAATTTCTTCTTCTGTCTTGATCGTATAGGGATGAGTATCGCCCAGGAGGAGCTTTCTGATCTTTAGAGCTCTCTGCAAGTATAGGGCGGCGTTTTCGTAGTCTTTTTTCCTGCGGCTTAGCCTGCCGAGATTGAAGACTATACTGGCCGTTGTTTGATGCTCCTCTCCGAGCACTTTATCTGCTATGCCCAGGGCTCTGGTAAAGAACTCTTCTGCTTGCTCAAACTGGGCTCTGGACATATACAGCGTTCCCAGGTTGTTCAGAGCCAGTGCCGTATCCGGATGTTCTGGGCCCAGTTTTGCTTCCTTGATGGCCAGTGATCTCTGGTAGTGGATCTCGGCTTCGTCGTAGCGTTCCAGAGATTCATACATATAGGCCAGATTGTTTAAAGTAAGCGAGGTATCCGGGTGATCCGGGCCATAGATTTTCTCTTTGATCTCGATTACCCGCCGGAATCCTACTTCAGCTTCGGCATATAGCCCCAAAGAGGATTGAACAGTTGCGATATTGCTGAGCGTGGTTGCTACAAGGGGGTGATAATCGTTATAGACATTTACATATATGCTCAGGGCTTGTTTATATAGTTCCAGAGCTTTGGCATTGTCCGAATTATATCCGTACCAGGAAGCGAGATTGTTTATCGCCTCGGCAGTTTTCGGGGTCTCAAAGCCCTGCTCGCTCCGGTTTTCCTCTATAGCGCGTTCGAGCATGGGCCTCGATTCATCGAGCTTGCCCTGAATCATGTAGATCACGCCCAGGTTGGACACCAGGCTGAGCACATCCGGATGGGTAGAGCCTTCTATGCTATCGCCTATCTTCAAGGCTCGCAGGAAGATTTCCTCCGATTCTTGAATCTTGCCCTGATAAAAACTGAGGGTAGCCAGATTACTGAGCGTCGTCACCAACTCTATAAGGTTCTGATCTGTTTGGCTTTCCAGGATATCCAGGGCTTTTCTGATCCAGAGTTCTGCTTCCTGATACTTGCCCTGAGAAACGTACAAGCTACCCAGGTTGCACATTGCCTCTGCGACCTCTGGGGATCGGTCGCCATAGGATTTGAGACGGATATCTATGGATCTTTGATACAAAGGTTCGGCTCGTTCAAACTCTCCATTGGCGTCCAGCAAACTAGCCAGGTGGTTGATCACAAAAGACACCTCGGGGGCATCTGGACCCTGGACTTCTTCTTTGAGCAGGAGTGCTTTGGTGTAGTAGCGCTCACTGAGATCAAAGCTATACTTTTCGAAATAGTACTTCCCTGCCATGTCATAATAATCCGAGGCCTCAAGCAGTTTATTGGCATTGTGATAGTGGATGGCAATCTCTTCTGCGTGTTCGTTCAGGCTATCCGAGAACACCAGTTCCATCGCCTCTGCAGCCATTTGATGAAGCTTCTGGATCTTCTCGTGCATCATCCGCTGATAGACCACGTCTTTGATCAGGATGTGAGAGAAAACGTACCGGATTTCATCCAGATCCCTCCAGATCCGGTTTTGAGCTACAGACTTCAGACCATCCTGCAGATCATGATTTAGCATATGAGAGAGCACCCGGATATTGAATTCCATCCCCAGTACACTGGCGTTTGAGACCAGTTCCCGCAGGCTGGTAGTGAGCCTATCTATCCGGCTGCCTACAATGTCGTTGATCCCAAAAGACTCCAGGTAATCGACCTCTTTGATCAGTTGGGCCTGATCATCCACAATTCCATTTTCTCGCAGATAATCGACCAGCTGCTCGATGAAGAAGGGATTCCCCGTTGCCATGCGGCAGATCAGGCTGCTGGTTTGATCCGGAACCGTGTTGCGCTTGAAGAGAGAACTGATCAATTGGTTACTCCCCGCATTACTCAACACTCCGAGATCCAGCACTACTTTCTCGTGATTTGCCAGGTTCATGTCCGGCGTATCACCATTCTCCAGATAGCGGCAGGCGTTGATGATGATCACTGGTGAGACCCCGCTGCTACTGAGTTGCTGGAACAAACCCAGACTTTGAGCATCCAGCCACTGGCAGTCATCCAGGTGAATCAGAACCGGTTTCTGCCCTGCGATTTGGGTGATAAAACTGACGAAGGCTCCTCTTAACTGATCTATTCTATCCTCTGCCGGCAGGATATCCCATACCGATCCGTCCCACTTAACCCCAATGATGGAACCAATGATAGATTCGATCCGAAGCATCTCGGCATCGTCTCCGGCCAGTTCCTGCCATTTGGAGCGAAAGAGGCTCAGGATCTCCTGAAGATTTGCATCCAGGCCTATTCCAAAGAAGGACAGGATTATCTGCTTGATCGCATCCAATGGCTTGTGCAAGAGGGCGTCACAAAAGACAAAGAATTTGTGGCATGTATCCAATTGATAGTCAGTTAGCACTTCATGAACGAGCCTGCTCTTGCCAATCCCAGCATCGCCGACTACGTAGATTGCCGCGTTTTCTCCGGTTCCAAGACACATATCAATCTTGCTTTTCAAAGCTTGAACCTCGTTTTCCCTGCCCACAAATCTATAATCACGCAGTTGATGCCCTTTTGATAGCTGCTTTACCAGCTGGTAGTGCGGGATGGGCTCTTCGATTCCTTTGAGGCCGATGGAGCCCAGAAGGCAAAATTCAAACGCTTGCTCCTGCTCTAAATAGATGCTGTGATCTGTGATGATCATGCCTGGCCGGGCCTGAGCCATCAATCTGGCTGCCAGATTCACAGGATGCGCCAGAGCGGTATATTCGCTAATCTGCCCTAGCCCGGTAAAGCCTGCATAGCCGCTACCAGAGGTGATCCCGATGGCAATATCGGGGAGGCTATTCCTGAGCCCCAGGCCGAATCTGCAAGCGCGTTCCAGGGTCCGATCCAAGCTGTGGGGAATGCCAAACAACACAACAGACAACAAGCCCATATCCGTATCTATATACTTGTTTACAAAGCCACCGTACTCATCGGAGAGAAGCTGAATCTGATTGATCGTCCGATCCAGATCGTCCGCAGGGATTGAGTCCAGATTGATAAAGCAGTAGGCAGCCATCCGGATCTCGTTTTGGGGTTCTTCTCCCCTATAACGAGGGTGAATAAAGCTATCTATGGATTCCTGGCTGTATTCGAAGACAAGAGGGCTAGCGCTCCGATAAACCTTCTCTTTGAGTTGATAGCCCATCTTTGCCCTGTCAAAGTGCTCAAGACCAGCTTTCTGGGCCGAAGATTCGGAGAATATAATGTCCTCTTTGCAGGCGGCAAGCTCACCAAGTTCCTGGAGTGGTTGTCCGGAAAAGACATATTCGTTTTGGAGTTCCGTCCTGAAAATCCGCCAGTTTATGCTTCCAAAACTGATCGCCTGGCGAACCTTGAGCCCGAAGCTCCCAAAGGGAGTAATGTGGCTGGTGTGCTCTGCAAAATAGTCGCCGATCATGGATACTGCTGTCATCATCCCATACTGGTTTGCCGCAGGGAAGATGGCATAGAAAGCATCACCTGCAAAGCTGCACAGAAAGCCTCCGTTCTTGATCACGATATCAATCGGAACTCCAAAAGCGGCATCGAGGTATCTGGTGAGCTCCTCAGCTCCCTTCTTCCCTTGCTTTTGCAATGCTGTGCCAGTCTGCGTGAAATTTGCGATATCAAAGAACATGATATACGCCTCTATCAAACCCTGATCCCTGTTCTCTTCATAGTTCTGCAGTATAAACGGTGATACATATCGGATCATAACAACTCCCAAATCGGTGCCGGATGTCTTTCCCAGGCTGTGCTTGGCCAGTGAATGAAGAGCATTCACCTCAATGCTATACGCTCCTCAGAAACCGGCGAATAGCTTCTACAAGCTCGGGAACTAGCTATCGCTACGAAATCTGGAGCTAGTCTGTTGTCAATAAACTTTTTGCGAGCCCCGTGCAGCCAAATGTGACCGGCTTTGGGCGTCGACCCCTGCTTGCCGGTGATTCCTGGATCCCTGGAGTGATGACCAAAGGATGACCAAAGCGCTCTATGCTCATCTTATGGTTATCATCCTGGTGAGAACTGAGTGTGAAGCATGAGCGTAGCTCAGTTTACCAGACAAGGAATTGGAGATGATGCAGCCCAATCCTTGACAAGTAGCGCCATTCAAAAAATCTGGCTCTCATAATGAATAAGCAAATGAGCCCCCGTGGAACAAGATAGACTCTTTATCCTGGACAGAATGCCAGTCCCCAAGGCAATCTTCAATCTTGCCTTGCCCACCGTTTTGAGCATGATGGTACAGATCCTCTACAATCTGACCGATACCTTCTTTATCGGCCAATTGAACGATCCCTATCAGGTAGCGGCAGTGACGATTTCCTTACCAATCTTTATGGCGCAAATGGCAATAGCAGGGATTTTTGGCAATGGCGGAGCTTCCTTCTTATCTCGCCTGTTGGGCAGGAAGATGTTCTATGAAGCCAGAGAAACCACTTCCACGGCTATCTTTACCTCGGTGCTGGTCTCGATCTTCGTTTCGATCCTCGGAGTCCTGAGTATTGGTAGCATTCTGAAGGGAGTGGGAGCCAGTGACAACACCTATGGCTATGCTGCCAGCTATCTGCGGATAATCCTCTTGGGAAGCCCGATTGTCATGATGAATTTTACCATGAGTCAGCTCATCAGAGGTGAGGGTGGCGCCAAGACCGCGCTGACTGGGATGTTGATCGGCACGGGGCTCAATATAGCGCTCGATCCCATCTTTATCCTGATGCTAAATATGGGCGTTACGGGAGCGGCAGTGGCTACCCTGATCGGCAATTCCTTTGCCGTGGGCTACTATTGCTATTTCTATATCAGCAAACGTAGCATCGTCCCACCATCGCTCAAGACCTTGCATCTGCGCAGAGAGATCTACTCAGAAATCCTCAAGATCGGAATACCTGCATCTCTGAGCCAGATTATGATGAGCATTGGGAGCTCTCTTTCTTACAGCCTTGCAGTGGTTTATGGCGACCATCATGTAGCGTCGATGGGAGTGGCGAGCCGGGTGTTTTCGCTGCCGATATTCATCTTTATCGGGATCTCGATCGGAGTCCAACCCCTCATCGGTTACAGTTATGGAGCAAAGCTCTATGCCAGAATGCGCGAGACTATCCGCACCTCCATCCTGATCTCTCTTGCCCTTGCCATCCCGTTCCTGATTCTATTTGCCCTCTTCCCGGAAAGCCTGGTAAGGAGTTTCATCAAGCATGATGAAGTAGTCCGGATTGGGACGCTTATCCTGGAAGCATACGTCTTTGCCATTCCTTTTGCAGCGATTGGAATGATCCTGATGGCCACCCTGCAAGCCATGGGAAAGGCCCTGCCTGCCTTGATAGTTGCTCTTTCCCGGCAGGGGATTGCCTACATACCTCTAATCTTCATCCTGAATACGCTCTGGCACTTTGATGGCCTTGTCTTTGCTCTGCCCATCGCCGATGCAGTCACGGTCGTGATCTCGGCAATTTTCCTGATTTTGATCTTGAGGAAAACTCCAAAGCACAACAATAGCGTTGACATCATGCCCACAAAAACTTATCCTTTATAGTGATACCACAAGAGGAGATACAATGTTACTTACACTTTGGTCGTGGAATGTAAACGGCTTACGAGCAGTTATGAACAAGGACTTCCTGAAGATCGTCCAGACCGAAAGTCCGGATCTATTGGGACTTCAGGAGACGAAGCTCCAGGAGCATCAGATCCCCAAAGAACTATCCGAGCTGGTGGACTACCGTTCCTACTGGTCTCATGCCACACGCAGAGGCTATTCCGGAACTGCGCTCTTTAGCAGGATTGAGCCGCAAAATGTGCGTTTTGGCTTTGATACACCTGAGTTCGATCTTGAAGGCAGGATTATCATAGCAGAATATAAATCCTTCATTATCTACAACATATATTTCCCAAACGGGCAAATGAATGACAGCAGGCTGGATTACAAACTCCGCTTTTATGATCGTTGCCTGGAGCACATGCAGGAATCCAGAAAGACGAACAAGATGATAATCGTAACAGGTGATTATAATACTGCCCACCACGAGATCGACCTGGCCAACCCCAAAGAAAACGAGAAATACTCTGGCTTTTTACCGATTGAAAGAGCCTGGATTGATAAGATCGTGGCGCAGGGCTGGGTGGATAGTTTCAGACACTTCAACAAAGACTCCGAGCATTATACCTGGTGGAGCTACAGGGCTGCTGCCCGTCCCAGAAACATTGGCTGGAGAATAGACTATTTCTTTGTTGATCAGGAACACCAGGGCCAGCTCATCGAGGCAGGGATCAGGCCAGATGTGATGGGAAGCGATCACTGCCCCATCTATATCAAAATCAACGTACCTGAATAGCAAAACCGTTATTGATAAAAGTCCCCCCTTCACCAAAGGTGAGGACGTAGGTACCCGGCCCGCCGCGGAACTGTAGCCTTACAGAAAAAGCCCGCTTACCAGTCCACTTCAGCGGAACTGGCTCAAAGCCCACTACATAAGTGCGCTCGTCTATAAAGTGTTTCTGGTTTCGATCCGGGTAATGCAGATAACCCTCGTAACGCTCTGCCCCACCATCTCTCATGTACTCGCAATAAAGAACCAGCTCCCGATCCTTATCCACAGTATTTGGAATCTTCGAAATCAGCTTTACCATCGGATAGACAAAGACTTGGGTTATCAATACCTTCCGACCCTCCACTATCACTCCTACCCCCAGATGAGTAAAGCGGGAATTCAGGATATTCTCTCTGTGCCCCGGGGAATCCATCCAGCCTGATATAGCCTCTGTGACGACCATTTTGGAATCTGTAGCATTGGTGAGCGAAGCCAGGTTTTCGCCGATGGAGACGTACAAGAGCTGCGAGTATTGAGCTTGAGCGCGTGATCCCACAGTCTTACCCTCGTGGTCTTCGTGAGCAAAGAAATCGTGCCTGGCCATATTGGCGCTGTGGTATCTGGCCAGATCTGCCAGTCCAGAATCGTATTTTAGCGGTTCAAAGCCGAGGCTTTCCCGTTCAAAATTGGTAGCTCTGAGGATCTCCTGTTCAATCTCTCTGGGTTTTATCCTTGCGGCCATTAACAACAAGGGTAGTAAGAGCAAGATGAATAGAGAGATACGTTTCACTGATGCCTACCAGTCTGTGGAGAGCATTAGCATCTTGTCCTCAAACCTGAGCCGTACTTTCTCCTTTTGCTCCTGATAGTCAAATAGATGGGCATCGACGAAGGCATCAGCGATGGACAGCACTGCCGTGATCCCTATCCACCAGTAGTCACTGCGCTGTTTGTCCCCATATTCATCTCTCTTCTTCTCGTAGAAGAGCCTGTCTGAGGCCAGGACTGCTGAATTGGCTTTTTTGGCATACTCGTCTTGTTTGCCATCATGATAGATGGAAGCTCCCACAAAGTAGGCCTGAATGCCTACGACCACACCCGCTTTGAGATACTTGCCGTTATAGACCTGTCCTCCACCGGGAATAAAGGCAGAATACAGCATGGCATGCACGGGGTTCTTGGCCTGCGTCTCTGCGTGCACACAGCTAAGAGCCAGGATCATGCTTATGATCAGAAGGATTTTATTTCTCAAGATTCACCTCATCTTTCTCAATGCTACCATCCTCGGTTTCCCTGTCAATGCTTTTATCGCTGTCGTCCCCTTCTTCAGGGGATATCTCAAGTGCCAGATCCGGCAGCATTCTCTGTCTTCTGCGTCGCTTGTAGTGGGTAATGATGAGCAGGAAGGGCATCATAGCAAAGATGAAACCATTGATCCCCAGAAACAGATATTGCCAGCCGATCCTGCGAGCGTAGGATTCAAAGCCATTGGCAAAGCTATTTGCCGTAGCACCATAGCTATTGTAAAAGGTATTGGAGAAAGAAGCGCCAGGATGCCTGGCAGCAAAATCCCAGAATCTCTTCCAGGCTTCAGGCTGGTCGTCTCGCACGTATTTGATCACAAACGCTGATGTCACATAGAAGAGATCCCAGTCTTTCTTCTCCTGGGGATAGCGATGATACATCTGGTTCAGATGAATCTTCTCTCCCCAAAAAGTGGAGCGTACAAACCTGTAGTAGCGATCGTATCCCAACTGATGGGAATACTGCACCGCCATGCCTTCATGAAACCAGAGAGGAGCCCGGCCAAAGATATAGTCCACATACCAGTGGATGTATTCGTGCATCAGGATTTTGAGATAGTTGTCGCTGATCTGTTCAGGACTCCTGATATAGACGGCTCTATCTTTGGGAGAATAGAAAGCATCACTATGTTCTACAATTACCGCTTTATGCTTTGTGAGGGCTTGATAGGCAGGGCGGGATGGGACGATGATAAAATCTGCGCTCAGCTCCGGATAGATTCCGATCTCACGATGCAAGCTATAGATCTTATCGGTGAGTTGCTCTGCTACGCTACTGGCATAGCTCACATGCTGCGTATCTGCAAAAATCCTGATTACATCATTGCTAAAGACCGGCTCTGCCCTACACAAAGCCCAGCTAAACAGAGCAATAAACAGAAACAGTCCCGTCTTGGACAAACGGGACTGCATAATAGAGTGTAACATCGATTATTCCGTAGTGTTTAACTCACTGCGGTTCAACATGGTATAATAGCTCGAGGCATCTTTCTTGGCAACGTTACCAGCCGGAATAGCCTCTACCTTGATGGTGTGGGCAAAGCCGTAAAGCTTGAAGATGATCTCGTCGCCGACATGCACCTCGGCGCTGGCTTTGGCAGTCTTGCCGTTGATTGTAACAAGGTTTTTGTCACAGGCGTTTTTGGCAATGGAACGTGTCTTCGTGAGACACATCTTGTTCAGAAACATGTCTATTCTCATATCAGGCTCTCTCTTCGGATAGAATTTCTCTTACCCGATTGGCAATCTCGCGAATCTTGAAGGGTTTCATCACAAACTCCCTTATTCCCTTGGCAGTAGCCTCCTCAGCAGAGATCAGAGTCGTGAATCCCGTACAGATAATAATCGGAATCTCCGGTTTGATCTTGAGGAGTTGCTCGGAAAGATCTATACCATTCATAAAGGGCATAGTGGTATCGGTGATGACTATATCGACTGATTCCTTGTGCTTGGAAAAATACTCCAGGGCCTTACGTGGATCGGTAAAACCTTCCACCTTGTATCCCAGCTTCATCAAGCCTTGCCTGAACACATTTACCAGCATGGGTTCATCATCGACAAACATGATATTCTCGCCACCCGAAACATCCATATCCTGATCGTATTCTCCTGCTACAGGATACCACTTATCTGCATTGTATAGCGGCAGATAGATATGGAAGTTCGTGCCATTGCCGACCCTACTCTCGACGCGAATGGCTCCATGATGTGCCGAGACTATACTATGCACAATGGAGAGCCCCAGTCCGGTACCTTCAGTGGCCGTCTTGGTGGTGAAATAGGGATCGAAGATATGGTCCAGAAGGGCATTATCGATGCCGTCTCCATTATCAGCCACCGTTATCCGCAGATAGTGGCACTGTTCCAGCTCTGGAAATCCCAACATATCTTTGCTTCTAAAGGCAACTTGTTCTACGGAAACCTCGATTACTCCATGATCGTGACGAATGGCGTGTCCGGCATTGGTGCCCAGATTCATGAGGATCTGATGGATCTGCCCTGGCACTGCGATTACAGTGCTCTTTTTGGCATCATAGCGTTCTTTGATAATGATCGATTTGGGCAGATAGGAACGGAGAAACCGGATGGATTCACGGACGTGATCCACGAGCTCTATAATCTCCGTCTTGGATTCTTCCTGACGGCTGAAGGAGATCAGGTGGCTGATCATTTCCTTGGCTCGAGTAGCGGATTTTAGCACTTCATAGAGATTCAAGGCGCATTCCGAACCTTGATCTACATCATCTCCGGCCAGCTCGGCATAACCGATGATGGCACTGAGGACGTTATTGAAATCGTGGGCGATACCCCCCGTCAAGCGGCCGATAGCTTCCAGGCGCTGGGTGCGCTTGAGCTGCTCTTCCCGCATGATCTCGTAGGTAATATCTTTACAACTGGCGATGATACTGGAAAGCCTGTTTTCCTTGTCCACCACTGGCTTTACTACCATATCCAGAGTTATCTTGGCCCCGTCCTTGCGGATCAGATCAATCTTCCCGCGCCAGGGTTGGGAGCTGCGGACTCTGAGCCACGACTGCTGCATATCGATCCGGCTATTCTGATCGAAGGGCAGGTATTCTACGGGCTTATCCAGGAGTTCAATGCGCTTGTAGCCTGTAGTTTTCTCAAAGATTGTATTTACATACTTGATAAAGCCCTCAGGAGAGAAGATTATTATGCCCTCTCCGGCCTGTTCAATGGCTTGAATCAAGACGCTGATATCTTCATCGGTACGTTTTTTGTGCAAGGCAAAAGCAATCTGTTCGGAGATTGATTCCAGCAGAAGCTGATCGCTGTGATCATACAGATCTGCCTGGCGATAACTCTGCACCACCATGGCTCCGATGACCTCACTGTTCAAGAGCAGAGGAACTCCCAGCCAGTTTTTACACTGTACTCCCAGAAGCAAGCTTCTATCCGTCCTCTCAATGATCGAATCCTGATCCAGCAGCAGGGTTTGGGCTTCTCGAATCACTTGTACAGTAAGGGATTTGACATCATCAGCTTCAATCGGACTGGGGTCTTCATTCATCTCATCCACGAGGTAGGGGAAGGTGATGAGATTACTCTTATTGTCATAAAGAGCGATGTAGAAGTTTGTGACATCTACCAGGCGTCCCAGTTCCTGGTGGATCGTGGTAAATAGATCATCCAGAGAATCCGTCACGTTTATGGCATGACTGATCTGGTGCATTACCCTGGTGCTGACTTCTGATTTGTAGGCAGGGCTCAGGTCGTTTATAATCAGAGCATAGATGGGCTCTTTGGATGTATTGATCCGGGTAACGGTCTGTCTGTGAGCGTGGAGCTTGTGCCTGCTATCTACGAACTTGTATTCGTATGTACTGCTCCCCTCGAGGGATGTAGCCAGGGCAAAGTTGATCTGATCGGCCCCGATATTCAGACTGTCCTGAGGCTGGATCGTCTTGCTGAACTGCTCGTAAACCTCTGAAACTTCTGTTCCAATAATGGACGCTGCTTCCACATCCATCAGTTTTTCCATAGCCCCATTGACCAGGAAAATCTTCCCCTCATGATCGATCAGC
>CAZZCS010000016.1:0-9367 GCA_964652645.1 uncultured Candidatus Cloacimonadota bacterium | reverse complement strand
CAGCTTTGCTGACTGGATGATGTGCACAGGGTGACGCACTGAGGCTACCAACACTTGCGTGTTCCATTCCGGATAGTTTGCATAGATGCGGCAGATGTCTTCGATCAGCATCATGCCTTCTGTGGTCTGCTCGAAGACGCAGCGAAAGAGGGTTTCCCGTTCTACGAGCTCTTTGCTGATCTGATCGAGCCGCGTCAAGTCCTGGATCACAACGATGACGTTCCCATAATCTGGCGTGTCCCCACCGGGAACTGTCCAAGACATCCTGAAGAAGATCTTGTTCCCCTCCAGGTCATAGTTTATGCCCTGGCTTTCAAAACTGAGCCTGCCCTCACCCAAAGCGATGATGGACTCGAGCATGTTTGGGATTGATTCTTCCCGAAAAACCTGGTCCAGAGATGAGTACAATACAGCTTTGCTGCTCGCTTTGTAAAGCCTGATCGTGGCGTTATTGACATCGACCACTTTGAGAAGGCCGATGCAGGCCATCAGTTTATCCGGATAGGTATAAAAGTAAGCTCTCAGATCCGTGATCCCTTCGTCCTTGAGACCAAGGAGGTAATCTACGATCTCCGAGAAATCCTCTACCCAGATCGATACAGGGGATTCGTTGTACAGTTTATGATAGAAGGTGGGACTATTCATTTTCCTACTTCGACAGCAGTCTTTGGGTTTCCAATGCGATCATCAGCTCTTCATTGGTCGGAACCTTGAGAACTGTGACTTTTGATTCAGGAGTACTCAGTACCTGGATATCGTCTGTAAATCTGGCGTTTTCCTCTTCGTTCAGGATGATGCCCAGAGCTTCCATATTGTGGCAGACTTGAGCCCGCATAATCGGCATTCTCTCGCCAACTCCACCCGTGAAGATCAGGATGTCCAAACCGTTTAACGCTGCAAAATAGCTACCGATGTATTTCTTGATCCGATAGCAATATACGTCGTGGCCAAGGATAGCCTTGGGATTCTTCTTTTCCAAAATCTCTTCCTCGATTGTGCGCATATCATTGGAAATGTGGGAAAGCCCCAGCATGCCACTTTTTTTGTTCAAAATAGTATTTACTTCATCGACGCTCATCCCGAGCTGTTGCTGCATGTAGATGGGTATAGCAGGATCCAGATCTCCACAGCGAGTACCCATCATCAGGCCTTCCAGCGGGGTGAGACCCATGGAGGTATCGATGGAAACTCCGCCGTCTATGGCAGTAATGGAAGCCCCATTCCCAGCATGACAGGAGATGATCTTCAATTCGCGGAGATCCCGGCCCACAAAATTGGCAGCAGTCTGGCTCACGTATTTATGCGAAGTGCCGTGAAAACCGTAACGGCGTATCTTATTGGTATTATAAAGATCCAGGGGCAGCGGATACATATAGGCATGCGCTGGCATGGTCTGATGAAAAGCTGTATCAAACACACCGCACTGGGGCATATCGGGCATGTTTGCCTTGACCGCTTCCACACCCTTGAGGTTTGCGGGGTTGTGCAAGGGAGCCAGAGAGATGCACTCTGTCACCACGTCTATCACGTGATCCGAGATCACTACAGCATCGGAGTAGTGCTCGCCGGCATGTACCAATCTGTGACCCACAGCATCGATCTCACGGATATTTTTGATCACGCCGTGATTTTGGTCTTGCAGAGAATCTATGATCAATTGCAAACCCTGCTCGTGGTTTTCAATCACCATCTCACGTTTCTTTTTGGTGTAAATCTCGCTTTTATAGGTAAAAAGCGCTATGTCTTCGCCGATCTTTTCTACGATTCCATCGACGAGAACTTCATTGGACTCCATATTGATAAATTGATATTTTATCGAAGAGCTTCCACAGTTTAAAACCAGTATCTTCATTAAATCCTCTCATTACAAGTGTTTGGTGTGCATTGGATTTTGACTGCGCATATATGTCAAGCGATTAGAGGCCTCAGATAGAGTCTAAACGCTCTTCTAACACTGATAGCACTTTTCAGGTATGACTCTCTGCAACAAGGCGTCGTCTGTATAGCGCTCAAATGGTACACCTCGATGATCGTACCAGTGATATCTGCCGGGCTCTGGGGGCCCAAGACAAGGTCTATCCCCTAAACGAGGCACTGGAAGTGATGGATAACCTCATGGCATTAGATACCAAGTCCAACAGCCTGGACGATGCCAGGGAATACATCAAAGCACTCGCTCCCTGGATCAAAGACGATCAGATCGAATACGACTCAGAGATGAACCCGGTAGGAGTCTCCGGAGTGCATACACCGTTCCCACCGTTTCATTGGAAGTGCAGGACAACAACGGTTCTGGATCGATAAAAATCGGAAACCAGGCTCTTCGAGCAAAATGCCTACCAAGCCGGGTTTGTAGTTTCTCTTTGTCCCTCTTCGGGAGCAGGATAGAAATCTGGATATCCCTTATTTAATCTGCCGTGAAACCAGGACAGATTCATGTCTCGAAGATAATGAGAACGCAGTATGATAGTACGGGCGCTCGCCGTAGCGCCCAACAATTAAATAAGAGAAATAATTAGGCGGTACGGCGACCGCCTGTACTTAGAACAATCCCGACTTCACATAAGTCCCCTTCCACTGCTGCCAATCATCCACCAGCTTAGCTTTCACTGGATTGTTTACAATATACTCCAGCACCTTCCCCAATCCATTGTTATCCTTCACCAGGCTATCATAGCTTTCCTTCTGCCACAAGCTACCTTGCTTTCCCAAAATCTTGTTTATCAACGCCGCTGTGTATTTCTTCCAAGTATAAACTATATGTGAGATGGAATAAATCTTCCCGTCTTCCTGCAGCCGGGGCAAAATCAATACATGAACGTGATTTGGCATGATGCAGTAGCAAAGCAGTGTATAGCGCAAACCGTCGAAATGCTTGAATGATTCTTCGACAATCTCTCGGATGCCATCTTTATGAAGCAAAGACGGAACATCCTGTGATATGGCAATAAGCCTGTCAAACCAATCAAAGAATCTATTGTCCCTGGTCTGAAGTCTGATGACCCTCTCAGCTTGGGGCAAAGCCAATAGCTCTTTATTCCAGTCCTCAATCTGTTTTTTGTATTGGTCCATGACCTTTTTAGGAAGGGTAAAATTCAGTCTGTAAGTGATAAAGATGGGGTTATCCTCAGCAAAGACATGAGGCAGATGTCTTGATTTGAAGTACTGCTTCATGTTCTCGCTGGAAAGCATGTTGTGGCTGTTCATAAGGTAATCCTTGTATGGGTGTGTGTTTGTACGGGCGCTCGCTGTAGCGCCCAATAATCAAACAAGAGTAGAAATTAGGCGGTACGGCGACCGCCTGTACAAGCACGGAAGGCAGGGGGATAAATCCCCCTGCACCCCCAGGTTTGCGTAAATGCTTAGATTTATCCCTTCGACCTGTAATTTGCAAAAGGCAAAAAGGACAAAATCCAAAAATCAAGGGATAACCCTGACGCAGCGGAACCCTACATGGTTGCTCGTGTACGCCGCACTGACGATGCTACGATATGAAACAGTGCAGAAGCTGGCAACGCTGCCCCAGCTACCACCGCGAACCACACGGTGCGATCCGCTACTTGCTCCCGTTGGATTATTTTGTGAACCACTGGGATAGTTGCCACGTATATCCCAACACCATTCATACACATTACCGCTCATGTCGAAAGTGCCAAGCTCATTGGCTGCAAGAGAACCGACATCCCATGTGCGATTGCCGGAGTTTGACTCATACCTTGCCACATTGCCAATCGTGTTACTGCCACTATAGATATAGCCCTGTGATTGGTTACCACCCTTGGCAGCAAACATCCATTCCATCTCGGTGGGAAGTCTGTATCCATGGGCACTCCAGTTACAGCTTACATTTGTGTGGTTAGCATCTGACGTGTTCCATCCAGAAGGCCAACTATCAGGATTGGTGCCATAAGTGCTATAGCTATAGCATGGAGTAAGCCCTTCCTGTAAACTTCGGCGGTTGCAATACTCTATCGCATTGAACCAGGAAACCATCTCTACAGGACGGTTGGGATTACCTGAAAAGTATGATGGATTCGTCCCCATCACCGCTTGGTAGCCGGCTTGCGTCACTTCGTATTTATCGATATAGAATGAAGAAAGGGTTACAAAGTAATCGGTGGGGCTGCCATCCCAATCTGTCGGGTTGAAGGTGCCGCCCTGAACAAAGACAAAATCCGCTGGTGGAGGTGGAAGTTCGATTGTATATGTTGCACTTGCCGTAGCGCTGTCATTCCATCCATCTCTGAATGCTTTTGCCTTGATAGTTGTGGAACTGTTTACATTAATCGGATTGCTATAAACTTGTGAGCTTGAATTCGGTTCTGTTCCATCAGTTGTAAATACAATTGTAACTCCCAAAGTCGTGCTTTGCATCGTAACAGTTTGAGCACTGGTGTATGTACCCCCGGGAGGGGTAAAAGTGGGTGAGGCTACTGTTTTAACCTCTGGCTCGGTGGTTTTCTTGCTGCAACTGAGTGCTATAACTACAATCAGAAAAGCAACAAAAATCATGATGATTCTTTTTTTCATGATTTCCTCCTATTGATTATTGTGTTTATTGTTAGATGGTTTAGTTCTACCGTGTTGATTAATGATAACTCTGTTTCCAGTGCCGATGTTGCAGTCCTGATATCTTCACTAGGCACTTCACCCATTTCCCCATATTCTCCCAAGCTTCATTCACATCAGACAGCTTGACCTCAACATGGGCTACACGAGTATTTCTGAATTCATTCACCTCAGTTAGCAGATTGTACAATTCACCCATCTTCGAGCCAGAGTATGCTTTCTCGACATCTTTCCATACTCCATTCGCACCAAATCCACCTTTCTGAGAGTATTCCAAACAAAACAGTAATGTCCCAAGCTTCATTATCGGGCGGGCAAAGACCAGATTATCTCTAAGGTATCTCCCAAACTTCTCCAGTACGTTTCTTTTCCTATCATAGACATTCGATAGATCTGGCATAAAGTATGCATCTCTCCATGGCATATCTGTAGGTATCTTACCTTGCAACCCATTTACTAATAAACGCATAGCATAATCGTCAAGGTTGAATAGAAGCGGCTGGAATGCATGTGCATAGTCATTCATTTTTGTCTTTTCCGCATGATCAAGAATGAGTAGAGCTTGCCTAACGCTATCACGAATGTCATCTGGGATTCTGTCTATAGAGCTGATCTTCATGATCTTATCAAACAGCGGGTCAGCGATATCAGTATCTGTGTCAACGTCAAAATCAATGTAAATCTGCTCTGACACACCCTCTTTAATCAAATTCTGTAAAGATGGCTCACAAGCCCTGGCAAGTTCTTCCAGAGAGTTTGCAGTACTTTGTTGAAACAGATGATAAGGCAGATACAAGTAATGCCACTTTACTTTCCCTTTTGAAGCAGATTTACACCATTCAATAGCGGCTTTTGCTTTTAGGGCTACCAGATTATCTTCTCTGCCTTTCAGTTCGCACAGGTATATGTCGCCAGACTTTACTCTTACAAAGAAATCGGGTACATATAGAGCTCTATGCTTATCTGGCTTCAGATAATCAATCGTCAGTTTTTGAGGACCTGCATTCTTGGCAAAAGCCTCCACATCATTTAATCTATCACACTCAAATGCAAATTCCTGCTCAAAGCTGCTATCACAGGGCACAAGATTGAACATGGTTCTTCTTGCAGTAACAGCCGGACGTTTCTCTGTGCTTGTAGCTTGGTAAGGTTTCCAGCTTGATAGTCTTGTCTCAGAGCTGATCCGTTTGCGATCCTGTATAGTGGTTTTTTTAGCCATGATCAGTGGTGTAAAAACCGCAATTATGTGTTCTTTGACATCAGTATCCTGCATGCGGTGATCCACTTCACCGGAGAATAAATCCACTTCTCTTTCAAAAAGAAGCTTAGCGATAAAGTCCTGTATCAAAGGCAATAGGACCGATTGATAATCTGTCAGTTTACAAGCTCTGGCAAGCATCAGCGAGAAATAGTGGGGGGCAGACCATGCAGAGTTTAATAAACCAAGGTCAAGCTTCCAAGTCCCTATCACTTCTTTGGTGAATAGATGCCTCTCTTTAAACTCCAATTCGGTAGATTTTGCTTTTCCAATCGGTAGTTTCTTATACTTTCTAAACTCACTGGCTACTTCGTCAAAGCTAAGATCTTCAAGCTTTGAGCTTGTTTCGATGGAGTCGCTAATGTAGGGTATAGAGATATCCAGTTTCTCGGAATCCTTGTTCTCTGCATCTACGTAGATCGTCACTGTCTGCTTAAGGCTATCTCTTTCAGGCAAGACAAGAATATTGAATCCTTCCAGTTGGAGTTCCTCTTCGTAAAGCTTACGAAAAGCGGGATGATGGATGACCGTTACCATCTCAGGTATATCTCCAGAGGGGATCATCCTTCTAAGTCCTCTGCCCAAAGTCTGTTCAGGTAAAATACCTGATGCAGCAGAATATGCCCTCAAAGGCACAATCGTAGATACATTCTTTATATCCCAGCCTTCCCTGAGCATCATCACTGAGACGATACACCGGTATTTGCTGTTTGGGCTATCCAACTCTCTGGACATTTCTCTCAAAGCCCTGAGATCCTCAGGCTTCATGTCCTTTTCATTCTCGATGAACTCTTTGATCTCTTTGCCATACCTGGTGGTTTTTTTGATCCTGCCCTTGAGGTTCGTATGGATGTTCAATACTCTCCCCTTTAGCAGTGGAAAGGCATCACTGTCAAGATATCTTGCTATCTCGTTTGCAGATGCAGAATCCTCTGTCATTACAAATAGAATCGGTTTACGGACCTTTTCCCATTGTTTGAATGATTCTTCATATCTCTGATAACCTACTTGAAGATGATTACGATACTTTTCGGGGGCAGGAGCATTTTTATCCCCTTGAATATTCAAGCGATCTGATTCTCCAAGAACAGGCACCTTTACTATACCCGCATCTACAGCTTCTCCCAGAGGAAAGTCACATACTATGTGCCTGAAGAAATCACCATTATTGTGCTTGGGAGTTGCGGTAAAATCAAGCTGAAGGCACACACCTCCACGCCCTTTGTTGAGGTTCATGAGATGTAGGGAATCAATAGCTTTATTCCATGCAAGTTCAGGATCATGTAAATGGTGTGCTTCATCATTCAGGATCATTATCCCCTTGTGGGACGCTATCCGCTCTCGCAAAGCTATGGAAGTATCAAGGGCTTTATTACGCTTGACTTCGGGTCCCCAAATCGAGCCTTCATCATTTACGTTGTTATCCCGGGACTGATACAAGCGGTGGATGTTCGTAAGATAGATCGCTCCGGAGGAAACTTCACCACCGGGCTCATCCTGAAGAATGGTCTTTAACTGAAAATCACCTTTCCATTCCTCAGGTATGAGAGGATCAGTATCAAAGATCTTCCTGTTATCAAAATCATCTTTGAGTCTCTCATAAACTGTCAGGTTGGGAGCGATAACCACAAAATGCTTAACTAAACTGGAGTTCTGCTCTCTTACACTATTGAAGTAACTCCAGACAATAGCTAAACTCATGACCTTTGTTTTTCCGCCTCCAGTGGCTATTTTACAGCAGCACTTCAGCCATTGGTCTTCATTCGGCATAATGCCCAAGGCAATGTCATCAAATATTCCGCCTCCAAACTCAGTTAAAAGAGATGCTGTATTTCTGACTCTTCTTAGCTCATGTAAATATATGATCGATTCGATTGCTTCTCTTTGTGCCCAATGATAACGAAATGGATAGGATTCCCCGGTTGAATTATCTTTAATCATGTGGTCAGTATTGAACCAGTAGTTGAGCAAGTATCTGCTCGTCTCACTTACTCCGGCATAGCCTCCACGTCTCCACATATCGACTTCAGAACGAATAGCTCTTACCAGAGGGCATCTACTTGGTCTGCGCCCTGGCTCGACTCTTGGCGGACTATTATCATCTGCTCCAGAAACCCGGTACCCGGAGGGCTCCTCCCATGGTTTAAAAATCGGTTTTAGAGCGTCAAGATTTCGGTCGTTTAAGATTGTAGCCAATTCACACCTCCACAGGTATCACAATTGTTGTATCCACTCCAAATACATCTATTACTTTGACACAAATTTCATGCTTTCCACTATCGTGATACTTCCAGCCAAGATCTGTTTTCGTGGCTAGCGTTCTTTTCTTCTTGATCCTGAAATCCTGCCAGTGGTGTTCAAATGGCTTATCTTTGCTATATTCGAAATCCACAGCCCAGAAATCTATGAAATCAAAAGGAGACTTGACAGAACGTTCTCTTAGGGCCGTTATCTCTTTTTCAGGAGCTTCAGCCAAAGAAGGGATAAAGCTTTCCAATGCAACATCAACTTTCCCGTCTTTACCTTTTAGAACATTTGCTTTCAAGTATCCGGCTTCAAAGAACTGGCATTCTGTGCGGTTGCTTTCCATGATTTCACGAGGAATGTAAAAAAGTTTGATCTGAACGTTATGTTCAGCTTCAATAGCTTGCTTGCGCGTGGTAAGCTCCATCTCAAACTCCCAGGCAAGTATGTGAACTTCTTTGGCTCCCGCCATGCTTGCTGCCTTGGCGACATTGACTAACTCTTCACCAGTGAACATGCCATCGATTTCATCTATATGAATCAATGCTCCGCCCTTCTTCCCATGAAGTAGCGAGCTTGGGGGATTGACGAGATCAGTAGCTTTGTAGAACTTCATTACAGTTGCTCTATGTTCAGTATCCGCTCCATGCAATCTCTCTTTTTGCCACCATTGTCTTTCATATCTTCCGAGATTGTAAACATCAAAGGATCGATACGGATTACCGGATGAGTGGAGCTCTCTTTGAACCTGCAGCATTCTTTTTCTTGTAGTATGTATGCTAAATCTACCTAAATCAGCCCCAATCCATCTTCTCCCAAGCTTTTCAGCCACTGCTAAAGTTGTGCCTGAGCCGCAGAAGAAATCAGCGACAATTGAGTTCTCATCGGAAGAGGCCTTAATAATCCTTTCTAACAACGGTTCGGGTTTCTGTGTTGGATAATTGAGCATCTCAGATCTCAGCCTATCAACAGTAAACACATCATCCCACCAGTCTTCAAGTGGTTTACCTCTGTTTTCTAAGTCTCCAGCATTACTTTCTTTTACTCCTCCTCCATAAGTAGTGACTTGCCCAACCTTGTTGACGTGAATACCGCTTTTATACGAAACGAATTGTGGATTGAACAACGATTCAGTTTTTTTTGTGTAAAAGAATATACTGTCATGTTTGCGAACCCAATACTTCTTGTAGTAGCCTGGGCCTGTGTAACACCAAGATATCTCATTCTTATACAAGTCACTCCCAAATACTGTGTCTAGCATCAATCTTATGTAGCTATTAACACGCCAGTCACAGT
>CAZZCS010000015.1:0-34118 GCA_964652645.1 uncultured Candidatus Cloacimonadota bacterium | reverse complement strand
AAGAGCAAGTATCAGAAGAAGTGCCTGAACCGGTAGAAGAGCCAGTTGCTGAAGAAGTTACTCCTGCGGTTGAAGAACCACAAGTGGAAGAGCAAGCCGAAGTCATAGCCGAAGAGGTAGTGGAAAAAGCTGAGCCAGCTATCGAAACTCCTGCAGAGGAAGTGGTTGAGGTTGCTGCTGAGGAAGTCATCGAAGCTAAAGAACAAGTGATTGAGACGCCTGCAGAAGATGTTGCAGCCGAAGAAGCACCTTTAACAGAAGATGACAAAGACAAAGAATAACGTACAATCCAAAATAGAAGAAATGACGGTGCCCAGGTACCGTCATTTTCTTTTTACAACAGATTTCTATGTGCCCGCGCTACTCCTACTGATCGGGACCTTACTTTTCCGAATCTACGATCTCGACATGATCCTTCAGAGGATGTTCTATTCAGTGGAGCTAGGCTGGCATCTTGGAGATCACCCATTTTTTAAATTCATCTATCACTATGGGAACATCCCAGCTCTATTGATTTCTCTTGCTGCCATTGTAGTGACAGTACTGAGCTTTCGAAGAAGCAACTATTTGAAGTACAGGAAGATAGGACTGTTTTTAGTCTTGGCAATGATTATTGGTCCTGGACTGCTCGTAAATACAATACTCAAGGATAACTGGGGTCGTCCACGGCCACGTAACGTTGATGAGTTTGGTGGCAAATACCGCTTTGAGGAAGTGCTAACAATGGATCTCGAGAGCGATGGGAAGTCTTTTCCCTGTGGACATGCGACCATGGGATTCTACTTCTTCACTCTTTGGTTTCTGTTGCGGCGCAGTCGTCATCGACTTGCCCTCTTGTTTCTGATCACAGGTATCGTTTACGGCTCTTTCATCGGGCTAGTCAGAATGGCTCAGGGAGGACACTTTGCTAGCGATGTATTATGGGCCGGTGGGATAGTATATCTTGCATCTTTTCTATTGTTTAGGGGTCTAAAGTTAAACCATAATCTATTCTACTATAACCAAAGTTCTCTGGAGTATAAACCCAAACGATCCCGGCTTCAGTTTCTGTTCTGGATTATCGGCTTGCTAATAGTCCTCGCACTGCTTGTTGCTACTCCCTATGACAGAAAGCAAAATCTGGCAATCGATCTGGATCAGGCTCAAGAGCTGGAGATCTTGCTGGATCGTGGAGATGCGTTTATCCAGGCAGACAGTCTCAACTACGTGTCCATGCTGTCCTCTGGGTTTGCTTTTCCTGGCTCTAGAATCAAACTTGTCAAGAAATCTGATAGTGTTAGAGGTGCTACAGTGGTAAAGCACGATAAGCAAGGATTGTTCTCTGAACTAGTAGTCCACACCCACGTTTCGATGGCTGCTGCGCGCCCCCTAAGCCTCTCAATCAGGTTACTTCAGGGAGATCTGAATGCAGATCTGAGAGGCTTTAGTAACATTGAACGGATCAATCTGTTTGTTGGTGAAGGGAAGGCAAGCATCACTCTCCCGGATGACTTTAGCAAGAAGCTTTATATCGAAGGTGAAGCGAACCTCATCAAATCCACACACATCCTTACTGACGATCCAAAAGAAGCATCGGTCTGCATCTACAGTACAAGTGCCAAAGTTGTGGTTGATTAGGTGGCTGGTTGTAAAGTACGGACATATTTTTCTTTACATATTCAGCACTCTCAGCTTCTTTGTGCTAAATCATAATTTTTGGAGAATTTGAAATGAAGAAAGGTTTAATAATACTCTTGGCGATCATACTAGTGATTGCGATTCTAGTCGGTTGGTTCATAGGACGTTACAACATGCTGCAAAAGGGAAGAGTCGAGGTTCAATCTGCCTGGGCGCAAGTCGAGAATGTGTATCAGACAAGGTACGATCTGATCCCAAATCTCGTGAACACTGTTCGCGGAGCAGCAGATTTTGAGCGTGGAACCCTTACAGCCGTCACCGAAGCCCGTGCCAAAATGGGTGGACAGGTAAATCTGTCTCCAGAAGCCCTTAATAACCCTCAGGCTTTCCAGCAATTCCAGGCTGCTCAAGAAGGACTCGGTCAGGCTTTACAGCGCTTAATGGTGGTAGTGGAACGCTATCCAGAGCTCAAAGCAAATCAAAACTTCCTGCAGCTTCAAGACCAACTGGAAGGGATTGAAAACCGGATTCGTACGGAGCGTATGCGTTATAACGAAGCGGCAAAAACTTTCAACCAGATGATAGTAGTCTTTCCGAACAACGTTTTTGCTGGTATGTTCAATATCACTGCCTTCCAGTTCTTCCAGGCTGCAGAACAAGCTCAAACAGCTCCAGTAGTGGACTTCAACTAAGCCTAGCCATAAATTACAGAGTGGGTGAAAAGTATCCTATCCCCGCTCAAAAAGCATGTCTTAGAGCCTCTTCCTGATCCTTTGATTGGGGAGAGGCTCTTCACTTATTTTAGGCACTGTTAATATCCAAGGTCGTGTAATTGAGCTTGACGAAAATGCCCAGAGCTGAGATAAATAACTAAGACTGCAAAACACTTTGGGAGATGAGGATGACGAGATATTTGAGCTGCTGCGGGTTATTCTGTGGAGCATGTAGTAGCATGTTGCTAAAAGAAAAGCAGGACAAGGTAGAAGACGCGAGTCACTTTGTATGTGATTTTGATGAGAGCCCTTGTGAAGGCTGTGGAGAGGGAAATCTCAGTACTTGTGAGTTTATCATGTGCTGTAAAGACAACGGGATCGAGAACTGTGCGTTCTGCTCAAAGTTTCCCTGCGAGATGCTAATCCACTTCAGTAAAGATGAGTGGCCACACCACATTGAAGTAATAGAGAACTTGAAGTTTATCAAGAAGCATGGGATCGAAGCCTGGATCAATCAGCAGAGGGAGATCTGGTCTTGTTCCTCATGCCAGGCCAGAACTCACTGGTATCAAAAGTCGTGTACCAAATGTGGAGAAGCAGTAAAACACCATTACTAAGCTCCAGAGTAATACCTAAAGCACCTTGATAAAGGAGGTTTTGATTATGAGTAGAGAGATTATCAAGGCTGATCCGATCTTCAAGAGAAAGATTCTCGGGTTCCTCATTGTATTTGCAATTCCAGCTATATTTATACTACACTATCTTATCAATCACATCAGATCCATGAGTTCAGGCATGGAGCTGGTAGCTGCTGCACAGAATATCCTGCTCCTCCTCTGGATCTTGCTGGCGATTCCGTTTGTACTCGGAGCTTATCTGATCTCCATAGCTACCAAGAGTCTGATCCAGGGGCAGTATCCCCCCAATGATATCAAAGTCCTTAGAGATACTTTTGTTCTCCGGGGAAAGGAAGCCAAAGGCAGAGCAATCGCATTGCTCATTGTTGCGTCTTCCCTGATGATCGCATGTGCAGGAGCTGGTTACTATTCTTATAAAGTACTGTCATATTTAGTGTTTGGAAGCTAGATAGTTATCTTTGTGACGACGAGACGTCTCCACCCCAATTCCCTAAAAATATCGAAAATATCCAAATATCAAGGGTCTCATAGCTGTGCCGTTTTGATAGTAGGGGCGAGACGTGGCTCGCCCGTTTTTGGCGCGAGGCCCCCGCAGAGACACGAAGTGGTTCTGAGGGGTGCTCAGACGTGGCTCGACCAGATAAGAATAGAACGCAGATGACGGGATCGGCTAGATCAGCAGGATCTTCATTGGCCTTTAATGTACATGATACACACATCTGCGCATCCTATACCCACGCTATACCACCCCATGTCTTCGCAAGCTCAGCCCTGGGAACCCCGGTTGTTACATCCTCCGGGCTTTACCGCCCAACAAAGCAAACTGCGTTGTTTTAGCGCAAGCTCTGAAATAGGCGTTCCAGGCGAAGCTTAGCCTGCCTTTACCAAATCTCAAATCCCTAAAACCTAAGCTTCCCTGCCTGGCAGCGTTCATCAAGCGTTATTTGTTAACTCTTGATTAAGGCTTATAAGCGCTTTGAACCAGGAAAGGGGAAAACTGATCCCATGAGCACAGTTCAGGAAGTATACTACAGGAGTAAATTGATCGGTAACTGAAGCGTCCTTGAATTAAACGAATCGATAGGCAAGAAAAGCATTGACAGACCTTGCTGGAATGATTTCTTAGGGTCAGAATAGATTGAAAGGTTTTTATGATAACGTTATTTGAAGGTCTCAGTATGATCGACTACAAGCAGATCATTATGTTGTTTGTAGGATTAGTGTTGATCTGGCTCGCAATCAAGCGTCAATATGAGCCTGCCCTCCTGTTGCCAATAGGCTTTGGGACTATCCTGGCAAACATTCCGCTTTCTGCTGCGATTGGGGAACATGGGCCCTTGACTGTCCTTTTCAAAGCTGGGATAGCAACGGAGCTGTTCCCGCTTCTTATCTTTATAGCCATTGGAGCAATGATAGATTTTACGCCTTTATTGAAGAATCCCTTCATGCTACTGTTTGGTGCAGCAGCCCAACTGGGGATCTTCGTGACTCTGATAGGGGCAGTACTCCTTGGATTTGATATAAAGGAAGCCGCGGCAATTGGTGTGATAGGAGCTGCTGATGGCCCGACTGCCATATATGTAGCCAATCGTTTTGCCGTCAATCTCCTGGGCCCAATATCCGTAGCAGCATACTCATATATGGCTCTGGTGCCTTTGATTCAACCACCAGTGATTAAGCTACTGACATCCAAAAAAGAACGACTGATCCACATGGATTATCATGCTGGAGATGTCTCGAAGACAGTAAAAATTGTGTTTCCGATTGCGATTACTATCATTGCCGGGATCTTTGTACCAGCTTCAATCGCCTTGATTGGTTTTCTCATGTTTGGAAACCTGATCAAAGAAAGTGGGGTGCTGGATAGCCTATCCAATAGCGCTCAGAAAGAACTGGGTAATATCGTAACAATTCTCCTGGGGATTACCATTGCATCTACCATGCAGGGAGATCTCTTTATTCGTCCCCAGACCCTCATGATTATAGGATTGGGGCTGGTTGCCTTTGTCTTTGATACGGCAGGAGGTGTCCTCTTTGCCAAGCTCATGAATCTGTTTATGAAGAAGAAAATTAACCCCATGATCGGGGCTTGCGGAATCTCCGCCTTTCCCATGTCTGCCCGTGTGATTCATCAGATGGGGCAGAAGGAAGACCCCTTCAATTTCCTTTTGATGCCTGCTGTAAGTGTCAATGTGGGTGGTCAGATAGCTTCGGTTATTGCAGGTGGGATACTGCTGGCGCTTCTCAGTTGAGGTATTATGAAAGACATACTGGATAATCTGTTGGATCGAGCCAAGGAAGCTTCCGTTCAAGCCTATGCACCATACTCTGGATACAAAGTTGGAGCTGCTGTCATGACCAGCGAAGGGAAGGTCTTTTCCGGCTGTAATATTGAGAATGCGTCCTACTCCATGACTCTCTGCGCCGAGCGGACAGCGATTTTTAAGGCAGTGAGTGAAGGGCATAGGGAGTTCAAAGCGATTGCTATCTATGTCGATTCAGAGTTGGAATTCCCTCCTTGTGGGGCCTGCAGACAAGTGATGGCTGAGTTTAACCCCCAGATGGAAGTTGTCTATGCAAATCGGACGAACAAAGAATATACGAATCTTGGAGCTTTGTTACCAGGAGCCTTTCACCTGAAACATGAACATAAAGACAACTGAAGAACTGACAACCTGTAACATCTGTCCCCGCAGCTGCCTGATTGACAGGTACAGGCAGACTGGCTTCTGTGGAGCAGATGCCAATCTCAAGGTAAATCTGGCTCAACTGCACTATGGTGAAGAGCCCTGCCTGAGCGGGAGTCAGGGTAGCGGAACGATTTTCTTCTCTCATTGCAATCTCAAATGTGTCTTCTGTCAGAACCACCAGATCAGTCACTTGGGCTGGGGACGCGAGATATCCTCTGAAGAGCTCGTTCAGATGATGCTGGAGCTCCAGGAGTCCGGAGCTCATAATATCAATTTCGTTACTCCCAGCCATTATAGTATTCAACTGATTGATTCGATTCTTCTAGCCAAAATGCGGGGACTCGAGATCCCGATAGTGTGGAATAGCAACGCCTTTGAGCTTGTCCATATCCTGGAAAGGCTGTCTGGATTGGTGGATGTTTATCTGCCAGACCTGAAATATGCTCATTCGTACTACAGTAAGAAGTACTCTTTTGCCGAAAATTATCCTGAGCTTGCACGTTTGGCAATAAAAGAAATGTTCAAACAGGTAGGGAATTTGCATATAAATGAAGCTGGTATAGCCACACAGGGCTTGATCATTCGTCTGCTTGTGTTGCCTAATGGCTTGGCTGGTTTGAGCGATACGCTTGAATGGATTTCCCGTGAACTGGGAAATCAGGTCCAGCTCAGTATCATGGCTCAGTATTACCCTGCCTGCAGAGCCATGGAATTTCCAGAAATTTCACGTGGAGTCTATCAGAGTGAGTATGATAGCGTAATTGAGAAAGTGGAGTGTTTAGGTTTTGAGAACGTTTATCTTCAGGAGTTGTCTTGCAGCCCAGAGTGGACACCGAAGTTTTTAGATCAAAGTATGGGAGAATAATGAGACTCAGTATATTAAAGAATATAGTTTGCAGCCTGATGCTATTACTGGTTGCTACTTCTATCCATGCGAACATGAATGTCCAGATTAGAAAAGACAATCGTACTCTTGCGACTAAAAGGCTCAGTTTTCATCCGGTGGAAAATGTAGATTATATCGATCTGGAAGAATTGGGTAGCATTCTGAAATCCATTATCAGAGAAGAGCGAGCGGATCATCGCGTTTTGCTATACATCAATGGAGAGCAGTTTATCTTTCTGATAAACTCAAGCTACTATACTTATAAAGCCCTGGATTACAACATGCATTATCCTCTAATCAGGCTTGAGAGAGGTTTCCTGGTACCAAAGCAATTTGTCATAGAACATCTACCTCTGCATTTCAAAAGCATGAAAATGGTGAATAGAGACCTACAGATTCCAGAGCCAGACGATCGCTCTGTGAGAACAATCGTTCTGGATGCCGGGCATGGCGGAAAGGATCCTGGGGCAGTTGGTAGAAAGGGTCTCAAGGAAAAAGATGTCAATCTGGCAGTAAGCCTCAAGCTGAAAAGAATGCTGGAGCAAGAGCTGAATATCAGGGTTCTGCTTACCCGCAGCGATGATAGATTCGTTTCTCTCCAGGATCGCACCAAATTTGCCAATGACAGCCGGGCGGATCTCTTTATCTCTATTCATGCCAATGCCTCCAAAAGTAGGGAAAGCAAAGGGATAGAAACATATTATCTTTCCACAGCCAGAACTACGGAAGCCAGAGCTGTTGAGGCTCTGGAAAACTCTGTCGTCGAGATCTATGAAGGTGGTAAGCAAGCCGCTGCCAAATACGATGATCTGGCGATAATTCTCTCCGACATATTGCAGGCCGAACACCTGGAAGGTAGCAGCGACCTGGCAACTCAGATTCAAACAAACCTGGTGGCAGGAGCCAAGGGGATAGATAGGGGAGTCAAACAGGCGAATTTTTACGTATTGAGAGGTGCATTTATGCCGGCAGTTTTGATTGAATTGGGGTTTCTATCCAACCTTGCAGAGGAAGCACTTCTGGGCAATGATGAATACCAGGAGCGATTGGCAAGGACCATATTTGAAGGCATCAAGAGATTTAAGTTTCGCTACGACCGCATCAGAAATGCGTGATCTGGAAGCATGAGGAAGAGAAGTGAATAAATATTACATTATTGCATTTCTGATCGCCATCGCCTTGATAGTAGTCAGTATCGTAATCATATCAAACACAGTTTCAGAAAGGCTTGAAGACAATATCGATTTGCTCCTGAAAAGAGCAGTACACCAATCAAACCGGATCAAGGACTATGTGGAAGCATTCCCCGCAGAGGCCGAATACTATGTGCAAAATGCTTCCTATTTGGGAGTTCTGGCAGGTGCTGAGATTGATCCATTGGTCTATTGGAGCCTGAAGAAGTTTGTGGGTAAGTATCAGGATATCATCGAAGAAGTGCAGATTTCAAATTCAAGGCACAAGAGAATTGCACGCATGGATGATGATGCAAACTACTCCCTCTCTGGATTGCTGTCCAATATGGATGGATTGGAAGCATTAAAAAGTCGATCAGATTATGGTGCGAACATCATTCTTGTATATCCCATAATTGATGCAAATGATCGCCTTATAGCAAACTATAGAATTGTGCTGAACATCGAAAGATTTATCAAAGCCCAACTAGAGAAAGAAAGCCTCGATACATCCTCATGGATCATGTTTACTGAAAAAGGTGAAATCAAGTACACCTACAGTATCAGCCATATGTATGATGAAGATCAAAAGATCATTCTTCCCTTGGGGGAAATCTCGGATTCAGTACATGCTATGCCATTTAAGACTAGCACAAACAGCGTGTTGCAAGTTGGCGAGCACTTTATCAGAGTGATTTATGCGTATAATAGTTTTAGCATTCTAAAAAATAACTATGGGATAGTCTATGCACTGGAGAAAAGTAAAGTACTTGCCGGGATCACTTATGTATCCATCGTCCTCTCAACAGTTTTCATCCTTCTGATCCTGATTACTGTCTTCACTTTTAGAAGATTGATATCCATCATCCGCAAGGAAGAGCAAAACATGGCCAGGATCAAGATGGCTGTAGAGAATGCTAATGACATTATCCTGGTAACTCATACAAACTTTCAACCGTTCTTTGCCAATCGAAGTTTCTATGATACTATGGATGATGTCACAGCCAGTTCTACAGACCCGATTAGCATTATTGTGTCCGATGAAGCTCTGGTGCAGGATATACATAACTCATTGTCCGAGAGAAATATGTGGTTTGGCGAAATTGAGCTCAAGGTTCGTCAGGGTCTCAAGATTCCATGCTTGCTGCGGGCAAATGTAGTAAGAGACCAGCAGGGAGTCGTGATTGGATATGTCTTCATTGCTACTGATATCACAGAGAGAAAAAGATCTGAAAGGATGAAGAACGAGTTCATCTCTACTGTCAGTCACGAGTTGCGCACCCCCCTTACATCCATTAGAGGTTCGCTGGGACTGATCAAGGGAGGAGTGTCGGGCGAGATTCCTCCGCATGCAAAGAAGCTAGTCGACATTGCTCATACGAACAGCGAAAGGTTGATAAGACTGATAAATGACATTCTTGATATCGAAAAGATCGAAGCTGGCGCGATGGAGTTTCATATGAAGAAAATTGAGTTACTCCCAGAGATTGTGCGCTCTATCAAAATGATGACAAATTATGCCATGCAGTTTAATGTGTGCATTCGACTCAATGAAAGCCTTGCCGGCGTGGAAGCTATCATAGATCCTGATCGATTTGAACAGGTGATGAACAACCTCCTTTCAAATGCCTGTAAGTTTTCTCCTTCAGGTGGTACTGTCGTAGTTAATATGATCAAATTGAACGAGCACAACATAAGAATTGCCATCAAAGATGATGGTATTGGGATTCCAGAAGAGTTTCGTAAAACCATGTTCGGTAAGTTTGCTCAGGTGGATTCTTCAGATACAAGATCCAAAGGTGGAACCGGATTGGGCTTGTCCATCACCAAGGCAATTGTCGAGAAATTTGGTGGGAAGATCGATTACGAATCCGAACTCAATAAGGGAACCACCTTCTATGTTGATCTCCCGATTTATGCAGCCATCCAATTGGATCAAATCCCGGCTGAAATAGCTTCCAATAAGAGAATCCTGATTATTGAAGACGATATGGATATAGCTTCATTGATCGATATCGTACTCAAAAATGCAGGCTATCAGACAGATATTGCCTACAGTGCTGAAGACGCAAAGAACAAACTGAAGGAGAATCAGTACTCGCTCATCTCCCTGGATCTCCTACTTCCGAAACAGCAAGGGATATCCTTCATCCAAGAGCTTAGAACAGACAAGGCAACCGCTGAGATACCGATCGTAGTGGTATCCGCCGTGGCAGATAAAAAACAAACTGAGCTGCATGGAGGCTTTGGTATTGTGGATTGGATATCGAAACCAATCGATATGGAAAGACTCCAACGAGCTGTATCTGACACATTGCATCAAAACAGTGGAGAAGCTAAAGGCATCCTCTATATCGAAGATGATGATGATAACATCGAGATCCTGAATCAGTTACTGGAAGGGAGAGCTACCCTGATTTCGGCCAAAACTCTTGCCGAAGCAAAGAAATGCATCGATGAGGGTGACTATCAGCTCATATTGCTGGATCTAAGTCTGCCGGATGGAAGTGGGCTGGAGATTATCCCTTACCTCAAACAAACCCATAAACAGCATATTCCAGTTCTGGTGTTCTCTGCCTTTGATGCGCCCCAAAACCTCAGCCAGGATATAGCAGGAGCTCTGGTAAAATCCAAGACCAGCAACGATGATTTGATCAAGATGATTGAAAAAGTGATGAGAAACAGATAGTGTAGTGTATACGAGCGAAAAGGAGTCTTAAATGAAGAATTTGAAATTGATCCTATTGATAGAAGATGAGCCTGATATTCAGGAGATTGTGCGGTCTGCGCTAGAGCTGGTAGGTGGTTACGATGTCATCGGTGCCTATGATGGCAAGTCTGGCTATGAGATGGCTACAAAGGAAAGTCCAGATTTGATCCTGCTCGATATGATGATGCCGGGTTTGAATGGTATTGAGACCTTTGGACTACTGCAATCCAATCCAGATACAAAGACCATTCCGGTGATTTTCATGACTGCCAAAGTTCAACAGCATGAGATTGATTCTTACCTGGCCCTTGGTTCAGTGGCTCTGATCCCCAAACCTTTTGATCCAATGTCTATCTCAGCACAAATAGCTGAAATCTGGAGTAATCTTGAAGAATAACGCCGATAAAGAAGCTGAGTTTCTAAAAAAGGTAAAGCATCTCAAGCTGGAGTATCTAGAAAACTTACAGCAGAAAGTACAGCAGATCTCGGAGCTTTGGGGTTTTGAGATCGAGAGCAAGGAAGCAGGAGAAGCTCTTACCAAACTGTATTTCTTGATGCATAATCTCACAGGAACTGGTTCCACTTTTGGCTTTGAGAATATCAGCACCCAAGCAAGAATCCTGGAAAACATCTTCAAGCAGTTTGTGGACACCGATCTGAGAATCAATAAAGAACAGTACGATCAGATTGATGTCTTGATGACGCGTCTAACGCAGGAGCTAGACGCTCCGATTGAAACAGCAAAGAGACAGACCCGGCTTACCCTGAAACACCAGGGACAACAGCAATTGATCTACATCGTGGATGATGACCCCCATTTTGTGCAGAAATTATCCCTCCAGCTTGAATCAAATGGTTTTAGAGTAAAAACCTTCAGCCGTGCCACCGATCTCATTGAGACGGACCAAAATGGAGATGAGCCTGCTGTAATCTTGATGGACATGGTCTTTCATGACGACAATTATGCAGGATCAAAAGTCATAGAGGAGTATCGAAAACGCTTTTCAGATACAGTTAATGTGATATTCATTTCTGTGCGGGAAGATCTGGAGGCCAGACTCAATGCGATTAGATGTGGGGCCGATTACTATTTGGTAAAGCCATTGAAATTGGCACATCTACTTCATGTGCTAAACATTATGCTCAATCCTGAAGAGGAGAAAATGCTCCAGATCCTGATAGTTGATGACGATCAGGTAATCCTGTCTTATTACAAGCTTGTATTGGAGCATGCCGGGATGGCAGTATTTGCCGTTAGTAACCCCTTGGAGACCCTGGAAGTATTAAAAAGCTACCAGCCAGATCTGATCTTGATGGATATGCATATGCCGGGTTGCACTGGAATAGAGCTATCCAAAATCATCCGCCAGGATGTGAGCTATCTCTCAATCCCCATAGTGTTTTTGACTGGGGACACAAATTTTGAATTACGTTTTTCTGCAATTGATCTCGGGGCGGACGATTACATCCTGAAACCCGTAACTCCAAATCATCTTACTAGAATTGTACGCTCCAGAGCACGACGCTATCGCAGGTTTGTTGATCTAAACAACTCTTTGCGAGACAGCAAATTACGATATGAAAGCATCCTCAATTTCATCCTTGATGTGGTCTGGTCTGTGGATGCGAAGACAAACAAACTCGAGTACATTTCTCCCTCCAGCGAACAAGTGATAGGCCTCACTCCTGAAGAGCTGATTCATCAGGGAGAGAAGTGGCGAGACTTTATCTTTATTGCGGACAGGTCGGTTATCGAGAGCAGTGTGCAAAATCAATTCGAAGGCGATACTCTGAGCTTGAAGTATAGAATCATACATGCAGACGGGACCATTTTATGGGTAAGCGAGAAAATCCAAAAAATCTTTGACCCCAGTGGAGAACTGGTTCGTCTGGATGGCATTATCCATGATGTAACAAATCAAGAACTAGATCGGCAGATGGTGAAGCAGAAGCTCGGTATGGAAAGTGAACTATCTGCATACACAAAGTACTTGTTGCAGTATGGAGATTACTCCTCTGCCCTCAGTTCTCTCATGAGATTGGTTCAAGGTGAGTATCTCCAGGTGTTTCACCAGGTACCGTCTTCCAGTAAATCCAGAAAGCTCGTCTGCGTTACAAGTCTTGGAAGCGAAGAATTGGATCAACTGACAGATGGGATGATTGATCCGGATGCCAATCAAGCTCAGATCTCAAAGCTGAAAAGTGGGGAGCTGATCCTGACCAGGGCCTGGAACGCGAAAACACCCGAAGGTCTGATCAATCTAGCTGTGCCTATTTATATCAACAAATTCTGGTTCGGATTTGTAAACATCGTAATTGAAGGCGATGAAAACTATAGTATCGGCGAGTTAAAGTCGTTTTTAACCGCCTCAGCAGATATTCTTTCACACTATTACGACAAGCTGAAACAAGCTTCAGATAAGGATGTTCAGCGCAGAATCCTGGAAGCTAGTACAAAGATCTCAAGTAACCTGCTCACATCTAGCAGTTTTGAAGATGCAGCCAGGTTTGCTACAGATCTACTCAAAGAAGTCACTGGATATGATCAGGTGTTAATCCTTAATTCAAAGAAAATATCTAATCTTGGTGGTGATGATAGCTTCTCTATCTATGTCGGAGATGAGGATAGTAAGTACTCTGCCAAGTTTCTCCGTTTTTGGGAAGAGCAAAATCACATCTGGGCAGAGTCCATCAAGGATAACAAACCTCTCCTTTTGAAGAGAGAAGACATACTCTCTCTGATCAGCAAGTACAAACTACAAGAACTGCAGCATTTAGCAGTATTACCGATAAGATATGGAACTGAATTTTGGGGCTTGTTGTGTTTGTTAAGTACCAAAAATGAGCACCATCTAAAGAGTGATCACATGACTCTTTTATCTGGGATCGGGGACAGCATTGGTGGAGCGATCTTGCGCCAGAACGCAGTCTTTGCCCTGCACGAAGCAAAAGAAGCGGCGGAAAAAGCCAATAAGGCAAAGAGTGCTTTCCTGGCTAATATGAGCCATGAGATCAGAACCCCCATGAATGCGATTATGGGATTCTCTCAAATGCTTGCAAACAGTAATCTTAGTGCAGATCAAGCCGATTTTGCCCAAGTTATTATTGATAGTGGTCACAAGCTGCTATCTTTGATCAACGACATTCTGGATTTGTCAAATCTGGAGATAGGTAAGACCCAAATCACAATTACAGAATGCTCTATTGAACAACTCGTTATGCATCTCTGGCAGCAGTATAAACCGATAATCGCTGCCAAGAAAATCCAACCCAAGCTCGAACTCGATAGCTCTATCCCTCTGGTTCTGGTAGATATCGATAAGATTCAACGAATTCTAAATAGTATCCTATCCAATGCGGTAAAGTTTACAGAGTCTGGCACCATTCTCTTTTCAATTGGTTATGAGGACGTAGATGATAGAAACTGTACGTTAGTCTTTTCTGTTGATGATACGGGAATAGGTATTCAGCCCGACAAGCTCAGTGCAATCTTCAACCTCTTTGAACAAGCAGACAACAGCATCACAAGAAGGTATAGTGGGCTGGGGATGGGGCTCGGGCTCAGTTCCAGGATAGCCAAAATACTGGGTGGTACCTTGAGGGCAGAGATCAAACCAACAAGTGGATCGATATTTACAATAGAAATCCCAGCCCTAAAGGCAAAGAGCGTAGAGATTGAGCCACTTCCTTCCAGTAAAAATGGAGGCAAAACTGCCAACATCCTGGTCGTGGAAGACAATAAAATAAACAGAATGTTGATGAGTAAGCTACTAGAACCCTATGACTTCTCAATCATTTATGCCGAAAACGGTAAAGTCGCTCTCGATATTCTGGAACACAACCATCGGATCCAATTGGTGCTTATGGATGTCCACATGCCAGTCATGAGTGGACTGGAGGCTACCCGGATCATCAAAAGCGATGACAAACTCAAGCACATTCCGGTGATAGCGCTTACTGCCTCTGTGCTCAAGGATGATATCAAGCGTTGCGAAGAAGCTGGAATGGACGACTTTCTGGAAAAACCGATCCAAATTTCGAGAATGTTTCAAGTGATAGATAAGTGGTTGTGACGAGATTGCGCCTATTTATAAGTGTAATGTGATCTATTCCATTCTTCTAACTATATGAAAGAAGCGAGCATATGTCTTGCTGTAGAAGAGGGGATGAAACTACTTGACGATAAGAGAACATGCAGTTTATATGACAAGACTAGCTAAAATACAGAAACAATAGGAGATAATTATGTTTCCCGGTGGAAAAAATATGAAAGACCTGATGAAGCAGGCACAGAAGATGCAACAAGAGATGATGAAACAGCAAGAGGAAATGGAAAACCAAGTGTTTGAAGCCAGTTCCGGTGGCGGCATTGTAAAAGTCCAAATGAATGGCAAGTACGAAGTTACCAGTATCAAAATCGATCCTCAAGCTGTTGATCCCGAAGATGTGGAGATGTTGGAAGATCTCATCCTGGCGGCTCTTCAGGAGGTACAGGATAAAGTGGCTACGACTTCCTCTGAAGCAATGGGAAAACTGACTGGTGGACTAAAGATTCCAGGAATGTTTTAATGATTCTTTTTCCCAGTTTTGAGCGTTTGGTGTTTGCTTTGAACCGCTTCCCCGGTATCGGGAAGAAGAGCGCTCAACGCCTGGCCTGGCATCTAATCAGCCAGGACAAGGCCTTTGCCCTCGAGTTATCGAGCGTGATAAAGGAAACAGTGGAAGTGTTTTGCACCTGCGATGAATGCAACATGCTATCAGAATCAAACCCCTGCCCAATCTGCAGTTCTCCTGATAGGAATGGCGATTTGCTATGTGTGGTAGAGAACTCTGCTGACATCTTTATCATTGAAAACATGAATGAATACACGGGGAGATACTTTGTATTGGGGCATTTGCTGTCACCTATCGATGGATACGGCCCGGAGCAAATCAACATCGACCATCTGCTAGAGATTATCGAGCGACACAAGCCTCAAGAACTTATCCTGGCGCTCAAACCCTCTGCCGAGGGTGAGGCCACCATCCACTATCTTTCTGATATATTGTCCGATAGGGGACTGGCTGTTACCAGGCTTTCCACAGGAATTCCCTTTGGAGGAGATTTGGAATACAGCAGCCTGCATACTTTGGCAAATGCCTGGAAACGAAGGTACTCTGTCTGATGTTCACAGGTATAATTGAGAGACAAAGTCAGATCGAAGCGATTTCAAGGCAGGGCCTGAAGACCTTCGTCAGGCTTGGACGCCCTGATAGCTTTACCAAGCTATATGAAGGTGCCAGTATTGCCTGTAATGGTATTTGTCTTACAGTAGTGCGGTTTGTAAATACTAGCTTCGAAGTGGAGCTTATGAACGAAACACTTCACAAGAGTAACGCCTCAAAGTGGAAGCGTGGAGATACCATAAATCTGGAAAGAGCCCTGGAGATTGGCGCAAGACTTGATGGGCATTGGGTACAGGGCCACGTGGATACAGTATTGACTCTTGCGAATGTTCGGGACAGGCAAGGTACAGTCTACCTCGAATTCAGTTATCCAGCTCAAGATAGAGCACTCCTTGTTCCTCAAGGCTCAATAGCTGTGAATGGAGTCAGTCTGACGATTGCAGAGCTCACAGTTGAGCGCTTTGCAGTGGCCTTGATCGGGCATACTCTGGAAAATACAAATCTTAGCCGCTTGCAGATTGGCCAGTATGTGAATATTGAATATGATGTTCTAGGTAAGTATCTGGCCAGACAAATGCAATCTGGAACCCCCAAAATAACGGAAAGTTGGTTACATGAACAAGGTTTTTAAATTCGGCTTTGTTGCCATATTGATTCTTGCGCTAGCAGCCTGTGGAAGCAAAAAGCCTCCGACTGGGGGACCTGTAGATGTTGAAAGACCTGTAGTAACAGCTTCTGTACCAGAGGTATTTGGAGATATCTCTGATAAAAGAATTGAGATTACCTTCTCTAAAGCACTGGATAAGACAACTATAGCCTCGTCTATCTATATCTATCCCCCCATCAGGAACAAGAAGATCAGTTATGATAACAATACGATAACGATACAGCTCAATGATGATCTATTGGTGAACACAAATTATTTTGTTACTCTTTCGCCAAGGTTGAAGGATACACGGGGTAATGCTTTGGAAAGGAGCCAGACTTTGGTCTATAGAAATGGTGTTCTAAACGAGAGTAAGATTTCTGGGAATATCGACTATGAATTGGCCGAAGACATTGGTTTACCAATAGCCGTGAACCTGCTTTCTGCGGACTCCCTGCTGATAATGAGTACCCGGATAGAGGGGAAAACATATTCGCTGGAGGGATTGAACCCCATCGGACACATCATCCGCGCTTACATCGATAAGGATCGGAATGGGCGCTATGACTTCTCAAAAGAACCCTTTTTTGAGGGAAGGACTGAAGCTGCCAAGTTTGTGAATCTGGACATAAATCTGACTTATCGGGACACAACCCTGGCCCAAATCCGCAGTGTAAGATCACTTTCCGCCCGCGAGATAGAGATTTCATTCTCGGAAGAGATCGCCTCCCTCGGTGAGCTCGCCATATTTAGGGTTCGAGACAATGAGCCACTCCCTGTTAAGCTTAGAAGTCTGGCAAAGAGCAAGCTGAACTTGATAACCGCAGAACAAGACACTTCACGTTATCAGCTGATAGTCGAGCAAATCAGAGATCCCAAAGGCAATGTAACCAGTAGGGCTGGTATGCAGTTTAATGGCAGCACCAGACAGGATACTATAGCTCTCAAGATCATAGGTTCATCTCCCCGTAATGGTACTTCAGTAAACAGTTTACAGCCCCATCTCTCAGTTACCTTTTCCAGGATAATACCCCGAGAAAACATCAGTTTTGAATTACGCTCTTCGGAAAGTAAGGATAAGATAAGGATGGATTTACTCTCTGGAGATAGTAACACCTACGTGTTCAGACCGTCAATTCCCCTCCGGAACTACAGATCCTATACTCTCGTAATCCTGAAGAACACCAAAGATGTCTTTGGTAACACACTTGATAAGGATTTTGAGCTAAACTTCCTGCCCTTGTTTCGCGAATAAAAAAACCCAGAACCTCAGAGAATGAGGCCTGGGCTGGTACAAGATCGTTAAAACTGTATGGTCGGGATGACAGGATTTGAACCTGCGACCACTTGAACCCCATTCAAGTACGCTACCCGGACTGCGCTACATCCCGACCTTGTAGCTCCACAAAATAAGCTCCCCCTTTTTTGACAAGTAAAATTTATGTTTGACATCGAACGCACTTCTACAAATTAACATCTAATATGAGTTTAATACAGGTAACAAATGTTGGAATCGAATTTGGCGGCAATTTTGTGCTGCGTGAATTGTCGTGTTCAGTCGAACATAACAGCAGAATCGGTTTGATTGGCCCCAATGGTTGTGGAAAATCAACTTTGATCAAGATTATCCTGGGAGCACTGGAACCTACAGAGGGCACTGTCTCTATCGCCAGGAAATGTCGCATCGCCTATCTTCCTCAAAACATGCAGCTCGATCCAAATCTTGTCATGATCGACTACATAATGTGCAGTCGAACGGACATCAAAGAAATCTGGCAGCGGATAGATCGTCTTTCCAGCCAGCTTCATAACGCGCACGACGACAGCACCGAGTCCCTGTTGAAAAGTGCCATCAACAAGTTCCAGGAAATCGGTGGTTTCGAACATGAGAATGAAGTAAAGTATGTGCTTTCAATGCTAGATCTACCCGAATCTGTTTGGAAGAAATCGATTGGAAGCTTCAGTGGCGGGGAACAAACCAGGATTTGCCTTGCTTCCATACTCCTTGCACAATTTGATGTTTTGATCATGGACGAGCCTACGAACCACCTGGATATTGGGATGATCTCCTGGCTGGAAAAATACCTGAACAAACTCGACAAACCCTTTTTGCTGGTATCACATGATCGCACTTTTTTGGATAACTCAATTAGCAGTATATTCTATCTCGAAGAGGGCAGAATATCCATCACTAAAGGGAACTACAGCTCATTTCGGGCAGCTCGAGACATTGCGCTCATGAGTCAGGAACGACAATATGAGAGACAGCAAAAGTGGCTCTCTGAGACTCAGGAATTCATTCGCAGAAACATGGGTAGCCAAAAGACAGCCCAAGCCAAATCCCGTCTCAAACAAATCCAGAAGACGGAAATAATTAACCGCCCCAAGCATATCAAGAGTATAAATCTGAGGATAAATAGCAGTGGCAGAAGCGGAAACGACGTTTATGTTCTTGAGGAAGCAAGGCTCGGTGTAGCTGGAAATCTTCTTGCTGAAGAAGTTAATCTTTTTGCACACTATCAGGATCGCATCTGCGTGGTCGGTCCCAATGGATGCGGAAAGACTACCCTGCTGAAGACATTACTGGGAGAACTGCCTATTTTGGATGGGAATCTGAAGATCGGAGCCAGCCTGGATATCGGCTATTACGATCAGCATCAGATTGATCTTGATGGGTCTATCACTGTAAAAGAAACCCTCTGGCAGATCGTTCCGGACGCTACAAATGGCTATATCCTGTCCTGGCTGGCCAGATTTGGGTTTAAAGGTGACGATGTAGAAAAACTGGTGTCGGTACTCAGTGGCGGAGAAAAGTCCAGGCTGTATCTGTCTGTACTGATTCATCAGAGTCCAAACCTTCTGATTCTGGATGAGCCTACAAATCACCTGGACATCGAGATGAGTGATTCACTTTTGGTGGCTTTGAAAGAATACAATGGCACCATCATCTTTGTGAGCCACGACCGCTACTTTATTAGAGAGTTGGCTACCAAAGCCTGGGTGTTTAGAAAAAAGGCAAAACACGGACAGATATACACTTCCATTGATGAATTCACCACTGATATTGATCTCGCTCTGGAGCTCAGTTTCGAGGTTCCTGAGCTTGAAAAAAGTACTCGAGTATTAAGAGAGAAGAAAAAAAAGGTGAATCCCTGGCAGCTTCAGAAACTGCACGTTCAGATAGAAGAGATTCAAGATTCTATATCACTTAAAGAAAAAGAACTGGAAAAAATCCATATGCAGCTTGCCTCATCAGACACATACAACGACTCAGGTCGAGTCCAGATATTGCAATTGCAGATGCAAGAAACAGAGACCAAAATATTTAATCTCAAGATGGAGATCCAGGGATTGGAAGATAAATACCTGGAGCTGAGCTATGAAAACAGCTAAAAGAATCGGATTTACCACTTCGTTACCGATCGAAGTCATTCTTGCTGCAGGTCATATCCCTGTAGATCTGAATAATCTTTTCGTTACAGGTAATCCTGGTTCAAACGTGAGCCAGGCAGAGCTAAAGGGATTTCCCAGAACTATTTGTAGCTGGATCAAGGGTAATTATATCGCCGCATTGAGTTCCAATCTTGATGAGGTAATTGGAATAATCCAGGGTGACTGCTCAAACACACATTCTATCTTGAATTTACTGGAAGAGGAAGGCAAGACTGTACGCTACTTCTCGTTTCCCCCCAGTAAGAAATATGAAGAGCTTGACAGGCAGATTTCAGATCTCGAAAACCACTACGGAGTGTCCCGGGGGGAGACTCTGAAGGTGAAACAAAGGCTGGATAGGATTCGGAAGAAACTGATTGTGTTGGATGAGTGGACATACGAGGAACGGATAGTTTCCGGGAAAGAAAATCACTATTGGCTTGTGAACTCATCCGACTTCTGGGGAGATCCAGATCTCTATGAAGCAAAGCTGGATGATTTCATGGCTGATGTTAGCGGGCGTAAACCCTTACAAACAAGGCTTCGTCTGGCCTACATCGGAGTTCCTCCTATCTATCTGAATCTATACGACAAGATATGTGAACTTGGCGGAGATGTAATTTACAATGAAGTACAGAGACAATTTGCGATGCCAAATCTTTGTGAGGATATAATCGAGCAGTATCTAGACTATACATATCCCTATAGCGTCTTTGACAGGTTAGAGGATATAAAATCAGAGATCCAGCGCAGGGGCGTGGGAGCGATAATCAGCTACACACAGTCCTTTTGTCATTTGCAAATTGATAACATACTGTTAAAGAAACACATAAAGCTTCCTTTCCTGACTCTTGAAGGGGATCAGCCAGAAGAGATTGACTCCAGAACTTTGCTCAGATTGGAAAGCTTCTTTGAAATCCATGCATGAGGTAGAATAATGAATATTGCCGTCGGCATTAGCGGAGGGATTGATTCCACAATGGCTGCCTTACTCCTGAAAGAGCAAGGGCACAATGTAATAGGGATCACAATGGCGATCTGGGACGAAAGCATCCCAATCACAGAATCCATCAAGAGCGGATGCTTTGGACCAGGTGAGAAGGAAGATATCGAATCAGCACGAAGAGTTTGTGGCAAACTCGGCATCGAACATCACGTAATCCATCTCAAAGATGAATTCAAGGATAATGTACTCTCCTATTTCTGTGATACTTACATCTCTGGGAAGACTCCAAACCCCTGCCTGATGTGTAATCAAAGGATGAAGTTTGGGTTACTTCCCCAAAAAGCTAGAGAGCAAGGACTCGAGTTTGATCTCTTTGCCACAGGGCATTATGTCCGGGTTCGCTCAAATCCAGAAACGGGTAGATACCAGTTGCTCAGAGCAATAGACAAAGCCAAGGATCAATCATATTTTTTGACTTACTTGAGCCAGGAACAGCTTGCAACGTGCACCTTCCCTTTGGGTGAAATCACTAAGGTAGAAACGAAATCAATAGCTATGAAATACGGCTTTGAAGAACTGATTGCAAAGCAGGAAAGTCAGGATTTTCTGGAAACAGACGACTATTCTGTGCTCTTTGAGGGGGGCTCCTTTGCTCCTGGTGATATTGTCGACATTAATGGTCAAACCCTGGCCACGCACAGAGGCTTGATTCATTATACAATAGGGCAGAGGCGCAATCTTGGAATCCCTGGCCAGAGCGAACCGTATTTCGTGTTGGAGATTGATGCCGCCCAGAACAGAATCATCGTAGGCCCCAAGCAGTTTCTCTTCAAAAGGGAACTGGTGGTGGAACGGATGAACTGGATTTCCATAGCTGAGCCGACTGGTATGATGCGCACTACTGCCAAGATCAGATTGCAGCATGAGCCAGCGAACTGCATGATCGAGATCAAAGAGGATCACACAGTAAAAGTAACTTTTGACGAAGACCAGCTATCCATAACACCTGGACAGGCAGTGGTATTCTATGATAATGATATTGTTCTAGGTGGTGGCGTAATCTCCGGAGCTTAGTTTCCAAAAATCCTCTTTCAAGATGTACATCTGTCGAGAGCAAGTTCAAAAAAAAAGCTCCATCTTGCGATGGAGCTTTTCCTTTGTGAGGAGATTATTTCATCATTAGCATTTTTCTAGTGCTTGTATAACCTTGGGTTTCAAGGCGATAGAAATACACACCGGATGCTACTGGGCGATTTGATTCATCCCTACCACTCCAGGTGAGATGATGTCTTCCAGCACTTTGAGGGCCATTGTACAGGTTCTTTACCAACTGGCCTTTGACGTTGTAAATCTTGAGGTTTACATTGCCAGATTTTGCCAGATCATATGCTATCGTCGTTGTGGGGTTGAATGGGTTTGGATAGTTTGATCTCAGCATGGTGACCAGAACTGGTGTGTTGATTTGTTCGTCTTCACCAACATAGGGGAAGAGGAAGTTGCTGATATCGCTGGGAGCACCTTCTGTATTCACGTATTTCACTGTTATATAATACTGATACCTTCCATGAAGAGTAAGGGTTTCAGTGTATTGCAGGGCAGTAGTCTCATGAATAAAGACAAAAGGACCAGTATCGAATTTCTTGTAAACTTTGTAAGCAACGACTGGCAATACTGGATCATAAGGTTCATTCCACTCAAGACTTAATAGACCAGTATCATTGTTTACAGTGTAGCTTACGCTCATAGGTTTGGGAAGATGAACAAGTGTGAAATCTGCCTGGCGTACTAGATTCTCAGCACTGATTATGATTCCATTGGCTGAAGCAGATTGGTGGTAGTCCATATAAGCGTTTGCACTATATGTTCCATTTTTAAGGTACAGTCTGTACATCCCGTTCTGGCCAGGATGGGTGGCATATCCGGAGTAGGTGACTACGTTGGCAAGTTCCGGGCTCAAACCAGAAGTCGGGATCACTTCACCATGCAGGATACCGGTTTTATTCGAGATACCTGTAAGCTGTACGTCATCAATGAACCAACCCAGGCTAACATTCTGGCCATCACTACCAAACTTGAATCTGAACATAACTTCCTGATTCTGATACTGAGAGAGGCTAAAGGTGGCAGTTTGCCAGCCACTGCTAGAACCAGAATATCCAGCTTCGCCATCAAGACCGGGGATGCTATTATTTGTATAACCACCGGTCGGAGTAATAACAGTCCAGGAGCTTCCACCATTTGTGGAGATGCTCACATTTGCGCCGTCGAAGTTAGCTTCAGTGCTGTAGTTGTGCTTGAAACTAAGGCTTGGATTTTCAGTTAGAACATAAATCGGGGTATAGAGATTGAAGTTCACATAATCAGGATAGTTGCCAGCCAATCCCGTAGCCCATACCTTGGTACCAGAGAAAGGTGTCACCTGGGCCGGAGTTCCCCATTCCCAGCCAGTCTCTGCCGAGAAACCACCATTATCATGTTCGAAATCATAAAATGCTCCAGGCATTTCGAAAGGAACATTGATAGGAGTACTGATTGGCAGGCCATTTGATGTAGTGGCATTGAAATCGAATGTGACATATGTATTGGAGGTGATTCCAGCGTTGAAAGTGACATCGTAAACCATCTGCATGATTGCATTTGCAGGGATGATATCTACGCTAATCGCCGGATTGTGAATATCGACAAATGGATTTGAAACACTCAGGGTAGCAGTTACGTTTCTGGATTCCACATCTGCTCCATTTCTGAGGTTCACCACCACTTTTACAGTTTCGTCTGCATCAACGATGCCGTTGAAATTGGCGTCATAATCATTTACCATATATGAGTGGTAGCTGAGTTCAGCAGCTTCAACCCGGATACTGAAATTACGTGTCCAGACGTACTCACCAGAGGTGACAGTCAGGACAAAATTGATTACACGTTGATTTGGGCAGTTTGGTGAAACGATAAACTCAAATGGTGTACGATTGACCCCTGAAGTCTCTCCACCTTCCAGCGGGAAGTATTCGGAAGTATCGGTAACCATCGTGATGTATTCATCCTGGGTTGATAACACTGCTTCAATGCCATCAGCCACGACATTACCGATGTTGGTGAGTTGGATGCCGAGCTTTACAGTCTCTCCGGGCTCAACAACATTGTTCATGTTTGTGTCCTGAATGTAGGTTTCACCCATGATCACATGAGCAGCCTGATGGTAAACAGGAATGTTTGTGATATAGAGAGCTCTTTCATTGCCAAGAGGAGATGCGGCTGTTGGGTAGGTGTTGTTGAAGCTGTACTCCAAACCAACTAAACCAGTATGATCGACTATGCCAATAGTAGAATAGTTACCATGTCTGTTTCCACTTTGGGCATTGACGTTGTTGAATACCTTATATTGAATTTTGATGGGACCATCGCCAAGGCTGGTTGTATATACGGATTGATCGTAGAGAATGATCTGGAAGGTCTCTTCTGAGGATCCATTATACCCATTCTTCATGTTATACCATTCTATCACAAAGGCGTGATTATTGCGATCAAACCAGGTATAGATACCACTGCCAGTATGTGTGGCAAGATCATCCCAGAAGGCTGCTATCATGGGATTAGGTCCCATGGCGCCTGGGAGGCGGAAATTACGGAATTCAGCATTTTCAGTTACGCCAAGAGCGATGAATCCATTGGAGCATACCGTGATTTGCTCATAAATTCTGCCGTAGAATTGGAAGGGGAAAGGAAGAGCTACTACTGCAAGAGATTGTGCCCCTACCTGGTCACCTTCGTTACTGGAAACATATATATCGCTAATGGGTAGAGCGACACCCTGTCCACCTTCTGCAGGGGCGATTCCTACCCAATCGTAAACGGGCGCTAAGTCGTAATTGTCATTATCATCATAAATAACATAGCCGTAGGAACATGGACCTAAAGGATCAGTGACAGTTACGTTTCCTATGGTCAGAGTAAAATCGACAAATTGTTCAAACCCAGCATCATTGAAGAGTCTCAGGCGCATTGGTATGAGCATTCCTGGCAGTACTTCGTCCCGTGCTTCCAGAGTAAAGTTATCTGTGGTGGTTGCGGCTAATCCACCAACTGCCACATCACCAAAGTATCCAAGATTATCAACAACCGAAACCAGATCATTCAAAGTGTATAATCTCGAATGAAGATCAGTTGCCATTACGGCACCGTTATTCTGGATTGTGATATTGAATGATGCGCTTTCACCGGGATCAAGAACTGAATTTGGGCTTTCTACAAGTGAACTCACAAATCTCAACTTCGCACTTGTAACTTCCATAAATTCAGAAATGTCGTATTCGTTGCCGTTGCTATCTGTAAGCATGATATGCATTCTCAGCATCGCTTCGTGTGGGCAATTTGGAGCAATGTGCATTACTACAGGGTTCAGATTGAAACTAAGTGTCCCACCTGGGGTGTCGGGGTAGGTTACCAGAGAGTCTATGAATGTGACATAGGGATTTGTAGTAGTAATATAACCACTGATACCATTTATGGGATTTGTGCCTGTGTTTCTTAGGCCAAAAAGCACTTCCAGGGTTTCTCCACTATTGGCAAAACCATCGTTATTTCCACTTGATTCACCCGTATTATCGTCATCTATTGCGATGGGTCCAGGTACCAATGTCCCTGTGTTTTCTATAACAATGGTTTGCTGCAAAGGTTTGAAGTCATGCTTTGATATTGTGACCACACCTTCGCCTTCAACCATCGTTTCAGGAAGGATCATTATGACATTGCCTTCAGCATCAGTATAGCCCCGGGAAATAATTGTTGAACCTTGTGAAATAGTTACACAGGCTCCCTCAATCGGTGCTCCTGAGCTTGTTACTGCAATATCAAGTAAGCTGAGCCCTACTGGTATGGATACTGGCATATCGACAGAGAATTCTCCAGGGATACCGACAAAGACTTCGAGAGTAGGATCTCCCATCAGGTTCCCCATCATGGCAAAGTTCTGAGCATTTGACGGTGATGATACTCCATATATCTGATGCAAATACAACTTTCCGTTCAACATAGCCTCTCCCATTGTACGCATACCATGGGTGAAAAGTCCATTAATGATGCCACCATTGAGGGTGTTGTTAAACGATGTATGGGTACTTGACGTCGCCATGCCTATCGCAGTCACAGCACCTTTTGGGGCTGCTGAGGTTCCTAAACGAATGAAGGCTTCAGATGTGGCAGTGGAATTATTAAAGTTACCCGTACCACAAGTAATGATTATGGCATGCGGAAGTTTGTTTCCGTTGAATAGGTTGGACTCTGAAGGGCTCCACCCGCTCATGCCGAGATAACCACGATAGTTAAAGAAGCCAACGCCCTGGTTCATGGCAGCATTCATCTGTGTGGGGGATGGGTCCGAGCCATACAGCTCTGTATATGTATAGTTTGGATTGACAAAATATGATACTTCTTTCATGTATTTACTGATATACATACAGGAGATTCCTGATGGAGACCAGTCTCCCACCAGGAGCATACGATCCAGCCAGTCAGCCTGAGCGACATTGATATTCTTCTCGTAGGCTAATCCTTTTGCCAGCAAGTTGTCCAATTGTGCAAAGTTTTCTGCTGATATACGGCCAATAAAGGCATCGCCCTGGAAGTCATTTCCTGCCAGATGAGTATAAATGTAATCTCCAGGGAAGGAACCATGCATGAAAGTGGGGATTGTATAAGAGCCAGAAGTATCACCAATAAGTATGATAAAATCCGGACGAGTATTTATATTGTCGTATTGAGTCTGGATGTAGTTCTTTATAGCAGTATTTGATGTACCTGCTACAGAAGTGCTAACCATGGCAACATCCGCACCTTTCTGACGTTTCCACAAGGCATACTCATCGAGCTTGGTAAGATAAGCCTGGTCAGTAGAATTGCCATAAATCACCAGATATTTAGGAGGTTGATTGGCAAACACCGCATTCCGATAGTCATCAAAATTTAAGATCAAGCCTTCGTAAACTTTGGCAAAACTTGGGGAGATAAAAGTAGGCTCTTCGGATAATTCGTTTACAGAAGGTAAGTCGTTGAAAGTCAATCTGAAATCAATCTCGTTATTTACTCGTAACTGCTGGGTAGCTGCATCCCAAACAAAGGGGGTGATGTTTATAGTGACAATTCTCAGATCACGGATAATAACAGGATCTCCATATTCAACGATCGAACTCGGATACTGCCCGGTTCCTTGATAGAAAACACTATTAAAATTGACTGATTTTGGGTTGTCTGTTTCCATGCCAGCTTGCACTGGATAGGGCATATACTGAGTGATTACGTTGAACTCTGTGTTCAAAACCTCAAGCTGTACTCCACCACGGTGGGGGATTGCTATTGAAGTACTCAAAACAGGAAGCTCAGGCATGCCATCTTCAGCAAGATACTCTGCATTTTGCATGAAAATTTTCTGATAGTTTGCACTTGAAAGAGTTTCATTTTTAATCTCAAACTCAGGCAAGGTAAACTTGATGTTCATGGCGTTGCCAGATCGGGATTGGATCGCAAATGGCCGGTTTGTCTGTATTGCAGAATAATCAGTCTCTGCAGCATAGAGAAACACCAGCGACATAAGCACTAGGATGAGTAATGTTTTTTTCATCTTATCTCCTCAACTTAATTAAAAAATCATATGCCCGCTGTTATGCAAGAAACATTCCTTAATGAAGATAACCTGTTGAGGACTGATTGCTCCAAGGACATGGATATGAACGCCATTTATTGCTGGTTCTGGGGTTGTAGAGCGTGAACTGATGAGCGCTTGAGCTGGATAGTGAGCTCCCAATAGCGTTGAACCATTAGACACTGGAATTGTAATAATTTCGGTCATTTTTTATCCAGATTGTCATTGTAGATCAACGTTCTGCATTATGGGATGTTCCATATAAATCGGGAAAGATGTTTTGTCTTGTCAAAGGACGGCTCCCTAATCCATCGCCTCGTCTTCGCCTCAAGATCGCCTCGAGATGGCCTCGAGTACTCGAGGCCATCTCGAGGCGATCTTGAGGCCAAGCTGAGGTCAACTATCTGCCAGGCTGCTGTAACATCGTTAGTTAACATATCGGGGCACTTAGCAGTGCCCCATTCGATAAAGCATCGCAGTCACTTAGCGTAAGTCCATCTGCACTTGGAGTGATTGAAATGGTCTCTACAGTTAGTCTCCCAAACTTATATTTTTCAAGCTATTTACGTTCACTTCTCGCTCATCTGTTTCCAGATAACTTATACTTACTTTATCTCCAGGCCTGGTGACTGGTAAGGCTCCGCTGAGATTAATGGTGGCAACAAAGATCTTGTCCTCATGCTCTGCAAGAGTTAGATAGTAAAAGGTACGTGCTTCTTTAACATCCACACCAATTCTCGAAACAGTACCAGTTAACGTAGTTTCAATTGTTGCTCCATCTGGGAGAATACCTAATCTGCTATTAGCAAGCTGCATTTGATAGTTGTCTCTTGCAGATCTTATGGATTCACCGACTCCTGCCAGGCTGAAGTCTCTCACTGAAACAAAGGCAAACATCTTGACTAGGCCTGCACTATCCTTGAGAGTCATAAAATAGGTAGGAATCCCTTGCAGATTTACCAGGATAGGGAAGGTCGCCAGATATCTAAAATTTTGCACTTTCCCCTGTGCAGATTGCATGGCAGCATATTCAGTAGCTCCAGACATCCGGTACAAATGTGTATGCTTGGTTCTAGTATCGGTAAGGACAAACCCAACAGTTCCATCATCAGAGCCAATACTGGACATTCCTGTATAGAAATAGTTACGGTTATCATTGCCATAAATGATATTGTAACCATCAGTTACCATAAGCATATCGCGTTTACCAAAGAGTGTATTCCAAAAGCCTCTTACATAGTGTCCCCACCAGTTCAACTGGTCGAGAACATATTCGGCTGGTTGAACCCGGTCTATCCATGCGGGAATATTCTCGTCCGACCAACCTGTTTCTGTTTGAATCATGGGATAGTACTTTATCTCTCCGGTGCCAGCATGTACGACTGCCAGACCATAGGCATCCGGCCCGGCAACTCCCACGCGATGATTGTAAACAGTAACCGTCCAGAATGGATTTCCCTCTTCATCTACTTCGAAAGTATAATCGCCCATGCCTTTGGTTACAAATCCGTTCAGATACAAGTGTCGGTGTAGTTTTTGGTTGAAATAGGCGTTTTGTTGATACTTTATAACAATTGGTTCGTCATTGAGCTGCCGTACAAAGGTAATATCTTGTGGGTTGGTGGCTGAGACCATGATGTAACCGGGTGTTCCTTCTTCCAGGTTTGTCAGCCATTTAAAGAAGCCACTATGGAGCAGTGGCACCACCCAGTATAGCTTATTGCGTACCATCTGCCTGGTAGGCCAGCCAAGGGTTACCCTGCTGCCCAGGGCATAATCTTCCCCCAGTTTTTTTTCTGCGAGGGCCCTGGCAAAGCTTCGATCGACAATTGGTACCTGTTCGAGATTGATCGGAGAAACTAGCTCTGTGAATTCGGAATGAGTTACTTCACCAATCAAGTTTCGATATCTCTGGGCGTTGAAGATTGGGGCTGAGAAGATTGAAGCGAAGACAATGAAACCAGCAAGAACAAGATAAACTGCCTTAATTACTCTATGACATCGGGGTACAGTTAGAAAAGGCATCAAAACGACGGCAATGGCAACAGCCCAACCGACAAAACGAAATGAAATTACTGGCATCGTGGCATAGAGAACAATTGCCAACAGGAGGATTGAAACGATAGTAGCGCTAAGAGTGTTCAAGGTTGGGGCCTTGATTTTTATCTCTTGACCTGGATTTGGTTTCTGATTCATGTTACCTCCTTAATATGATATTCAGACTCAAGATATTGAGCTCTATTCAAAAGATAACTTGATTTACTCGGAGAGCACAATTTTTTTGATTTAATTGAGGCAACCTCATTTGACAGGTGTCTCAAAGAAGGTAGTAGACAATGAAAGATCATATTATCGCTCTAGTAAGGGCTATCCCGGAAGGGAGGGTAGCCAGTTACGGTCAAATTGCCCAGTTGGCTGGAATCCCCAATGGAGCCAGGAGAGTAGCAAGACTGTTACATAGTTGTTCGGAAAAGTATACTCTTCCCTGGCATAGGGTGGTGAGAAGCGACGGAAGTATAGCCTTTCATAGTGTTGAGGCCAAGGAGCAACAGAGAGTACTTCTGGAGCAGGAAGGTATAAGCTTTATATCTGAGTACTGCGTGGACATGAGCCGTTGCAGGATGTGAAGCTGTAGCCTTGGTATCAGAGTCTCTGGCAGTGCAGTTTGATGTCACCACTCTTGACCGAAAAGAGGACGTTGCCTTGTTTTGCATATAGATGCGGGCTAATGATGATGCTCTCAGCAGTCTGTTGGCCAAGTCTGAAAATTTCCTGGTAGAGCTCATCCGTTGCACTTAGTCTTTTACCCCAGGGAGGGTTGAAGACTGCAGCGACTCCACTTAGTATAGAAGTTTGGTAGTCTGAGAGAGCGGATGACTGGACTCGGATCAATTCATCCAATCCAGCCTTTCTTACATTTGCTAGAGCTATTTTGCATGCGTTCTCACTGACGTCTGAGGCTATTATATCCTGGTATGGATAATCAGGGAAACTGATTGTTTGTTTGGCCTTTGCCATTACATCCTCTGAGTAATCTGGCCAGGATTCGAATCTGAACCTCCTGAAGCTATCCCACAGAACCTTATTCTTCAGTAATCCCGCCTCTATGGGGATTGTTCCAGAGCCACACATCGGGTCCAGGATACTGAGTTTGTTTGAAGTTGCTTTGGAAGCATAAAGCATTGCTGCTGCGATTGTTTCTCTAAGAGGTGCTACATCCGTAAACTTGTTGTATCCTCTCTTATGGAGATGAACACCCGTGGTATCAAGTCTGATTGTGAAATGGTTTTTCTTCACATGTATCACTATCAGTTGAGTCAGCTCATCAATAGTAGGCTTTGCCAGGATTTCTTGCTTGAAATATGAAGATAGACTGGATAACATCCTTTCTTCAATTGCTTTTTCGTGGTATAGGGCAGAGTCGTAAGACGCCGTATGAAAACAAAAACCGGGAAGTGGCTGACCTTTATCAATGAAGTGGTCCCAGGGCAGGGAGAGCACTTCTTTTTGGAGGCTGCGAAAGTTATCTGCATAAAAACTACCAAGATCTACCAAAACTCTTGAAACACAACGACAAAACACATTTATTCTGATGATTGTGGTGAGGTGTCCGGTGCAGAGTATTGCTCCTTTTGTTGCTTTTAGATGTTTTATCCCCAAGAAGTTTAGTTCCTGGATGGCATAGCTTTCGAGGCCCGGTTGCACTATAATAAAGAGGTTTAATGGTTTCATAAGGGTTCCTGTCTTTAGATTTGAGGTAGTAAAGTTTCAGGGCGGGATTCTGTCAATCTGAACTTGCGAATTTGGTTGACATAATTCATATCTGCCAAAACAATGCAAACAAACACTTGTTTTACGTAAAAAATAGCCTAACAAGGAGATATAGAATGGCTGAACAAAAGAAAGCTACAATGGATGGAAACACTGCAGCTGCCCATGTTGCTTATGCCTTTAATGAGGTCGCAGCAATCTATCCAATTACTCCATCATCCACAATGGGAGAACTGATTGATGCCTGGGCATCCGTCGGTAAGAAAAATTTGAACGGTACTACCGTTGATGTAATTGAGATGCAATCTGAAGCTGGCGCAGCCGGAGCTGTTCATGGATCCCTCTCTGCTGGAGCGGTGACTACTACTTTTACAGCTTCACAGGGCTTGATGCTGATGTTGCCGAACATGCACAAGATAGCTGGTGAAATGCTGCCTACAGTTTTTTATGTTACCGCTAGATCATTGGCAGCGCAGTCACTTTCAATTTTTGGAGACCATTCCGATGTCATGTCTGCCCGTAATACAGGGTTTGCACTGATTGCCTGCAACAGTGTTCAAGAAGTAATGGATTTGGGGATTGTCAGTCAGCTCTCAACCATGAAAACCAAGATTCCTTTCCTTGTATTTTTTGACGGCTTCAGAACTTCTCACGAGCTGCAAAAGATAAACGTAGTCGACTACGATACTATATCAGAGCTAAATGAGCCTGAACTGATAGAAGAATTTCGCAGACGTGCGCTCAATCCTGACAAACCAATGCTCAAAGTTGGTCAACAGGGTCCCGATGTGTACTTTCAAGGACGCGAAACTGTAAACAAGTATTATAACGAAGCTCCTGAAATCATATCTGAGTACATGAAGAAAGTCGGAGACAAGATTGGTCGTAATTATAACTTGTTCGATTATGTAGGGCATCCAGAAGCCGAATCTGTGATCGTGGCTATGGGATCTGCTTGTGAAACAATCGAAGAGACCATAAACTACCTCAATACAGAGCGTGGCATGAAACTTGGCTTGGTCAAGGTACGCATTTACCGTCCATTCTCTGTAAAACACTTCCTGGAAGCATTACCAAAATCTGTAAAGAAAATTGCCGTATTAGACCGCACAAAAGAACCTGGTTCAATTGGCGAACCACTTTATCTGGACGTAGTTTCCGCCCTTAAAAACGAAGGGGACAAATATATTATTGGTGGTCGTTATGGCTTGTCTTCCAAGGAATTCACTCCTTCAATGGTCTATGCCTGTTTCAAGCACTTGGATAAGAAGGGATTTCACGACTTCACAGTCGGAATCGAAGATGATGTTACAAACCTATCCATAAGGGTCGATGAGGTCATAGATACAGAACCTGCTGGTACGATTAATTGCAAGTTCTGGGGTCTTGGATCTGATGGTACAGTAGGTGCAAACAAGAATAGCATCAAGATCATTGGAGATCATACCGACCTCTATGCTCAAGGCTATTTCCAGTATGACAGTAAAAAATCCGGTGGAATTACTCGCAGTCACCTACGCTTTGGGAAAAGCCCCATTAAATCTCAGTATCTGGTGACCAAAGAAGATTTTGTGGCCTGCCACAATCAAGCCTTTATTGGCAGATTCAACCTTCTGGGTGGTATAAAAAAAGGTGGTGTTTTCTTACTCAACTCAAACTGGAGCAGGGAAGAAGCCTTCTATCACCTAACTCAGGATATGCAAGAAGCAATAATCGAGAAAAACATCCGTTTTTACAATATTGATGGTCTCGAGATTGCAAATTCTGTCGGTCTTGGCGGAAGAGTCAACAGTGTGATGATGACTGCCTTTTTCTTAATCTCTGGTGTTTTGGACGAAAATGAAGCTTTGGTCTTCATCAAAGAATCCATACATAAGACCTACGGACGTAAAGGTGAAGAGATAGTACAGATGAACTTGAAAGCAGTTGATCGCGTTCATGAAGCTCTGGTACAGATTGAAGTTCCCCAAGAACTTACAGCTAAGTACATGGCCAAAAAGAAACTCGTTCCAGAGAATGCAGATGCTTTTACCAAGGGAATCATTGAGCCGATAATGAGAGAAGAGGGAGACATTATCAAGGTTTCCCAGATGCCAGATGATGGTTTCGTTCCCACAGGTACAGCCAGGCTGGAGAAGCGCCGCGTAGCTCCAGCAGTTCCGCGCTGGATACCAGAAAACTGTATTCAATGTAATCAATGTTCCTTTGTGTGCCCCCACGCTGCAATCCGATCTAAACTCATAAAAAATGAAGACTTGAGCGACAAGCCCGAGAGCTTCACAACTCTCAAAGCGACTGGTGCCGAGGGATTCCAGTATAAGATTCAGGTCTATATAGACGACTGTCAAAGCTGCCGCGTATGTGTGAATGAATGCCCCAAAGTAGCACTTGTGATGGAACCAATCGAAGAGGAGAGAGAACGTGGAGAACAGGAAAACTACGAGTACTTCGACGCTCTTCCTAACGATGTACTGGGAACCTTCAAAGAAACTACTGTCAAAGGCAGCCAGTTCAAGCAACCCCTTCTGGAATTCTCTGGTGCCTGCGCAGGATGTGGAGAGACTCCTTATATAAAACTACTAACCCAGTTGTTTGGAGATCGCATGATCATAGCCAATGCTACTGGTTGTTCTTCGATCTGGGGCGGAACCTTCCCCACAATCCCTTATTGCAAAAACAAAGACGGTAAAGGGCCAGCTTGGGCGAATTCATTGTTTGAGGATAATGCAGAATACAGTTTCGGTATGAAACTGGCAGTTGAATCAAACCGCAAGTTGCTGAAAAAGGCAGTCTCAGAAGTTTTGGAAAAAGCAATAGATCCATCTCTGAAAGAAGCTCTTGGTTATGCCCTGGAACACTTCTCTGACGTAGATGTTCAGGCCAAAGAAAACCTGAAAAAGATCGAAACCTTGCTTCCCAATGCCATCGAAAATGCCTGCGAAGATTGTGCTAAACTACTCAAACGCATTGATGATCTCAAGACATACTTCATCGATAAATCTGTTTGGGCAATCGGTGGAGATGGCTGGGCATATGATATCGGTTATGGTGGTTTGGATCATGTGATGGCTTCGAACAAGAACGTAAACATATT